>JBCCYG010000006.1:0-29007 GCA_039190145.1 Pseudomonadota bacterium | reverse complement strand
GCAGGAAGCCTGGGACAAGGCCGGTATCTTCACGGCCAAACGCGACGCCGAAAAGCCGAAATACTACGTGCTGGAGATGTTCCCCTACCCGTCGGGCCGCCTCCATATGGGCCACGTTCGGAACTACACGATGGGCGACGTAATCGCGCGCTATAAAATGGCGACCGGGCATTCGGTGCTGCATCCCATGGGCTTCGACGCCTTCGGAATGCCTGCCGAAAATGCGGCCATGGCCTCGGGCGGCCACCCCAAGGATTGGACCTATTCAAACATCGACGCGATGGTCGAGCAGATGAAGCCGCTCGGCCTCTCGCTCGACTGGTCGCGCATGTTCGCCACCTGCGACCCCGAGTACTACGGCCAGCAGCAATCACTCTTCCTCGACATGCTCGAGGCCGGGCTCATCGACCGCAAACCCGCTGTCGTGAACTGGGATCCGGTCGACATGACCGTGCTCGCCAATGAACAAGTGATCGACGGTAAAGGCTGGCGCTCCGGCGCGGAGGTCGAAAAGCGCGAGCTCACGCAGTGGTTTTTCAAAATCTCTGACATGGCAGACGAACTGCTCGAGGCGCTGGAAGCTCTCGACGACTGGCCTGCCAAAGTGCGCCTCATGCAAGAAAACTGGATCGGTCGCTCCCGCGGGATCGACATCCCTTTCCAGCGCAAGGATGGCGGCGCGCCGATCCTGTGCTACTCGACGCGTCCGGACACGATGCGCGGCGCCTCCTTCATCGCCATCGCACCGGATCATCCGGTGGCCAAAGCGCTCGAAGCAGAGCGGCCCGACCTCGCCGAGTTCATCGACGAATGCCGCAAGATGGACACCACCGAAGCGGCCATGGAAAAGGCAGAAAAGAAGGGCGTGGATACCGGCATCCGCGTCACGCATCCGGTTTACCCAGATCGTGACCTCCCGGTATGGATCGGGAATTTTGTCCTGATGGATTACGGCACAGGCGCGGTGTTTGGCTGCCCGGCGCACGATCAACGCGACCTCGATTTCGCACGCAAATACGATCTGTTAGTCCAAAACGCCTTCTACATGCCTGGCGACGAGACCGAAGTCGGCAATGAGGCGCTCGTGCCCGCTAAGAGCGAAACGGTTTCCTATATCGACCATTTCGCGGGCGTGGGTGAGGCCACCAGCCAGGAGGGGATCGACGCCACGATCGACTGGTTTGAAGAACAGGATCTCGGCAAAGGGCAGGTACAGTTTCGCCTGCGTGACTGGGGCCTCTCGCGGCAACGCTATTGGGGCTGCCCGATCCCGGTCGTCCATTGCGAGACATGCGGCGTGGTGCCGGAAAAGAAAAGCAACCTGCCGATCGAGCTGCCCTACGACAATGGCAATGAGCCGATTGACTTCTCAATCCCCGGCAACCCTCTGGATCGCCACCCGACCTGGCGTGACGTGCCTTGCCCGTCTTGCGGCATCCCGGCCAAGCGCGAAACAGACACGATGGATACCTTCGTGGACTCGTCTTGGTACTATACCCGCTTCACAGCTCCCCGGGCTGAGACGCCCACGGACATGGATGAAGCCACCTACTGGATGAATGTCGACCAGTATATCGGCGGCATCGAGCACGCGATCCTTCACCTGCTTTATTCCCGCTTCTTCGCCCGCGCCATGATCAAAACGGGGCACCTACCGGAAAGCGCCGCCGAACCCTTCGATGCGCTCTTTACCCAAGGCATGGTGACCCACGCGATCTACAAATCCGAAGAGGGCGGGCGGCCGATCTTTCACTACCCCGAAGAGGTCACCCTTAAGGACGGGAAGGCATTCGTCGGCGAAAAAGAAGTACAGATCGTCCCCTCTGCCAAGATGTCGAAGTCAAAGAACAACGTCGTCGACCCGCAAGCCATCGTCGGCCAGTACGGCGCTGACACCGCGCGTTGGTTCGTACTCTCCGACTCACCCCCCGAGCGCGATGTGGAATGGACAGCATCCGGCGCGGAGGCCGCCTCCAAGCACCTCACCCGCGTCTGGAACCTCTGCGACAAGATCGGTGAGATGGACCGCGCCGCGCCCGGCCAGGGCGACGAGGCGCTCCTGCTCGAAATGCACAAGGCAATCCGCGACGTGACGTTGGGCGTCGAAAGCTTTGGCTTCAACGCGGCCATCGCCAAGCTCTACGCCTTCACCGCGACGCTTTCGAAATCGAAAGCGTCTTACGCGGCGCAGCGCCAGGCGATCATGACTTTGGCTCAACTCATGGCACCCATGACGCCCCACCTGTCAGAAGACATCTGGGCCCATCAAGGTGGCGAGGGCCTCGTCTCTACCGCGCCTTGGCCAGTAGCCGATGAGGCGATGCTGGTCGAAGACACCGTGACGCTGCCGATCCAGATCAACGGGAAGCGGCGCGATGAGATCACCGTCGCCAAGGACATGGCCAAAGATGAAGTTGAAAAGCTCGTCCTCGCAAACGAAGCGGTGGTGCGGGCTCTCGATGGCGGCCAACCAAAGAAACTCATCGTCGTGCCGGGGCGCATCGTGAATGTCGTCATTTGACCGCCGTAGCTTACTTCTCGCGTTAGCCGCGCTTTCCGCTTGCGGGTTCACGCCGGTCTATGGCCCCGCGAGTGACCTGCGCGGCAATGTTCAAGTCGGCTCTCCTAACAGCGCAAATGCGTTTACTCTGGTGCGTCAATTGGAGCTTCGCTTTGGGCCGCCAACAACGCCCCGCTACACGCTGGCAGTAGGCGTCGAACTCGACGAAGAAGGCAGCGTGATTACCCGTTCATCGGAGGTTGAGCGATTTACGATATCGGGCTCAGCAAACTTTACGTTCGCAACGGCGGACGGCGAGCTCATCCTTCGCGGCATGACAAGAAGCTCCACGAGTTATTCAGCTTCTGGCACACCGATCTCCGCCCGGGCTGCGCGAGACGACGCGCAAGAGCGGCTTATGATTATCCTAGCGGATCAGATCACCGCCCGCGTTGCCGCATCGACGGTATAGCCCGCCGTGAAGCTTTCCACGCGCGACGCAAGTTCCTACTTCGGGCGGCCTGACCCATCCAAAGCGGGCATCCTGATCTATGGGGCAGACGCCATGCGCGTGGCCCTCAAACGTCAGGAACTCATTGCCGCCCTCATCGGCCCTCAGGGCGAGGAGGAGATGCGCCTTACCCGAATGACCGGCGCGGAACTCCGCAAAGAGAAAGCCCTCCTAGGCGACGCCATCAAAGCCACGGGGTTTTTCCCCGGCCCTCGCGTCGCCTTTGTCGAGGAAGCGAGCGACGCCGCTTCCGCCCCGATCATCGCGGCACTTGAGGATTGGCAGGATGGCGACGCCCAGATCGTCGTTACTGCCGGGCAGCTCAACGCTCGGTCTGCCCTCCGCAAAGCCTTTGAGGCCCACCCCAACGCCTATGCCGTCGGCATTTACGACGATCCGCCTTCCCGGGGAGAGATTGAGGCCATCCTTAAGAAAGCCGAAGTGGGCCATGTGGACCGCGACGCCATGGATGCCCTCACCGCCCTTTCGCGCGCCCTCGACCCAGGTGACTTTGCGCAGACCGTGGAGAAAGTAGGCCTCTACACCCGCGGTCAGGACGGGCCGGTCACCGTGGCCGATATCGAGGCCTGCGCGCCCGCGTCTAGCGAAGCTGACATCGACGACCTCCTTCACATCGTCGCCGAGGGCCGCGCCTCGGAGCTTGGGCCTGTCCTGCGACGGCTCGAGGCTCAAGGCGTCAATGCCGTCAGCCTCTGCATCCAAGCAGGTCGCCATTTCCGCGCGCTGCACCGAGCCGCCTCCGACCCCGGGGGTGCGAGCCAGGGCATCGCAAAGCTCCGCCCGCCCGTCTTTGGCCCCCGCCGGGACCGCATGCTGCGGCAAGCGCAAAACTGGGGCATGATTAAACTTGAAGGCGCCTTAAGCGACCTCGTTGAGACCGACCTTAAACTCCGCAGCGGCGGCCAAACGGCACCCCCCATGGCGCTGATGGAGCGAACGCTGATCCGTGTGGCCATGAGAGGAAAACAATGACCTACGAACTCCATGGAAGCCCCCGCAGCCGCGCCTTTCGTGTCCTCTGGATGCTCGAGGAACTCGGCCTCGACTACGTTCACCACAACACGCCACCGCGCTCGCCTGAAATCAAAGCGCTCAACCCGCTCGGAAAGGTGCCTGTCCTTATCGACGACGGCACAACGCTCACCGATAGCACGGCGATCCTGACCTACCTCGCCGACAAGCATGGCGCGCTCACTTATCCTCCCGGCACGCTCGAGCGCGCGCGGCAGGACGCCCACACTTATTTCCTCCTAGACGAACTGGACGCACTCTTATGGCTCGTTTCCCGCCATTCCTTTGGTCTGCCGGAAGAGCTTCGCGTACCGGAAGTCAAAGCCAGTGCGCGGGAGGAGTTTCACATCTCGGCCGAGCGGCTGGCTCAGCGTATTGAGGGCCCGTTTCTCATGGGCGACAAAGTGACGATCCCCGACATCATCGCCGTCCACTGCCTCGGCTGGGCCATCGTGGCCAAGTTCCCGTTAGATCGCGATGACCTAAAAGCCTACGCCAAGCCCCTTCGTCAAAGACCTGCTTACAAACGCGCCCAAGCTGGAGCCTAGGGGGCCTCATCTTTGCCGGGCGCAAGCGGCGGCTCCTCACCCTGGGCGCGGATCACCGTGCTCACGCGGGGCACGGTCCCAGTGTCCAGTCGCGAACGGGTGCGCAAAACGGGTGACTGAGTTTCCGTTTTCCTACTCTCCCTCAGCACGATGTAGAGGCCTGACAGGATAATGATCCCTGCGCCGATAGCCGTGTTTAATTCTGGCACTTCCTCGAAGAACAAAAATCCATAGGCCGTCGCCCACAGGATCTGACTGTACTGCATCGGGGCAACGATAGCCGCCTCCCCGCGCTTATAAGCCGAGATGAGGCAAAGCGTTGCAACGATTGCTAGGGCTGCCACCGCAAAGAGCAGACCCAGATGCTCGACAGGGAGTGGTTCGTAGAACACCGGCATGAGCGCGCCCATCAGCACAAAATTCGCCACGAGGGGGTAGAGTATCAGCACGATGGACCGCTCCTCGCGCCCGATCTTGCGAACAATGATCGAAGCAAAAGAACCAAAGAAAGCGCAGGCAACTGCCGCGAGATGGCCAATACCGAGCTCCGTCGCCCCTGGTTGGAGTACGATGATCACGCCAATTAGGCCAACGAGCACCGCCAGCCCGCGTCGGAAACCGACTTTCTCACCGAGAAGGGGCACAGCAAGGATGGTAATCAAAAGTGGGGAGGCAAAAAGGATCGCATAGGTCTGCGCCAGTGGCAGAACTGAAAAGGCATAGAATGCCGTCGCGCCAGTGATCACCGCGGCAAGCGTCCGCGTGATCACCCAATACGGGTGCTTCGGGATCAGCGTTTCAGCCGTCTTATCCCGCAGCAAAAGCAGCGTCGCGACTGGAAAGCTAAACAAAACGGAAAAGAAAACGATCTGAAAAGCGACGTAGTCGGCACCCAAGAACTTTACGATAACGTCATGGGTCGCGAAGAGCGCAAATGCGAGCAGAGCGAGAAGAACTGCGCGAAGGTTCGATGACATGGAGCGGCCTTTTTAAACAGCTTACCTCTCGAAGGAACCGAGGCAAGCTCAGGAGGCCTGGGCTTCAATCACATTGCGGGCCTTCTTGGCCAATTCGCGAATTTCGCTCGCAATAAGGGCAAAGGACTGCCCTGCCGTGCCGCTCCGCGCCGCTTCAATAGATGCATTGATCGCCACAAACTGAATTGCGCGGCTCAATTGCCCGAGCTCCGCCATGGCCGCACCAGAGAGGGTCGCGTGGTGCGCCTGCCGCTTAAGCACGCCAGAGATAAAGACAGCGCGCACGGTGTCGATCGCGCGTGCCGCTGCTGGGTAAAGCTCTTCGCGATAGGCACTCAGAAGCGCTTCGGGAGACACGTTTTGCTGGCCCAATGCGCCAGCAAAATCCCGAAAAACCCGCGCGCTCGCAAGAACGGTGTCGCGCGCATCCTCTGTGAGTGGAAAGCCCGCAGGCGCAAGAACCCCGTCAAACCCTTCGTCCATGTCAGAGGCCGCCTGCAGCAGTTGCTCAACCAAATCCCCCGCTTCGCCTCTACCTTCTACGCCCAGCGCCCGCGCACATAGATGCACAGGAACCTGTACCAAGAGCGGCACAAGGCTCTGTTCCACGGTCACAACCGGGTCTTTGCGCCAGTCGAGCGGCAGCGCCATCAAGGATCCCCCTTTTGCCGCCTTCCTAGCGGCGAAAGGATGAAAACCTGTTTAAAGCTACCCGCCTGAATTTTAGCCGATCAAGCCGCCAGCGCCCCTACAACCGCGTCGCCCATCTCAGACGTGGTCGCAGGCACTTCGCCGTCGCTTTGGATGAGGTCCGGCGTCCGCACGCCGTCCGCCAACACTTTCTCGACCGCCTGCTCGAGGCGCGTCGCCTCCTCACCCATGTCAAACGAGTAGCGGAGCGCCATGGCAAAGCTCAGGATACAAGCGCATGGATTAGCTTTCCCCTGCCCCGCAATGTCAGGCGCCGCGCCATGAACCGGCTCGTAAAGCGCCTTCGGCCGCCCGTTCTCCTGCGGCGCCCCGAGGGAGGCCGAAGGCAGCATGCCGAGCGAGCCGGTGAGCATCGCTGCCACATCGGAAAGCATGTCACCAAAGAGGTTATCGGTCAGGATGACATCAAACTGCTTTGGGCTCCGCACAAGCTGCATCCCGCCCGCATCGGCGAGCATGTGGCTGAGCTCCATATCCGCATATTCCGCCGCGTGGACCTCGGTCACCACATCGCGCCATAGCTGACCTGACTCCATCACATTCGATTTCTCCATGGAACAGACCCGGCCCGCCCGCCGTTTCGCAAGCTCGAACGCCGAGCGCGTCACGCGGGCGATCTCGTCTTCGCTGTAATACTGCGTGTTGATCCCGATCCGCTTGCCGTCCTCCTCATGGACACCCCGCGGCTGGCCAAAATAGACGCCAGAGGTCAGCTCGCGGACGATCATGATATCGAGGCCCGCGATGACGTCCTTCCTCAGCGAGGAAAAGTCTGCCAGCGCGTCAAAGCACTGCGCCGGACGCAGGTTGGCGAATAGGTCCATCTCCTTTCGGAGCCGCAGCAACCCGCGCTCCGGCTTTACTGCAAAGTCGAGCGCGTCATATTGCGGCCCGCCCACAGCGCCGAGCAAAACCGCGTCCACCTCCTGCGCCTTGGCCATTGTGTCATCATGGAGCGGTACGCCATGCGCATCGTAAGCGGCCCCGCCAACAAGGTCTTCGGTTACCTCAAAGGCGTGGCCCTGCGTGCCCATCCAGTCAATGACCTTGCGCACCTCGGCCATAACTTCCGGGCCGATACCGTCGCCGGGGAGGATGAGGAGCGTATTTGCCATGTCGACTGTCCCTTTGCTTTTCCGTGCCGGTAGCCGCCGAGGAAAGCAGGGTCAAGCTGCCTGGCCGAGCTCTGCAGAGACGATCTCCCATACCGCACGAATGCGCGGCGTGCGCCGCATGGCCTGGCTTGCGGTCAACCACATCGGCAGCCCCGGGATATCGACGCCCAGCGGGATCTCTTCCACGCGAGCGTCCGCATCGCCCACGAGACGCGGCGCAAAGCCCAACCCACAGCCCGCCACCACGAGCTCCCATTGCGTGAGCGGGTCATCGCATCGCGTGGCAAACGCCTTCCGCTCCAGCTCAATGCCGTATTCCGCAATCCCATCGAGCAGTCGACGGTTGGTATCGAACCCCACGAGATCGCAACCGAGCACCTCTTTGAACGAGCCTGGTCGGCCGACCGCATCGAGATAGGACCGCGCGCCGTAAAGCGCGACATCAAAGGTCCCGAGATATTGCGTTACCAGATCCACCTGTCGCGGTCGGTACATCCGCACCGCAAGGTCGCTCTCGCCATAGAGCAGGTTCTCGCTGTCATCGCTTGGGACAAGATCGATCTGGATGCCGGGATACTCTCTACGAACCCGCGCCAGCACCTTGGGTAAAAGGGCGTGCGCCACGTTGATGGACGCCGTTATGCGAACGGTGCCTTCGGCCTGAGTTTCCTGCGCTGCGGCAGCAACACGAATGTCGTTCATGGCACTCGCCATAACCCGTGCCGCCGGCAAGATCGCCTCACCCATCTCCGTCAGCTCAAGCCCCCGCGCGTGGCGGGTAAAGAGGCTGGCACTCAATGCGCTCTCAATAGCTTTAACCTGCCTGCCAAGCGTCGGCTGGCTCGCCCCAAGGCGGCGGGCCGCAGCGCTGAGAGAACCTTCCTCGGCCACCGCCAGAAACGCATTCACTAGGGCCCAGTCCAGAGATTGCAGTCGAGCATCCATTCATAAATGAATACTCAATCGACGCATCTAGTCAATTTATGGCCATCTGTTCCCATGGTAGCGTCCTCCGAAAGCAGCATTTCGAGGAGCTCAACCATGGAAAAGATCGTGCTCATTCTCGGCGGATCAGGCCGCTTTGGCCGCCACGCGACACGCGCCTTCGAAAGCGCCGGCTGGACGGTCCGACAGTTCAACCGCACCACCGACAGCCTGTGGGATGCGGCTTGGGGCGCGCGGGTCATCGTCAATGCCTGGAACATGCGCCCCGGTCGCTGGGAGGCGGAAGCTCTGGAGGCGCATCAGCGGGTCATGGAGGTGGCCAAGGCCTCGGGTGCCACGGTGATCATTCCCGGTAACGTTTACAATTTCGGCTCGAAGATGCCGCCGCTCTTGCAAGCCAGCACCCCGCATAACGCGGACACTCTCTATGGCCGCGTGCGGGTTGCCATGGAAGCCAGCTACCGCGCTTCGGGCGTCCAAACGATTGTACTGAGGGCAGGCGACTTCCTGGATGATGCGGCCTCTGGCAACTGGTTTGACAGGGTCATGGCCAAGACTTTGCGTAAGAGCGTGCTGACCTATCCAGGTCCTTTGGACATCCCCCATGCCTGGGCCTTCCTACCAGACATGGCGCGCGCTGCGGTGGCCCTGGCGGAGCGTAAAGAACAACTGCCGACCTTTGCAGACATCCCCTATGCCGGCCTCACACTCACCGGGGAAGAAATGGCCGCCAGCCTCAGCCGCGTGACCGGAAGGCAGATCATCGCAAAGCCGATGTCATGGCTGCCAATACAGGCAGCGCGCCCGTTCTGGGATGTCGCCCGATACGCCGTGACCATGCGCTACCTCTGGGCAGTGCCCCACGCGCTCGACCCCGCACCCTTGAAAGAGATGCTGCCCGAGCATCACGATAGCAGCACGGAGGCCGCTTTAGCCGCCGCCATCCAACACCAGATCGACCCAAACGGGATGGTGCCGCGTAAAGCGCACGTCGCCTCGTGAGTCAGGCGGCTCTTGCCACGCGACCCCGGCGTCCATGATGTCGAACGATGCGGAGGGGAGCACATAACTCACGCGCAGCTTTCCGGCACTGCTCTCTCCAAAGTCTACCGTTGGCTCGCCCGGGTGAGGGTCTTGCAAACGCGTGTCCGCGAGAAAGCCAGCTATAACCTCCCTCTTCCCATCACCCGCTTCGGGATCGAGGTTGAAGTTCGCCGCAACGACAAATCTCGGCCCCGCCTCGCCAACCATTTCCTCCATGAGCCTAAGCTCATCTGCGTTACGCAACCCGTTGCGGTCTTCGGGCCCGTCAAAGACCGGGGTCGTCGCGTAGGCTGTCAGAAGTGTGAAAGGCCCTCCCGGCGCGTCGACCGTGAGCGCCCAGTGGCCCACAGAAGAAAGACGCAGGGCCGCGCTCACCTCCTCTGGGTAAAACGGCCGCCCATCCGCGATAGGCAACTCAGCCCATGGCACCTCTGCCCAGACCAGATCGCTCAAATCACGCTCGAGAGTGACTGGGTATCGCGACACCACGGCGATCCCGCCCTGCCCCGAAAACCATCCATATCCGTGAGCGTCTCGGGGCCCACCCAGGCGCCCATCGCCGTCAACGTCGAGCCCTGTATCCACGCCCGCATTGGGTGCCGCTGCAAAGCTGTGAGAATAACCCGCACGCTCTGCCAGCGCTGACAACGCCAGGCCGCCCATATCGTAATCGATCCCCTGCAGGACCCAGACATCCGCATCCACATCCGCCATCCGCGCAAGGACGTACTCAACATCCTCCGCGCCCTTGCCGATATCACGCAGCAAGAGCCCAGGCCCTTTGCGGCTTAACTCTGTATTGAAGGTCGCTATGCGAAGCGTGTCCGCGTGGGACGCGAGACCCAAAAGCGTTAGTAGGAGGCCAAGGCTTCCTCTTCGCCGAACTCGGCGTAGCGTTGACGACGCTTGTCCTCGATCATCTGCGCCACGCGCCCCATGGCAATGCCGCGCATGAAGAGGGAAGCTGGCAAAAAGGCCCATGCAGTCATCATCCAGATCAACGTCTGCGGTTGCTCGAGTGAGACCGGGACAAACTGCTCCGCCGTGATCTTGAGTACCGCTGGAATGATGAATGGCAGCAAAAACCCTAACGCAACGTTAAAGCGCGCGTCTCGCTGGAGGCGTTCGACGACATCGCCACCCGCCGTCGGGTCAAAAATTGGCAGGTTCACCCACACGTTGAAGGTACCGTAGCGCCCCGGCCATTGGAAAATGCGGATAACAATCACAAATGCGGCAAGAGAAACGAGAGAGCTCAGATAGCTAATCCCGGCTGCTGTTCGGACCGAACTGATGAGTGTTGGGTCGGAGTCCGTGGGCAACGTCAAAACCATGTTGCGCACCGGCGAGTACGGGAAGTCGATCGCATGCCCGATGATCGTTCCGATATCCGTTACAAACTCTGTCATGGCGGTCGGCTCAAAGTTCCCGCGGGCAATGACGGTCAGCAAGAACACCGTGATAAACAGCGAGATAAACCGCACCCGATTAAAGGGCGGGGCATGGCGAAACTCGATAAGGGACGGGTAGTCAGAGGCGTATTCAATCATTGTGATTATAGCCGCAAACAGCCCGACAAGCGCCACGACCTGCGTCGCATCCGGCCCCTGCGCTGGTAGCAAAAGAGACGGAGTCGCAATGACCCACATAACAAGAAGTGCGCGCAAAAATGCGCCTGGTAGTCGTGAGACCACTGCCTGACCCTCAACCATGGACGACCCCGATACTTTTGCCGGTGGCCTTGTCCCATTTATTGATCCCGGACCTGTTAAATCCGGGTGCCTCATTATTGCCTTGATTGTGCCCACTTTCGCTCCACCGGGCAAGATTCTGTTTTTGCAACACGAATCTTTTTTGGCTTGACTAGGAGCCTCACGGCCCAGAGCGCTCTCTAACTGTGCAAGACGCAGCTTTTCCGCAACATATTGTGCGGCGGCACTGTGTCGAACGCTAACCAAGCGCCCTTACGCCTGTGACTCGAATGCATCAATTCCATCAATGAGCGGCCCGGCGGCGGACACTGGCCGCACAGGTTTTGAGCCCAAAACAAGTGATGAACTTACTCTGCCGCGAGCGGCGTTAGAAATTCGCGCACATCGGTGAGACGCCCCGTCACCGCGGCCGCGGCCGCCATGGCGGGCGACATCAGGTGCGTGCGGGACCCGCGCCCCTGGCGCCCCTCAAAGTTCCGGTTCGAGGTTGAAGCGCATCGCACCTCTGGCCCAAGCTGATCTGGGTTCATCCCCAAGCACATGGAGCAGCCCGCGAGACGCCACTCAAACCCGGCTTCTTTAAAGATATCGGCAAGACCTTCTTCTTCCGCTTGCATCCGAACGAGGCCCGAGCCCGGCACAACAATAGCGGTGGAAAGTCGCTCTGAGATTTTCCGGCCCTTTAAGATCGCCGCGGCGGCGCGGAGGTCTTCGATGCGCCCGTTCGTACAGGAACCCAAAAATACCGCGTCGATCTCAATGTCTTCAAGCCGCGTGCCAGGCTCGAGCCCCATGTACTCCAGCGACCGCGCAGCCGCGGCGACCTTGCCACCTTCGAATTCGTCAGGCGCAGGGACGGAGCCGGTGATGGGTAACACATCCTCAGGAGACGTGCCCCAGGTTACGACCGGCGCGATGTTCTCCGCCCGGATCTCGACGATCTTATCCCAATGCGCATCATCATCGCTCTTAAGCGTCCGCCACCAGGCGAGCGCCGCCTCCCACATCGCTCCTTTGGGCGCATGTGCCCGGCCGCGCACATAGTCAAATGTCGTGTCATCCGGCGCGATGATCCCAGCCCGCGCACCGCCCTCGATCGCCAAATTGCAGATCGTCATGCGGCCTTCCATGGAAAGGTCTCGGATCACCTCGCCGCAATACTCGATCACATGGCCCGTGCCACCACCTGTCCCAGTGACGCCGATGACGTGAAGCGCGATGTCCTTTGCGGTCACCCCAGGCCGTAGCTCGCCCACTACCTCCACCTTCATGTTCTTTGACTTCTTCTGGATCAGCGTCTGGGTCGCCAGCACATGCTCGACTTCCGACGTCCCAATCCCATGGGCTAGCGCGCCAAAGGCCCCATGGGTCGGCGTATGGCTATCCCCGCAAACGATTGTACAACCCGGGAGCGTCCACCCCTGCTCGGGGCCCACGATGTGCACGATCCCCTGACGGATGTCGTTCATCTCATAGTAGTTGGGCAGATTGAAAGCTTTCACGTTGGCATGGAGCGCGTCGACCTGGATCCGGCTCTCCTCGTTCTCGATCCCCCGCGCGCGGTCCCATGTGGTGGGTACATTGTGATCAGGTACCACGATGGTCTTCTCCGGCGCGCGTACCGGACGGCCGGCCATCGCCAGACCCTCAAAGGCCTGCGGGCTCGTGACCTCATGCACAAAGTGCCGATCAATATAGATCAGGCATGTGCCATCCTCGGCCTCATGCGCCACATGGGCGTTCCAGATTTTATCATAGAGCGTCTTGCCCGCCATGGCGTGATCCTCGTGGCACTCGGCTAAGCGGCAAAGCCCCAATGGGGCAGGTGGATGATGCGCGCCCTCTGCGCGCGGCAGCTAAATGAAAGTTATAGTCGCGCCAGAGCGGACTTCGACACGCCAAAAAAGCGCCAAGGCACGCGCGTGTGGTCGGTCATTTCGCTCTGCAACATCATGACGATGAGATACGGCTAAAACGTCGCAGGCGCAAGGTTCGGAACGGTTGATCCAACGGGCCAGCCACTCCGTAACGTATCTATGCGTACACAAATGAGCGACCTTTTCGGGCTGTTTCGGTTCTCCTACGCGGCCCTCATCGCGGCCGTAATTGGGGCCGGCGTGGCGGCAGCAACGGATTTAGACATGTATAAGGGCTACGAACTTCCCCCCTATGACGTCATTTCTTCCGAAGGTGATCTAGAGCTGCGTCGCTATGAGCCCCACGTCCTCGCAGAGGTAACAGTGACAGGCAATCAAAGCCGCGCTGTGAGCCGCGGCTTCCAGGTGCTCGCGAACTACATCTTTGGCGGCAACGCGACGGGCGAGAAAATTGCCATGACCGTCCCCGTGGGCCAGGTCCCATCGGAAACGAGGCCAACGGACGGCTGGACCGTGAGTTTTATGATGCCCGCAAGGTTCGAGGTGGATACCCTCCCAAGCGCAAAGTCTGACGCCATCCGGTTTGTAGAAACCGATGCCGAGGAACTCCTCGTCGTTCAATTCTCCGGGTTCAGAAATGCCAGCGCCCTCGCAAAGCACACCGACCTCGTAACGGACGCCGCTGACAAAATGGGCTACACGCTCGCGGGCGCGCCCCGCTACTTCTTCTATGATGGCCCCATGACGCCGCCTTGGGCGCGACGCAATGAGGTCGCGGTGCCTGTGATTCGCTAGGCGGAGCCAACACTCTCTTAACCTTTCTATCCTATCCGAAATCCATGGGCCTTTACGCTGTGGATTTCGACATAGAGTTTCCCGCCGCGATCCAGCGGGAAGCAAGTGACGACGTAGCCCTCGCCGCCATGGCCACGCTACCGGTTTTGCTCCGCACACATTGCATCAGGATCTGCATGTTTGCATCGGTTTCAAAGCTGAGCACCGACCCGGACAGCATCGCGTCAGCCATCCGTGGTGCCGCCAAGGCCCTTGGGGGCTATCAAAGGCTACACACCGTCCTCGTTGGCAGAGGCCCGTTGCCCGAGCTCAATGAAGCTGCCCTGACATGGATGCGCGAGGTTGCGGATGCGCACCCGGAGACACTTCCGCCACTCACAGGCCTCAGAAACCGCGCGACGCACATCGTGTCACGGCTAGAAGCGGGCGGCGGAGTGGATGCGCGCAAGATCGAAGAGATGATCAATTTCGTTTATAGCGAATTTCATTACGCCGCTGTCGATCTCTCCGATGCTATTAAAGAAGCCCATGACGACATAACGGCGCGTGAAAAGCTTCAGGCCAACGACGCAAGAGGCCAAGCTCAAAAGGCGGTCGATCGCATAGACACGATTAGCAGGACGGTGCGTCTAATCGCACTCAACGCCGCGGTGGAGGCAGCTCGCGCAGGCGATGCTGGGCGCGGATTTTCTGTCATCGCCCAAGAGATTAAATCGCTTTCCGAGGCCACCGAGGCCGCAAGCGGCGACGTGCGGGTCAGCATTGATGGCATGGTGGAGAGCCTGCGCCTCTAGCTGCAAAAGGCTCATCATAAGGGGTTTGCGATCTCTTTGGCATCCGCTGCAACCAGAGCGCCATTTGCAAGCGGTTTGCCTAGCGTTAGGCTTGTGCCATGGAGCCAGACGCCGAAGAACTAACAACAATCGCCACCGACCTCCTTTCACGCCTTGAGCTCTTTGCCTCTGGCCTCATGCGACCCTGGAATGCTTATCAGGTCGGCATCGTCATCGGTCTTCTCGCGCTCACCTGGTTGCTCGGTCGGATCCTCGCGCCCCGCATCCGAAACTGGCTTTCGACCCGCGAAAACTGGCCCATGTGGCGGATAAGAACAGTCCTTGCAATCCTGCAGCGGCTCCGCCCCACCATCTTTGTGGTGCTCATGTGGGCCACGGTCTTCATTATGCGGGAGGTCACCTGGCCGTCGCGATCCTACCTTTTAGGCATCGTCGCGACACTGGCCCTCGCATGGCTCGTCGTGGCCTTCGCCACACGACTGATCCGCAACCGCGTCCTCAGACAGGTCGTGCGCTATGGCGCATGGGCCTATGTCACTCTGCAGATCACAGGCATCCTTGAGCAGGCCACGACGCTACTTGACACCCTCGCGATCTCCATCGGCGACTTTCGGCTTTCCGCCCTCCTCGTCATCCAGGCGCTGATTACGCTCGGGGTCCTGATCACCGCCGCCCGTCTCATCACCCGAGCCACCTCAGAGCGCATTCAGCGCAATGAAGAGATGTCGCCTTCCATGCGCGTGCTCACGGTCAAAGCGCTCCAAATTGCGCTCTACGGGATCGCCATCATCGTCGGCCTCAATGCCGTGGGCGTCGATCTCACCGGTCTCGCGTTCCTTTCGGGTGCCATCGGCGTGGGCCTCGGCTTTGGCCTCCAAAAGGTCGTCTCCAACCTCGTCTCCGGCGTGATCATTCTTCTCGATAAATCGATCAAACCCGGCGACGTGATCTCGCTTGGCGAGACCTTCGGCTGGATCCAGACCCTCGGCGCCCGCTATGCAAGCGTCGTCACGCGAGACGGCAAAGAGTACCTTATCCCTAACGAAGACCTGATCACCAACCAGGTGGTGAACTGGTCCCACTCTAATGAGTTCGTCCGCCTCGATATCTACTTCGGCACATCTTATGGCTGCGACCCGCACGCCGTGCGCCGCATCGCCATCGGCGCCGCGCAGAGTGTGGAGCGCGTGCTGGCAGACCGCGCGCCGGTCTGCCACATCGTGGGCTTCGGTGACTCTTCGGTGGATTACATCCTGAGGTTCTGGATCAAGGACCCCACAGGCGGGCTCACCAACATCCGTGGCAACGTCTACCTCGCCCTCTGGGACGCATTTCAGGAAAACAACATCTCGATCCCCTTCCCGCAGCGCGAGGTACGGATGCTGGGCGATCAAGAACCGTCAGCCGCACCGTTCATCGACGGCGCGGCCTCCAGCAAATCGCCGGGCTGACAGTCCAGCGCGTCGCAGATGCGCGCCAGTGTCTCAAACCGGATGCCCTTCACCTTCCCACTCTTCAGCAGGCTCAGATTGGCCTCTGTGATGCCGATCTGCTCGGCAAGCTCCTTGGAGCGCATCTTGCGATGGGCCAGCATGACATCGAGCCGCACGATGATATCCATCACACGAAAGCTCGGTTCTCTTCCGCCGCGCGGCTAGCTTCTAGGAGCACCCGCGCCAACATCAAAAGCAGCACACCGCCAAGCAGCATCGTGACATCCTGGCTAGAGAAAGAGATGGTCATGCGGTCCGGCGCATCCGGCGCAGGAAAGAGCGCGCGGGTCAGCCCTTCGATCGGGCGTAACAGCAGTCGGTAGAGCACAATCGCGATCAGCGCCCATCCCGCGCCTGCCACGTGGCGCAGCACGGTGGGCGCCAGCGTGTCACCCTGGGCAAAGGCGCGAAAGAGTGCCCCCATGTGCCAGAGCAGCAGCAACCCCAACCCGAGCATCACCAGCCAAGCAAAGGACAGCGCCCGAAATGCGGCTGGGCTAATGGCGTCATCGGGGCTCAGCGTTTCTGCGAAAACCGTCATCGCCTGCGCCGGATACCCCATGAGCCAAATACCGGTACCCACCAGGGCAAAGAACAGCAGAGCCGTGACGAACAGGAGCGCGCGGGCCAATCGCATCGTTGTTTTTGACAGCATCGGGGTACTTCCTTCTTCAATATTTAATTTCTGTAAAACAATAATTTTTAGCTGTAAAGCGATTCGCAGCGGGTTCTCATGTGCCACAGATGCTCGCGACATGCAGTCGCGCGAAGCTGCAGATCGCAGCCGCCGATGCTCCTGCGCTACACGCGCGTACAGAGACTATTGAATGGGGATCGGGCGGCGTCTGAGCCCCGCACCTCCTGAGGAATCACAGTGACAAGTCTCCGCCTCCGAAAACCGCGGCGCGAAAGCGTCGTTGTTTCGTCACACGCGGCACGCTATGTTGGACATAGGCCCAGCGCCGGGGCAGAGCGGCGCGCTGAAAAAGGAGGACAATGTCCTGTCTCTTTCGTCTGATGCGGCTCAAGCCGCTGATGCAGGGGCAAACGCCGTGACAAAGAAGGTAGCGGCCAAACCCCAAGCGATGAGCGACGCCACACGCGCCCTCATCACCCAAACCCTCACCGAAGAAAAAGCCGAAGACGTGGTCGAAATCGACCTGCGCGGAAAGTCCGAGATGGGCGACTTTATGGTTGTGGCCTCCGGTCGGTCCACGCGCCAGGTCTCCGCGCTTGCTGACAAGCTGATCGAGAAGCTCAAGCAAGAGCTCAGCATCGTCGGCCGCGTCGAAGGCAAAGCTGCCGGTGACTGGGTATTGATCGATGCTGGCGACGTCATCGTCCACATCTTCCGCCCCGAAGTGCGGGAGTTCTACCAGCTTGAAAAAATGTGGCTCGATCCCGGCGACACCGCCGCCAGCGGCTAAGTGCGGGTCACAATCTGCGCAGTGGGTCGCCTCCGCGGCGGCCCAGAAAGCGCGCTGATAGATGACTACGCCAAACGCTTTGAGCGGACCGGGCGCGCGCTGGGCCTCACACAGCTCACCATCATCGAGGTTGAGGCTAAGAAAGGCGGCATGGCCGCAGAGGCCGAGCTGCTCGCAAGAACCATTCCCAAGGGCGCCACGACCTGCTGCCTCGACGAGCGCGGCAAAGTGCTCTCCTCACCGGAGTTCGCAGACCGCATCGCAGAGTGGCGCGACACCGGGAGCCAAGACCTCGCCTTTCTCATTGGCGGTGCTGACGGCCTCGCGCCCGACCTCAGGCAACGCAGCGACTTCGCCCTAAGCCTTGGCAAAATGGTTTGGCCGCACATGCTGGCTCGCGTTATGCTCACCGAGCAACTTTACCGCGCCGCCTCCATTATGGCGGGCAGCCCTTACCACCGGGCGTAGCGGTCGCTCTGGGAGGGCCGACATGGCCACACTTCGCGTCGGCAATTTGGGCCTAGACGCCAATCCAATCCAGCTCCTCGCAGATTGGCACAAAGTGCGTGAACATGACTGGCGTCGGGTCAATCTAGGCTTCAACGAAACTGCGGTCTGGTATTGCGGCGACAACTCTTTCGACCGCCCGTTGCCGGAAACGATCCAACTCCCGGTTACGCTCACGACATCTTACATCTCGCCCCTAGGCCGCAGCCGCCGTGATCTCGCAGACGCCCGCTATGATCGCTTTTTGGGCTGGTCAGGCCTTGAGGATCGCAGCGCCTTTGGTCAGGTGTTCGGTGCCAGTTTTTCAACGCCGAGCGTCGAGGTTCCCCACGAAAGGTTCCTTGCTGCATTCGATAAACGCTATCGGGTGGTCTTGGGATACGTTCGGCGCGACCGCCACATTCTCCTGACCCCCGAAGGCGGAAGTCCGCAAGATGACTACCTCTTACTGTGTCTCCCGGAATTCGTCCGCTGGCATTATGTCTACGTTGGCATTTGCGGCACCGAACGCACGCTTGACTTGGGCCTGGGTCTCGGCCCCGAAGAGCCAAGCTCACCGATCACGACCTTCTTCACCTTTGATGCGCCGGGCCCCTACCAAAAGCTCAACCCGGCACGCATCTATCCCATCTACGTCGTCAAAGCGGGCATTTGGCAGCCCGTGCCCACCAAGGGGCGTAGCGTCATCTGGCGCCGCATCCTGCGCGAGGATGCGCAAAAGAAACGGGTTCTGGCCCGACGCCACGGCGGCTCGCTAGATCCTGGCGGTCGCTGGGCGATCCAACCCGGGCCGGATTTCCGACTCGAACCCCGGCGATACAAATCAGAGCTCGAGCGCCTGTCACGCCAATACGGCTAGCGCCCAGAAACTGTTTGGTAGCAGGCAATTGCCCGTGCCATGCTCGCCAAGCAATTGTATTGTGCAGCGTCTATTTTGGCGGCAGGCCCGCACCATCGTTTTTGATCAAGCGCTGCACCTTGGGGAAGGGTGTTAAGCTTTGGCGGAGATACAGCTCGGCAATCTGACGCTGTTAACGCGTCCGATCCAGCTCTTGTCGGACTGGCCTAAGGTCCAAAAGCATGCGTGGCGCGAGCTCGGGCTCGGCGCCACGGTCGTCGGTGTTTGGGATTGCGGACGCTCAGATTGGGTCACAGAGCCCGACACCCATGTCGAGCTCCCGATAAAGCTTCAAGCCTTCGCCTTCTCGCCCCTAGGTCGACCGCTCCCAACTGCCAAAAAGGGCATCCAAAACCGTCTCTTGGCCCGCTCCCGCCTAGGCGGTGGGTTAGGCCCGCGGCTCAACTCGATGTTCAAAACGGCACGCGTCCCGGTGCCGCGCAAAGACATGGAATGGCACGTCGACAAAAATTACCGCAGCGTCTTCTATTTCTACGAGCGCAGGCGCCACATCCTGTGTGTCCCAAAGGGCGGCAGCCCAAGAGACGACTATCTTATCCTCAGCCTGCCCGAAGACATTCTGTGGCACGTCGCCCAAATCGGCGTTTGCGGGATTGAGACAAAGACACCGGTAGAGAAAACCTGGTTTGGGCCTGACTTCGTCTACGAGTTCGACCGGCCCGGCGTCTATCGCGCGATCGACGCGCCCCGTGTGAGGGCAATGCGTCTGGAAAAGAATGGTCTCAGATACCACAATCTTCAGCCCGTGCCCGAAGACCAAAAAACCCCAAAATGGCGTCAGATCCTTCGAGGCGATGCGGGCATGAAACGGGATTTAGCCGCCAGAACCGGCGGCAAGACCGTGCTCGGGGGGTCATGGTCGATCAAATACACACCCGATTTCGCCCTTGAGCGCGCCATCAAGGAGCGCGAGGAGCTCCGCATTTTCAAGAAGTACAGCTAAGAGAGACGGCCTTATGGCGACATTTCGCATCGGGAAACTCGGCCTAAAGACCCAGCCGATTCAGGACCTGGCCGACTGGGACAAAGCCCGAAAACTCGATTGGCGCTCTCTCCAAATGGGGCTCCACGAAGTCGCGGTTTGGGACTGCACCAAACAGGCCTTCACACTGCGTCCAAACAAGGGCGTGCCGGTACCGGTCATCCTCACAACGTCCTCCGTCAACCCAATGGGTCGGGTCGACAAGGTAGCGCGGCAAAGCCGCTACGACCGCTTTGTAAAGGCATCCGGCCTTGGATCCGCCCAAGCTTTCGGCAAAGCCTTTGAAAAAAGTTTCGCGACGCCCACGGTCCCGTTTCCAGAAGCGGACGTCCTCGCCGCCATCGATAAACGCTATCGTCACGTCATCTGCTACGAACGGCTGGATCGCTACATCCTGATCACGCCGAGGCAGCAAAACCCGCGCGGCGACTACCTTATCCTTTGCCTGCCTGAAAAGGTCCGCTGGTGGGTGGTGACTGTGGGAATCTGCGGGACAGAGACGCGTATTCAGTCCACCGAAGAATCTCCACTCCTGGAAGAGCCACTCAAGGTGACAAGCTTCGTTTTTGTAGCGCCCGGCATCTACGAAAAGCTACCCGAGATGCGGATGCGCGTCCTGATTCTCGACAAGCTCGTCAAACCGGCGCGCTCCACTGCCGAGTACGAGCTGCCCAAATCGGTCCAATCTGTCGTCTGGCGCACTTTCCTCCGCGATGACGCCAATATGAAAATAGCAAAGGCCAAGGAACAGGGTGCATCAAGTTGGCCAGGGGGCCCCCACTCAGTCAGCTTCTTTCCCAATCCCACACATCTTTGGGATCGGAGAGGCGCTGAGGAAAAGCGACTTTGGAACAAGTTTGGCTAGGGCGCGGTTTACCTATGGCTGTGCTTTGCTAGAACGGTGCTGAGCAGCCCAAGGACCCGTTGAATGACCCCCCCCAAACCCGTTGTTTTATGCATCCTGGACGGCTGGGGTGACAGTCCCAGGCAAGATGCAAATGCACCGGCTCTGGCGGCGACACCCACCTTTGATCGCCTCCGCGCCACCTGCCCGTCGGCTCAGCTCATCACCCACGGCCCGGATGCAGGCCTACCCACCGGGCAAATGGGCAATTCCGAGGTTGGGCACACCAATATCGGGGCGGGCCGCATCGTCGCCATGGATCTGGGCCAGATTGATCTGGCCATCGAGGACGGCTCCTTCTTTGAAAACGAGGCCATCCTCGCCTTCGCCGAGGCATTGCAAGAAACGGGCGGTGCCGCGCATCTCATGGGCGTCGTCTCTGATGGGGGCGTGCACGGCCACCTGAACCACATCCTCGCGGCAGCAAAGTTGCTGACATCCACTGGCGTTCCGGTGGTGATCCATGCCCTCACCGATGGGCGTGATGTCGGCCCGAAAACTGCCGACCGTTTCGTCTCTAACCTTGCCGAAAACCTCCCCCCTGGCGCCTCAATTGGCACGGTCATTGGCCGCTACTACGCCATGGACCGCGACACCCGTTGGGAGCGCGTCGAAAAGGCTTTCGCCGCCATAGCTCGCGCCGAGGGCCTCAAGGCCAAGTCAGCATCTGACGCCGTGGACCAAAGCTACGCGAGCGACACAACCGACGAATTCATCCTGCCTACGGCAATCGGTGACTACGGCGGCATGAAAAACGGCGACGGCCTCTTTTGCCTCAACTTCCGCGCCGACCGCGCGCGTGAAATCCTGGCGGCGCTTTGCGACCCAAGCTTTGACGCGTTCGACACAGGCCAGCGCCCCGCCCTGGCCGCGCAGCTCGGCATGGTGGAGTATTCAGAGGCCCACAACGTCTATCTCGACACTGCCTATCCAAAGCGCGAGATCGTCAACACGCTCGGCGAATGGGTCGCCAAACAGGGGCTCACCCAGTTCCGCCTCGCAGAGACAGAGAAATACCCCCACGTGACCTTCTTCCTCAACGGCGGGGAAGAGACCCCCTATGCAGGCGAAGACCGCTTCATGCCGCCGTCGCCCAAAGTCGCGACCTATGACTTAGCGCCAGAGATGTCCGCCGCTGAGGTCACCGAGAAATTCGTAGAGGCCATCCACAAAGGCTATGACCTCATCGTCACCAACTTCGCCAATCCTGACATGGTGGGCCATACCGGCGACCTCGAGGCCGCAAAGAAAGCCTGCGAGGCTGTGGATCGCGGCCTGGGCCAGGTCGTCGACGCCTTGCAGGAAACTGGCGGCGCGATGATTGTTACCGCTGACCATGGGAATTGCGAGGTCATGGTGGACCCTGAAACCGGCGGCCCGCACACGGCTCACACGACGAATCCGGTTCCGGTAATCCTCTTCAACGGCCCCGAAGGCGCCGAGCTGCGTGACGGCCGCCTCGCGGACCTCGCGCCAACGCTCCTCGCGCTCATGGGCTTGCCCCAGCCGCCAGAGATGACCGGCGAGAGTCTGATCGCACCATGATGAGAATGGTCACCATCATCGGCTGCTTCCTCGCAGGCACCGCTTTCGCCAACCCAGCAGATGAAGCCCGCGCCGCCATGGAGCAATTGGAGGCCGCCGCCGCCCAGCTCGACAGCGCTGAAAGCGGGCGCGACCGCGTCGCAGCCCTCACCCAAACCGTCTACGCGTTTGAAGACGGCCTTTCCGCTATCCGCACGGGCCTCCGCGCCGCTGTCCAGGAAGAGGAGCAGATCAGCGCAGATCTCGCCGCTAAGGAGGCTGAGGTCGCGCGTCTGCTCGGTGTCATCCAAATCATGGGCCAGCGCCCAGCGCCGCAACTTTTGTTGCATCCAAGCGGTCCCACCGGGGCAGCGCGCTCCGGGATGATCCTGTCGGACGTGACACCCGCGCTCCAAGCGGAGGTCGCGGTCCTGCGCGATGCCCTAGCAGAGGTCTCAGCCCTTCGGATCCTGCAACAAGACGCGGCGGAGCGCCTTCGTGAGGGCCTCGTGGGCGTGCAAGAAGCCCGCGCCGCACTTGCCCGAGCGATCTCAGATCGTGAACCTCTGCCCAAGCGCTTCACCGAAGACAGCGTTAAAACCGCCATTTTGATCGGCGCATCCGAGACCCTCGAGGCATTTGCTGACGGTCTCGCGGAGATCGCTGAAAACGAAACGGCGGCGGACCTTCCTGCCGCAGGAAGCCTCTTAGGCGCCTTAGAGCAACCAGTACGCGGAACTCTGCTCAGGCGCTTTGAAGAGGCTGACGCTGCTGGTATCTCGCGCCCAGGCCTAATCATGGCGACGCGCCCAGACGCTTTGGTCAGTGCCCCCGCCCCCGGTACGGTGCGATTTCAAGGTGAGCTGTTGGACTACGGAAACGTGATGATCCTTGAGCCCGCTCAGGACGTTTTAGTAGTGCTGGCTGGCCTTGAAGAGGTATATGTGGCGACTGGCGATGTCGTAACTACCGGCACTCCGATTGGCCTCATGGGAAGAGCCGAAGAAACAAGTTCGACAGAGCGCTCCCAGACGCTCTATATCGAAGTTCGACATGAACAAACGACGGTTGACCCTGAGGAGTGGTTCGCCTTCGAGACGAATTGAGGAGAGGAAGGACGATGCGGAAATTTGTACTCGCTGCTGGCATCGGAATCCTGGCTGGCGGTCTGGCGACTACACAGGTGGCAGGTCCGCTCCTGGCACAGCAAGCCGAGGAGCAGGAAAACGTCTATGAACAACTCGACCTCTTTGGCGACATTTTCGAGCGTATCCGCGCACAATATGTCGAAGAGGTAGAAGCATCTGAGCTCATCGAAGCCGCAATCGACGGTATGCTCACATCGCTCGACCCGCATTCATCCTATCTGTCCCCCGATGACGCCGCCGACATGCGGGTCCAGACCCGCGGCGAATTCGGTGGCCTAGGGATCGAAGTCACCCAGGAAGAAGGCTTCGTGAAGGTCGTCGCGCCCATGGACGGCACCCCTGCCGATCAGGCCGGTGTCGAAGCGGGCGACTTCATTACACATGTCGACGGCGAAGGCCTCCTTGGCCTGACGCTCGACGAGGCCGTCGAACTTATGCGCGGCCCCGTGGGCTCTGAGATCATCATCACTGTCGTGCGCGAAGGTGAGGATGATCCGTTCGACATCTCCATCATCCGTGACACGATTAAACTCACGGCGGTACGCACCCGCACCGAAGGCGACGCTGTCGTCCTCCGCGTGTCGACCTTCAACGATCAGACTTACCCCAACCTCCGTGACGGCCTGCGCGAGCAGATTGAAGAGGCGGGCGGTAAGGAAAACGTCTCAGGCGTGGTCATCGACCTCCGCAACAACCCGGGCGGCTTGCTTACGGCCGCGGTTCGCGTCTCCGATGCGTTCCTCGCCAAAGGCGAAATCGTCAGCACACGGGGCCGCGACCCACAGGATGCCGAGCGATTCAATGCGTCGCCCGATGACCTGGCAGATGGCCTGCCCATCGTGGTGCTGATCAATGGCGGCTCGGCATCAGCGTCTGAGATCGTCGCCGGCGCGCTGCAAGATCACCGCCGCGCCATCGTGGTCGGGACAAAGAGCTTCGGCAAAGGCTCCGTCCAGTCGATCATGCCCCTTCGCGGCTCAGGTGCCATGCGCCTGACCACCGCGCGGTACTACACGCCGTCGGGCCGCTCGATTCAGGCGCTCGGCATCTCGCCCGATATCATCGTGGAGCAACCGCGCCGCGCCGCCGTCACCGAGGAAGAAGAAGAGGCGCGCGCAAGCCGCTCCGAATCCGACCTTCGCGGTGCGCTTGGGAATGACAGTCTTACCGAGGATCAGCGCCAGCAAATCGAAGAAGAACGTGCCATTGCAGAGGCGACTGCGGATCTTCGCGAGGAAGATTACCAGCTGGCCTACGCCATCGACATTCTCAAAGGTCTTAGCGCGCTTCAGCAGTAAATTGCGATGCCGGGTGTCAGCCCGGCACCCGCGTTATAAGCGGTACCCGCCTGAGACCCTGATGACCTCCCCGGTGATGAACCGGGCTGCGTCACTCAACAGGAACCTCACCACGCCGGCGATATCGTCTGGAGCGCCCACGCGTCCCAGAGCTTTAAGGTCGGCAAACTTCGCTGTCAGCTCCTCTGATCGTGGGGCCTCGGGCACATTGACAGCCCCAGGCGCCACAGCGTTGACCCTGATCCCCCGCGGCCCAAGCTCCTTTGCCGCTCCGCGCGTCCAGACATTGAGCGCCGCTTTACTCGCCCCATAAAGCGCGGCTCCCATCGGCGGCAAGTCGGCATTCACTGAAGAGATGTTCACGACCGCCGCGCCCCGCTCCATATGCGGAAGCGCGGCGGCGAGAAGTACAGCAGGCGCGATGACATTTAGATCAAACATGCCCCGCACAGGCCCGGGCTCAAAGCCATCCACGGCGCTCTGAGCCAAGGCCCCCGCATTATTGACGATCCCATGGAGGCCGTCCTGGGCGATGTCGCGCACTGCTTCAGCGCTCGCCTCAAAGTCACGCAGATCGACCTGCCGCGCCTCGACGCCGTTCGGCAGATCGACTGGCTCTGTGCGGTGCCAAAAGACAGTAACGCGGTGATCCTTTGCGAGATCTTCCGCAATCCCGCGACCGATCCCATAGGTCCCTCCAGTGACAAGGATGTGCTGTGGCATAACAAACTCCGTAAGCTGTGACTTACCGAACATAACTCGTACCCAAGATCAAGTAGCCATCGGCTTTCGCGTGACCTCACCGCTCAGATCGGCCATGAACCAGCCATGACACCAAAAGACATCGCCCGCCTGCCTTTCCGAAAGAACGTCGGGATCATGCTCCTCAATGACCAGGGCCATGTCTTTGTCGGCCAACGCCGCGACAACCCCGGCCCCGCCTGGCAGATGCCTCAAGGCGGCATCGACAAAGGCGAGGAGCCCCGCGCCGCGGCGCTCCGCGAACTCGAAGAGGAGACCGGGATCACCGCCGCCTTGGTTGAGGTCACCGCCGAAACCGAAGGGTGGATCGCGTATGAGCTTCCCGCTGATCTCATCCCAAAACTCTGGGGCGGGAAATGGCGCGGACAGAAGCAGAAATGGTATCTGATGCGCTTCCTCGGTAGCGATGACGACGTGGACATCACCGCCCATGACCACGAATTCAGCGCCTGGCGCTGGTCAGAGGTCAGGGAGCTTGTCCCAAACATCGTGCCTTTTAAGCAGGAGGTCTACCGACAGGTGATCTCCGCCTTTGCAGAGCACCTGCCCGACCCGTAGACTGATCACATGGCAAAGCTGGACACCCGTGCCATCGGCCTGGATGGCGGCCTGAAATTTATCCGCTGGCTCACAGGAGCCGAGCACCTGCATTACGGGTACTGGCCGGGGATAGACGTCAATGCTGGCAATTTCGGCAGGGCGCAGGAGGCCTATACCGCCAAGCTCTTCGAGCAACTGCCAAAGGAGCCCTGTCGCATCCTCGATATCGGCGGCGGTGCTGGCGAAACCGCCAAGAAGCTCCTCGCGCTGGGCCACAGCGTCGACATCGTCGTGCCCTCCGCGCTTCTTGCTGAGCGCTGCCGCGCCAATGCTGCGGGCGCGACAGTTCATGAGATGGGGTTTGAACAATATGCGGGGGCCGGTCCCTTCGACCTCTGCCTTTTCTCGGAAAGCTACCAGTACATTCCGCTTGAGATTGGCCTGGCGCGGTGTCTTGAGCTGCTGAGCCCGAACGGCCAGGTCGTCATTGCGGACTGCTTTCGCCGCGAGGGCGTAACCTTCGAAAATGATGTCCAAAGGGTGGGCGGCGGCCACCCGATCCAGCGATTTCGAGAAACTTTGGCCGGATTACCCCTCAAGACCATCCATGAAGAGGACATCACGAGCGCCGTCGCGCCCTCCGTTGAGATCGAACAAGAGCTTTTTAACGTGATCGGCTACACGCTGGGCCGCATCGATGAAGAACTCGAGGCGAAGCGACCCTTCCAACGCTCCGTTCTCAATCGGCTGTGGCGTGTTCTGACAAGCGCGCGGACACGGACACGGCTCGACCAACGGCTTAACCAGCGCACGCGCACGGCAGAGGCCTTTGGCGCCTACAATCACTACCTTATCATGCGCCTGAAACGGAGCGCGTGAGATGCGCGCGATTGCCTTCTTCCTGTCGCTCGCCGCCAGCCAGGCCGCGGCCCTGAGCTGTTTGCCTACGGATGTGGCCACGAGCTACCGCCAAGCTGACGCAGCTGAGGAAGTGTTTGTGATCGCGCTGGGCCGTTTTAGCTTTGATGCGATGGCGCTCGAGCCCCTGTCTCCCGCCAACAACAACCCGCCGACGCGAGAGGTCACGGCGCGCTTTACGGGCGGGCTGTTTACCGGTCGCAACTTCTCCTTTGAAACAGAGGTCGATGTCACAATCGAAGCGCTGTGCTACGGCCCCTGGTGCGCATCCATGGTACCGGACGTGGAAAGCCTCGCCTTTATTGAAAGGCAGGGCGACACTTACAGGCTGGCGATCGACCCCTGCGGCGGTCGGCTTTTCTCAGAACCAACGCAAGCGCAATTGGATCAGATAGCCGCGTGTCATAAAGGGGGTTCCTGCCCTTCGGTGTTCGATTGAAGTCCTCTAGTTGACGTTGCGCGGGTTTCGAGAACGGGCCCTCCCGCCTCCCTTCTGCGCCTTTCAGGCTTGAACCAGAGGGAGCGCGCGGCGTCGCCGCGCGAGGCGCTCCACTGCTAGCGATGTGTTAGGTGGTGAGCCGGGAATGCCTCCGGCGGGAGTTGATGGGGAACAAAGAAGTTAGGGCTTTGGCACAAAACGGTGCGGCACCAGAGCCGGAACCGCGCACCGCGATTCTTCTTCGTTCACAGCCATCGGCACTCCTGCCTGTGCTGCCGTTTCAAGATGTGCGGTTTTGGTTAAGGCGAAGTTATCAACCCTTCTTTGTTCCCAAAATACTCATCCCTTGTTCCCCAGGTTCTGGCTCTGGATTTTTAGAACAAAGTATGAACAAATAATCGTCCTTGAGTCGTGCATGGAGCTGCTAACCATGAACTGCCCTAAGAAGACCCCACCCTTTGTCGAGCTATCGGCCACGTCGAACTTCACCTTTCTCACCGGTGGATCGCACCCCGAGGAGTACATGCGCCGTGCCGCCCTGCTGGGTCAGCCCGCCCTGGCAATTGCCGATGAAAACTCCGTGGCCGGGATCGTGCGGGCCCACACTGAGGCCAAGGAAATCGCCCGCATGGTGCGGCTGCGGCGAGAGGCTGAAGCGCAAGACGGCGCCATCGGCCCTCCCCGCCCGGCGCATATCCCAAAGTCGCCGAGCGCCGCAGTTGAGACTGCGCCGCGCCTCCTGCCTGCCGCGCGCATCGTGCTCAAGGATGGCTTCACCGTCACAGCGCTCCCACAGCACCGCCAGGGCTGGGCGCATCTGTGTCGTCTGATCTCCACGGGTCGGCTCCGGGCCGAGAAAGGGGCCTGCTCCCTCGGCCTCGCTGATCTTGAAGAATACGGGCAGGGGATGACGCTGCTGCTCCACCCGCCACGGGGTACTCCGGCGCAGCTCGGCGGGGGACCATGGGCGCAGGCCGTGCGCCGCCTGACCCGCCGCCTCCCCCAGGCCTGCTACCTGCTCATGGCGCCGGCCTATGACGGGCAAGACCCGGCGCGCTTTCGCCGTCTCGAGAGGCTGGCCAAAGCGCTTTCCCTGCCAGTCGCGGCCTCGGCGCTCCCGGTCATGCATCACGGGCGGCGGCGCAAGCTCACCGACGTGCTCACCGCCATCCGGCTCGGCACCAAGGTCGAGGAATTGGGTAAGGGCGCCCAGGCCCATGCAGAGCAGCGGCTCCGCTCGCAGGAAGAGATGCAAAGGCTCTTTGCGGCGCATCCACAGGCGCTTGAGAACGCGGCGCGCATCGCCTCAGAACTGACCTTTTCCCTCGAAGAGCTCCGCTATGAGTATCCCAAAGAGATCTCAGGCAGGGAGGACCCGCCCGACCGGCTGCGCCGCCTAGCCTATGAGGGGCTGGCCTGGCGCTATCCGCAGGGCGCTTCAGAGCGCGTGATCACCCTCCTTGAGCACGAGCTCGCACTGATCAAAAAGCTGAAATACGACGCCTACTTTCTCACCGTGCAAGACATTGTCTCCTACGCGAGAAGCGAAGGCATCCTTTGCCAGGGGCGCGGTTCGGCGGCCAAT
>JBCCYG010000005.1:0-30044 GCA_039190145.1 Pseudomonadota bacterium | reverse complement strand
GTCTGGGCCGTCGGCGACAAGGTTAAGCGTTGGAAGGTCGGCGACGAGGTCGTCATCCACTGCAACCAGGATGATGGCGACGATGAAGAGTGCAACGGCGGCGATCCGATGTACTCAAATAGCCAGCGCATTTGGGGCTATGAAACGCCAGACGGATCCTTTGCCCAGTTCACCAATGTGCAGGCCCAGCAGCTCATGCTGCGGCCCAAGCACCTAACCTGGGAAGAGGCGGCGTGCTATACGCTGACGCTCGCCACGGCGTATCGGATGCTGTTCGGTCATGAGCCGCATGACCTCAAGCCCGGCCAAAACGTGCTGGTCTGGGGCGCATCGGGTGGCCTCGGCTCCTATGCGATCCAGCTTATCAACACGGCAGGCGCGAATGCGATCGGCGTGATCTCTGATGAGAGCAAGCGCGACTTTGTCATGGGGCTCGGCGCCAAGGGCGTACTGAACCGCAAGGACTTTAACTGCTGGGGTCAGCTCCCCACCGTGAACACGCCGGAATATGCGGAGTGGTTCAAAGAGGCGCGCAAGTTCGGCAAGGCGATCTGGGACATCACCGGCAAAGGCAACAACGTCGACATGGTGTTCGAACACCCGGGTGAGAGCACCTTCCCGGTCTCGACTTTCGTCTGCAAAAAGGGCGGGATGGTTGTCATCTGCGCGGGCACGACGGGCTTCAACTGCACATTCGACGTCCGCTACATGTGGATGCACCAGAAGCGTCTGCAGGGCTCTCACTTTGCGCATCTCAAGCAAGCGAGTGCAGCCAACAAACTGATGGTGGAGCGCCGGCTTGACCCCTGTATGTCAGAGGTCTTCCCTTGGGCGGAGATCCCAGAGGCGCACACCAAGATGTACCGCAATGAGCACAAGCCGGGGAACATGTCTGTGCTTGTGCAGGCACCGGTCACTGGTCTTCGGACGCTTGAGGACGTGTTGGACGCTGGTCGCGCTTAGACTGATTTTACAGACCTTCAACAGGGCCGCCGAATAGAACCGGCGGCCCAAATGCTGCTTATGACGGGCTTACAGCATCTTATGAGCAAGTATCATCGCCAGAATTGGGGAGTAAAAAAGTGCGAATTCTTACGAATCTTCGCTCGTGTTAAGGTTGATTAACTTTGTATTAACTTTCCTTAACGAGGCTCGCATGGACAAGGAGTGGATCATCGACGTCTTGGACGATCTGAAGGTTTTTGCCGCCAAAAATAGCCTTCCGCACCTTGCGCGCCAGCTTGAGGAAACGCTGGCGCTGGCAGAGACCGAATTGGCCGAGCACAGCAAGGGAGCACGCCTTTCAGTCGTGCACGGTGATGCAACAACTCCGGGAAAAGTTTATAGAGAAGCTCGAACAGGCTCAAACCCTTGAGGACCTGCAAGAACGCGCTGAAGCGCTACGCGACTATTACGCGGTAGATCACATCGTTTACCACTGGGTTTCGTCAAAAGGCGAGCAGTACGGATGTGGAACATACGATCCAGCATGGGCTCAGCACTACGTCGACCGTGATTACCTGCGCGTCGATCCTGTCGTCATTGGCTGTTACTCACGCTTTCACCCGGTTGATTGGAAGCGTTTGGATTGGTCTTCCAAGCAGGCGCGCGAGTTTTTCAAGGAAGCTCAGGCCTGGGGCGTTGGCAACCAAGGGTTTTCGATCCCGATACGCGGGCCAAATGGGCAATTTGCGCTATTCACGGTAAACCACACGTGCAGCGATGAAGAATGGGAGACGTTCTGCGACGAACATCGGCGCGAGCTCATTCTCGTGGCGCATCTTTTCAACCAAAAGGCACTTGAGTTTGAGGGGACTGCAGAGAAGGGCCCCCGCAAGGGCCTGTCACCCCGCGAAATAGATGCGATGACGCTCTTGGCTGTGGGATATAGCCGGGCGCAGGTGGCCGATACGCTCTCGATCAGCGAGCATACGCTCCGCGTTTACATCGAGAGTGCGCGGTTCAAGCTCGGCGCCATGAATACGACCCATGCGGTCGCCCGGGCGATGCAGCAGGGGTATATTGTCGTCTGAGCCGAGTGGGTTGCTTCAGGATACCTGGCTAGCCTTCGTGAAAGAGCCAAAACGCATCCGCGACCGCTTCGGCTTTTTCTTCTGTGTAATCCTCCCACTCGAGCGCCATGAGCACGAGCGGGCGCGCGAGATTGAGGAAAACGGACTGCCCGACAAGGCTCACGGCTCGCAGCCGAACGGTTTCGCTTGCGGGGTCCTCCCCCGTAACGCGGGCCACTAGCGCGCGCATAAGGGCAAACTGGACGCTGAAAATCTTTTCAAAGAAAATCTCAGTGGGCTTCCCACCCTGTATCAGCTCGCGTTGGATGTAGCGGGGCACGTATCGGGCCTTCATCTCATTGCCGTGCTCGCGCGTGGAGCGAATGAAGGACGCCTTCATCACGCGCCGCAGAGTTGCGCGGGCATCGTCCGCAGTCATGGTTGCGATGTCGCTCGGAGATAGATCGCGGAGCGCTTCGCTTGGTCCTTCAGTCTGAATTTTGCAGGCAATGTGATCAATGGCTGCGTAGCGCAAACCCTCTTTGCCGCCAAAGTGATAGTTGATCGCAGCAAGGTTTACATCAGCTTCAGAGATGAGGTCACGAACCGTGGAGTTTTCGTAGCCCTTCTCGCCAAACAGCTTGACCGCAGCATCAAGGAGGGCCTGGCGCGTAGCTTCGGAGCGACCGTCGATCTTGCCAACCGTCTCTGACACCTCTGTTGAGCCGTTAACTGCCGGATCTTCTACACGGTCATCCATCGAAACGTTTTCAACCATGCCTGTATAATGGGCGTTTTGCGCCTTGTTTCCAAGCATCGCGGGGCGAAGGCATTGATTTACTAACCTCCGGGTGGACATGGCGCAATGTCAACATACATCCGTTTCTAACGCTTGTTTGAATCCGGAGTCGAGACCATGGGTTTTGTTTGGAGAGCAATCAAAGAGCTCTTTTGGTTGGCTGTCGCCATCGCCGTGATCGCTGGTGGTTGGTTTGGGTTCCAATACCTAGGTGAGACACGGACAGTCGTCGAGGCTGAGCCCGTTGAGCGCTCAGTTCCGATCGTCGAAACGGCCCCAATCCAAACTGTTGAAAGCGGCATTCCGATAACGGCGAACGGGTTTGTTGCTGCAGGGCGCTTACTCGACATTGCCGCTGAGGCAGGGGGGCGGATTGTCGAGCTCCACCCCGCCATCGATGCCCGAGGCACATTCCAAAAGGGCGACACTCTCTTCCGCTTAGATGACCGGAGCGCCCAAGCAAGCATCGCGCAAATTGAGGCGACCATAGAAAGCACGGTCGCCCAGCTTGAGCTTGTCGAGACCCAGTTGACGCGCGCACAAGCGCTTCGCGAACGCGGGGTGATCGCGCAGGAGCAGCTTGATCAAGCGCAAACGAGTCAGCAGGAGCTTCGAGCTGCCCTGAGAAACCTCGAGGCCAATCTAGAAGCTGTGCAGGTGGCGTCGGAGAACACTGTCGTTGCGGCACCTTTCGACGGTCGTGTGCTGAGCAAGGAAGCAGAGCTCGGCGCAGTGATCAGCCAAGGGGCACCCGTCGCGCAGATTTACGCAGACGACCTGATGGAAGTCTCTGTGGAATTGCGTGAGTCAGAAGCATCATTGATCCCCGGGTTGCTGACAGACCCGCAGGCCACTGCTTACGTTGAATCCGATTTCGCGGGGACCCGGTATCGCTGGGACGCGCAGATCGCGCGCGTGGACCGGGAGATCGATGCTGCCACACGAACAATCGGCGTGACGCTGGCGCTCACAAACCCCGACCAGGGCATGCCCGTCGATGGACAAGGGGCGGGCGAGGTGCCTGCGCTCATCAACGCTTTTGTCAACGTGACCATCGAAGCGCTCCCGTCAGAGCGGGTATATGCCGTGGACGTAAACACCGTGGGCGAAAGCGGAGAGATTTGGACGCTTGAGGGTAATGTGATCCGCGCTAAGCCCGTCACAGTCCTTCAGCGCTCCGGCACGTTTGCCTACATCGCCGCGGAGGCGCTGAGCTCGGAAACGCAGCTTGTGACGACGGCAATGTCGTCGCCGCTCGACGGCATGGAAGTTGCTGTGGCCGCCAGTGTCGATCCCACCCAGACCCAGCCCGGAGGGTGACATGAACGGCGCGCTCAAATGGATGGCGGAACACCCCGTCGCCGGAAACATGATTATGATCATCGTGCTGATCGCTGGCATCGCCTCCGCGTTGTCGGTGCGGCAGACGACCTTCCCGGAATTCGATCTCGATACGGTGTCAATCACGGTGGACTATCAAGGCGCCGCGCCGGGCGAGGTGGCTCAATCGATCATTCAGCCTATTGAAGAACAGCTCGCTAGCATTGAGGGCATCGATGAGATCAACGCCACGGCGAGTGAGGGAAGCGCATCAGTGAGCGTCAGTTTCCTCGCGGGCGAAGACATCATGGAAAAGCTCGACGAGGTGAAAACCGAAGTCGATCGTATCACCGTCCTCCCTGAGAATGCGGATGAACCGATCGTCATTCGCCCCTCGAACACGTCCCGCGTGCTCGAGATCGCTATCCACGGCAATGCTAGCCTTCGCACGCTTGTGGAAGAGGCCGAGCGGCTCAAAGACGAGCTGACGCTTCTCGACGGGGTGTCGTTTGTAGAGACCCAAAACGTGCCGGAGCGCGAAATTGCCATCTCTTTTGACCGTGATGTGCTCTCAGCTTACCAGCTCACGCTCACTGACATAGCTCGCATTGTCGGTGAAAACTCGCTCGAGCTCCCAGGCGGTGATGTGGACTCAGCTGACGTGTCTGTGCCGATCCGCACGCTGGGGCGCAATTTCACTGCAGAAGAGTTCGGCGATATCGTGGTGCGAACGAGTGACAACGGAGCCCAGGTGTTTCTCCGCGATATTGCGACCATCACGGATGGCTTTGAGGACAACGATCTGGCGCAGTTTTACGCCGGTGAGACAGCCGTCACCGTCAACGTCTTCCGTGTGGGCGATGAACAGGTGCTCGAAGTCACCGAGATCGCCCGTGGACACATTGATCAAAGCTTCCGCCCCTCACTCCCAACCGGGGTGAGCGCGACCATCTGGCAGGACGAGAGCGTCGTGCTTCAGTCGCGCCTCGATCTGCTTATCAAGAACGCATTCACAGGGCTTATGCTCGTGGTGATCTGTCTTGCGCTCTTTCTTGATGTGCGGCTGGCATTCTGGTGTGCCGCTAATATCGGGATCGCTTTCGCGGGCACGTTTGTGATCATGAGCGTGATCGACGTCTCGATTAACATGCTCTCGCTTTTTGGTTTCATCCTCGCCATTGGCATCGTCGTCGATAATGCCATCGTGATCTCTGAGAACATCTTTAAGAACGGTGAGAAAGGCGCCGAGCCGCAGGAGGCGGCGGTGCGTGGCGTGCAGCGCGTGGCAGTGCCCGTGATCTTTTCTGCGCTGACAACACTGGTGGCCTTTACGCCGCTCATGCAGATGCCCGCCCCGCTTGGGAGCTTTCTCATCGACATACCCATTGTGGTGATGATCGTGCTGACGCTTTCGCTCCTTCAATCGCTTTTTGTACTACCGAACAACCTTTCCACGATGCGAGTTGGGCCTGCCTATCGTGCGCCTTTTGCCTTTAGGCCGTTGGGCTGGATCCGCAGTGCAATCGATGCGGGTCTGCAGTGGTTTATTCGCCATCCGCTCGACCTCGCGTTGCGCTTTGTGACACGCCGTTTCCTCGTCCCGATTGCGGGCGTTGTGGCTGCCATGATGCTTACTGTGGGGCTCGTCGCTCACGGCTATGTCAAATTTGAGTTCTTTCCTTCCATCGATGGGGAATACGTCAACGCCAACATTGATCTGGTGGACGGCACGAGCCTTGCCCGAACGCAGGCGGTGGCGGAACGGATCACCCTTGCAGCCGACCGTGCGTCTGAACGCATGGTTGAAACCTACGGCATGGAGACGTCCCCCATTGTGGACGTGAACACCGTTGTCGGGCGCAGCGCGCCCGGTGGCGGGCCCTTTGCCTCCGCTCCCTCGATTAACTCATCTGTGGCAAGCGTGACGGTCCAGATCCTCGCGCCCGAAGATCGGGTGTGGCCGACATCGGCCTTTGAAACGGTTTGGGTCGAGGAGATCGGCGACATTGCCGGCTTGTCTTCGCTGACGGTGTCGTCTTCGCTCGTTGACGCGGGCAGCGCCATCGCGCTTGAGCTGTCCGTGCCGGATGGCACTGATGTTACCCCCGTCGTTGAGGATATTCGCGCGCAGCTCCGCGCCATCCCGGGTGTTTTCGGTATCCAGGATGACGCCACGGCGGGCCGCACGGAGTACACACTGGCCCTTAGGGACGAAGCACGGCTCTATGATGTGACGCTGAACGATCTTGCCTCGCAAATCCGCAATGGCTTCTTCGGGATTGAGGCAACCCGCGTCCAACGCGGCAGCGATGACGTGCAGGTCACCGTGCGCTATGAGGACGATGATCGGCAAAGCCTTGTCGACATCCTAGACACCGATATCCGGACAGCTAGCGGTGCGATCATCCCGCTCTCGGTAGTCGCGCAGATTGAGCAGGGTGTGGCAGCGACGGAAATTATTCGGCGCGATGGCCGGACAATCACCAGCATCACCGCAGACGTCGACACGGCGTTAATCACTGGGCAGGAAGCCAACGCGATCATCCAGTCTGACCTGCTGCCGGTGCTCAATGAGAAGTACACCGGGCTCAGCGTTGATTTTGGAGGCGAGCAGCGCACGCAAGGCGACGCGCAGGCGGCGCTAGGTCAGGCTACGCTTTTGGCGCTCCTGATCATTTTCGCACTCCTGGCGCTGATCTTCCGTTCCTACATCCAGCCGGTGGTGGTCATGATTGCGATCCCGCTCGGGCTCATCGGTGCGATTGTAGGTCACTATATCCTAGGCGTATCGCTCGGGCTTTTGTCAGTCTTTGGGATCATCGGTCTTGCGGGGGTGGTGATCAACAACTCGCTCGTCATGATCGACCTCTACAACGAGTATCTGGATCGCGGCATGAGCACGAGAAAGGCGGTCATCGAGGGAACGAAGGACCGCTTTAGACCGATCTTGCTCACCTCCGTGACGACTTTCCTGGGGATTTTCCCACTGATCCTAGAGACGAGCTTGCAGGCGCAGTTCCTCATTCCGTTGGCGGTTTCCATTGGATTCGGGGTGCTCTTTGGGACGGTCATCATCGTGCTTGCCGTGCCGGCATTCTTCATCGCACAGACGCGTCTGTTCCTGACATATCGCCGGGAGGATGTTTCGCCCGCAGTTGCGGGTGATGAGCCCGGGGTTGGAGGCGAGAGCGGGCAGGACAAGACTGCCTTGCCAGACCGCACATTCCCCGTGGCCGCCGAATAGTTTTGGCGCGGCACCCCAGAGCTTTGCATTGGATGTCAGCGCCAATTAGAATGATTCTAATCTCTTGACGCTCTGCCCCCGTGAACGCATATGTCGGGGGAGATATCCGCAAATGACCGCCTTAGGAGGCGCACATGTTTATCCAAACAGAAGCGACGCCGAATCCAGCCACGCTCAAATTTCTGCCCGGCCAGGCAGTGCTTGAGGCAGGGACCGCTGACTTCCCGTCTGCGGAGGCAGCTACCGTCTCCCCCCTTGCGGCGCGGATATTCAAGGTTGCGGGCGTGACGGGCGTCTTTCTCGGCTACGACTTTGCGACGGTCACGAAGGACGACGCCGTAGATTGGGACAACATCAAACCAGCGATCCTCGGTGCGGTTATGGAGCATTTCCAATCTGGAGATCCGGTGATGGCGGGGGAAGCTGCCGCGCCGTCAGGCCATGCGGATTTTGAAGGCGAAGACGCGGTTGTCGTCGGCCAGATCAAAGAGCTGCTCGATACCCGAGTGCGCCCCGCGGTGGCGCAGGATGGCGGCGACATCACCTTTTATGGGTTTGATGACGGCATCGTTTACCTGCACATGCAGGGTGCCTGCGCGGGCTGTCCGTCCTCTACGCTGACACTCAAGATGGGTATCGAAAACCTGCTGCGCCACTACATCCCCGAAGTGGCCGAGGTGCGCCCGGTTGCCGTCTGACACCTTGACGGCGCGCTGTTATTGCGGCGCGTATTCGTTGGAGTTTCACGGCCCCGCCGAAACCATCGCGTATTGCCATTGCTCTGACTGCAAGCGCTGGACCGGTTCGCCTCTCCCCGCATTTGCGGCTTATGCACCCCATGCGATCGAAGGCGCGATACCGGAGCCGGTTTCCTTTGCTGAGGGTGTTCTGCGACGACATTGCGCGGATTGCGGTTCGCCACTGACAGCCGAATTCGGTTACCTACCGGGGCAGGTTTATGTGCCACTCGGCATCTTTGACGATGCGAGCACACTTCAACCTCAGATACACGCCCATGCGGATGCTGTTTTCCCCTGGTTGCACCTAGAAGATGGCCTTCCGCGGCAGGGCGGAAGTGCGCGTGATATCCTGCGGGGCGATCCATGACGCGGCTTCTAGCTTTTGACACGTCAGGCCCTGACATCGCCATGGCGGTGATGAACGGGGATGCGCTGGAGGTGATGAGTGAGCACAAGCCGCGCGGACAGGGAGAGGTGCTTTTCCAGCGTTGCGAAGCTTTGCTGGGCGGGCAGGGTCTTACGTGGCAGGATCTTGACGGCGTCGGCGTGGGCGTTGGGCCAGGGAACTTTACCGGTATTCGCATCGCTGTATCGGGGGCTAGGGGCTTGGCGCTCGGCCTCGGGATCCCGGCTATTGGCGTTTCACGCTTTGAAACGACCCAGGTTTTGAGCGCGTCATCACGGACCGCGGTCCCCGCTCCGCAGGGTCAGCTTTATACATTTGATGAAGAAACCATGAATGAGCCCGCTCTCGTTGAGGAACGGGCAGCTGAGACCTTCGCGCGATCCGACTCTTATGAAGCCGAGGCGCATATCCGGGTTCTTGCCCAAATTGCCGCTGGGCGTCTTGGTGAGGCCCACCAACCGCCAAAACCGCTCTACATTAAACCGGCTGATGCTGCGCCGCCCCGGGATGCGCCGCCCGAGCTTATCGACTGATGGATGCCGCGGCGCTCGATGCGCTCCACAGATCTGCGTTCGGCCATGCCGGCGCCCATGGATGGCGCGAAGCTGATTTCCTGGCGGCTTTGGAGGACGACGCCTACAGCGTTGCAACCAACGATCATGGCTTCGCTCTTGCCCGGCTCGTTGCTGACGAAGCTGAACTGATGCTTATTGCCGTTTTGCCGACGGCTCGGCGGAGCGGGGTGGCGAGCGCTCTCCTGTCCGACTTGGAGGCGAAACTGCGCGCGCGCGGTGCGCGTCGCCTTATGTTAGAGGTCTCTGGTTCTAACGAGGCGGCCATTGCTTTCTACCGTGCGCGCGGCTTTGAGGAGGTTGGCCTCAGACCGGGATATTACGGTACCGGTGCCAGCCCCGGCCACGCGGCGCTGCTCTTCGAAAAGGCGCTCAAAAGCTAGTCACATGCCCGATTACGCGCCGGGTTGACGCTAGAATCCGGTTGACGGCCCTCAGGCTCTCGGCTGGAATGCTCGCCAGATCAAATGATCACCAGCGCCAAGGTGCTCTCGGCGCATCCAACATGGGGAAACCAAATGAACGCTATGTCCAAACTGCTCGGCGCGACCGCTGCGCTTGCCATTTCGGCAACTGCCGCTGCTGCGGAGCCGGCCATCATCTTTGACCTGGGCGGTAAATTCGACAAATCCTTTAATGAGGCGGCCTTTAACGGCGCGACGCGCTGGTCCGAAGAGACCGGCGAGAGCTTCCGCGAGGTGGAGCTTCAGAACGAAGCGCAACGTGAGCAGGCGCTCCGTCGCTTTGCCGAAGCGGGCTCAAACCCGATCGTGATGGCGGGCTTTGCCTTTGGCGGCGCGCTGGGCGAAGTGGCGCCGGACTACCCAGATACGTCCTTTGTCATCATCGACATGGTCGTCGATGCACCGAACGTGCGCTCGGTGGTCTTTAACGAGCATGAAGGGTCCTACCTCGTGGGCATGATGGCCGCGATGGCGTCTGAGTCCGACACGGTGGGCTTTATCGGCGGCATGGACATCCCGCTCATCCGCAAATTCGCCTGCGGCTATGCCCAGGGTGTGAAAGCGGTGAACCCGGATGCCACAGTGATCGCCAACATGACCGGCACGACGCCAGCGGCCTGGAACGACCCGGTGAAGGGCTCCGAATTGACAAAGGCGCAAATCGCGCAGGGCGCTGACGTGGTGTATGCCGCAGCTGGCGGGACCGGCGTGGGCGTGCTTCAGACCGCCGCCGACGAAGACATCCTCTCCATCGGCGTGGATTCTAACCAGAACTACCTCCACCCCGGTGAGGTGCTGACCTCGATGCTCAAGCGCGTCGATAACGCCGTCTTCACCGCGTTCTCCGATGGCCCGGGCCTCGACACCGGTTTCCAGGTGCAGGGTCTTGCCAATGACGGCGTGGGCTACGCAGTTGACGAATTCAACGCGGAGCTCGTGAGCCAGGAGATGATCGACACGGTTGAAGCGGCCAAGGCATCCATCGTTTCCGGCGATGTCATGGTTCACGACTATACGTCGGATGAAACCTGCCCGGCTTTGTCGTTCTAATCATCTGATCTGGGCCGCTCCTTTCGGGGGTGCGGCCCTTTTCTCAGGAGCTGCCATGACCGCGCCCGCCATTGAGCCTGCCATTGAACTCAAGGGCATCTCCAAAGCTTTCGGCCCCGTCCAGGCCAACAAGGACATCTCCATCAGCGTCCAGCCCGGAACGATCCACGGGATTATCGGCGAGAACGGCGCCGGTAAGTCGACACTGATGTCGATCCTCTACGGCTTTTACAAAGCCGACGCGGGGGAGATTTTCATCCGCGGGCAAAAGACGCTCATCCCCGACAGCCAAGCGGCCATCGCGGCGGGGATCGGGATGGTTTTCCAGCACTTCAAGCTGGTGGAAAACTTCACCGTCCTTGAGAACATCATTCTCGGTGCTGAGGACGGCGCGTTGCTGACCCCGTCGCTTGCTAAGGCGCGGAAACTGCTCAAGGAACTGGCCGATGATTACGGGCTCAATGTCGACCCTGACGCGCTCGTTGAGAACCTGTCTGTGGGCTATCAACAGCGGATCGAGATCCTCAAAGCGCTCTACCGCCAGGCAGACATTCTCATCCTCGATGAGCCCACCGGTGTGCTCACGCCTGCCGAGGCGGACCAGCTTTTCCGGATTCTCGGGCGGCTCCGCGAGGAGGGGAAGACGATCATCCTCATCACCCATAAACTGCGCGAAATCATGGATATCACCGACACGGTGAGCGTGATGCGGCGGGGCGAGATGACGGCGACGGTGAAGACATCCGAGACCTCACCGACCGAGCTTGCCGAGCTCATGGTTGGCCGCAAAGTGCTCCTCCGCGTGGACAAGAAGCCGGCCACGCCCGGGGCGCCAGTGCTCAAGGTCGAGAACCTGCGCGTTGTGGACAGCAAAGGCGTGGAGCGCGTGAAGGGCATCAATTTCGAGGTCCGCGCGGGCGAGATTTTGGGGCTCGCCGGAGTGGCGGGGAACGGTCAGTCGGAGCTTCTTGAGGTGCTGGGCGGGTATCGCACGGCCGAGGGCCTCATCGTCATGAACAACGAAGAGATCGACCTCACAGGCGCGAAGTCCGACGGTCAATCACGCCGGTCCCGGGGCATTGCGCATGTGCCGGAGGACCGGCAGCGCGAGGGCCTGATCATGGACTTCATGGCCTGGGAGAATACCGCCTTTGGGTACCATAAGGACGAGCGCTACCGGAAAGGCGTTTTGGCGGACAATGTGGGTATCCGCGCTGACACAGCGGAAAAAATGGAGCGCTTTGATGTGCGCCCGCCCAACCCGAAGCTCGCGGCTAAGAATTTTTCTGGCGGAAACCAGCAGAAGATCGTGCTCGCCCGCGAGATTGAGCGCAACCCCGACCTGCTCCTCGTCGGGCAACCGACGCGGGGCGTCGACATTGGGGCGATTGAATTTATCCATCAACAGATTGTGGCGCTGCGCGACCAGGGTAAGGCGATCCTTTTGGTGAGCGTCGAGCTCGATGAGATTTTGAGCCTGAGCGACCGTATCGCAGTGATGTTTGACGGTCACATCATGGGCGAACGGCTACCTGATGAGACCGATGAAAAGGAGCTCGGGCTCCTGATGGCGGGGGTGACGCCAGACGCAAATCCCGCCGCGGCGGAATAGAGGGGAGACCAGGGGTATGGACAGAATTCCGAACTGGGCCGATGTGCTGCTCGTCCCGCTGATCTCGCTCGTGCTGGCGGCGATCCTGTCGGCCGTCGTTATCCTCGCGATTGGGGAGAACCCCGTGGAAGCGCTGGGCTATATGGTCGAGGGCGCGCTCGGGTCGACCTATGGCTGGGGATACACCCTCTACTACGCCACCAATTTCGCCTTTACCGGGCTCGCGGTGGCTATCGCGTTTCATGCCTCACTCTTCAACATCGGTGGCGAGGGGCAGGCGACATTGGGCGGGCTCGGCGTGGCGCTCGTGTGTCTCGCGCTGCCATGGCCGCATTGGGCGCTTGCTTTGCCTGCGGCTGTGATCGGCGGGGCTGCGTTTGGGGCGGCCTGGGCGGCAATACCGGCCTATCTCCAGGCCAAGCGGGGCAGCCATATCGTGATCACCACGATCATGTTCAACTACATCGCCTTCGCGCTCATCATCTACCTGCTTAATAACGGCCTGAAACCCGTGGGTCAGATGGAGAGCTCCTCCGCGCGGTTTCCGGAGGGTACGAACCTGCCCACGTTGCACGAGATGCTGGGCGCGATTGGCATTCCGTTCAGCCAAGCGCCGCCGGTCAATATCTCGCTCTTCCTCGCCTTAGCGGCTGCCTATGGCGTATGGCTTCTCCTTTGGCGAACGCCACTGGGCTTTGAAATTCGTGCCTTCGGCAAATCGGAACCCGCGGGCAAATACGCTGGTATCTCGTCCTTCAAGATCATCATGATCACCATGCTCATCTCTGGTGGCCTTGCGGGTCTTATGGCGATCAACACCGTCATGGGGGAGGCCGAGAGGCTGGTAAACAACTCCGTCCAGAACGCGGGCTTCATCGGGATCGCAGTTGCGCTCATGGGGCGTTCACACCCGCTCGGCATTTTGCTTGCGGCGCTGCTCTTTGGCTTCCTCGTCCAGGGCGGGGCAGAGCTCGCCTTTTGGACGTCGATCCCCACCGAGCTCATCATCGTTATTCAGGCGCTCGTGATCCTCTTTACCGGCGCGCTCGACAACATGGTGCGGATGCCGGTCGAGGCGCTTTTCCGGGCGCGGGGACGTGCCGAAAAGGCCAAATCAGTGGCGGCGGAGTAAAGCGATGGACTACGCAACACTCCTTCAGGTTCTCGACTCAACGATCCGGCTCGCGACACCGCTCCTTCTCGCCTGCCTTGCGGGGCTTTATTCCGAGCGGGCGGGGATTTTCGACATTGGTCTCGAAGGCAAAATGCTGGCGGCGGCCTTCCTGTCTGCGGCCATTGCTTTTGTGACAGGCTCCGTTTGGCTTGGCCTCCTTGCTGGGATTGCGGCCTCCATGGCGCTTTCACTCATCCACGGATTGGCGTCGATTACCTTCCGTGGGAACCAGCTGATTTCCGGCGTGGCGATCAACTTCCTCGCGTCAGGGCTGACGGTTCTAATAGCGCAGGCCTGGTTTGCTCAGGGGGGGCGGACGCCCTCGCTTTCGGGCGCGGGTCGATTTAGCCCCTGGGAGTGGCCCTTTTCGGAGGCGATTATCCCAGTACCGCTGGTCGGCCCGCTCTATAGCGAACTCATCTCCGGTCACACGGCCATCGTCTATCTCGCGCTGATGATGGTGCCGGTCTCCTGGTACGTCCTTTTCCGCACCCGTTTTGGCCTCCGTCTTCGTGCCGTCGGGGAGAACCCGGCGGCGGTGGATACGGCGGGCGTCTCGGTCGTGGGTCTGCGCTTCGCGGCAGTGGCGATCTGCGGTGTGCTTTGCGGAATTGCGGGGGCATATCTGGCGACCTCTCTCCAGGCCGGTTTCGTCAAAGAGATGACGGCGGGGCGCGGCTATATCGCGCTGGCGGCGCTCATCTTTGCCAAATGGCGCCCGTGGTATGCGCTTTATGCCTGCCTCCTCTTTGGGTTCCTTCAGGCCGTGGCGCTCAGGTTCCAGAACCTCGATCTTGGGCTCTTTGTCGTGCCGGTCGAGTTCATGGACGCGCTGCCTTACATCCTGACCGTGGTGATCCTGGCGGGCTTTGTCGGTAAGGCGATCCCGCCGCGTGCAGGTGGGGAGCCCTACGTCAAGGAACGGTAGCGTGAGGCGGAGGAGCTAATTCCCTCGTTTCCCAACTTGAGACGCCGTGACGGCTGGACGCCGCCCACCCGCCCGTGCCAGTGAGGATGAACGTCCATACGGGATCGACCCGATGCAGATTTACCTCCCGATCGCCGAGGTTTCGGTGAATGCCTTTCTCCTGCTGGGGTTAGGCGGCGGTGTGGGCGTGCTCTCGGGCATGTTCGGTGTGGGCGGCGGGTTTCTTATGACGCCACTCTTGTTCTTTATCGGTATCCCGCCTGCTGTGGCCGTGGCGACGGAGGCCAATCAGATCGTGGCTTCCTCTTTTTCCGGTGTCCTCGCGCATCTTAGGCGGCGGTCGGTGGACCTCAAAATGGGGACGGTCCTGCTTATCGGCGGTCTCGTGGGCGCGGCGCTTGGCGTGGTCATCTTCAACTATCTGAAGTCGCTCGGGCAGGTCGATCTTTTGGTGACGCTTTGCTACGTCGTCTTCCTGGGCGTCGTGGGCACGCTCATGTTTATCGAGAGTCTGAACGCTCTTCGACGCTCAAAGCGGCAGGTTGCGCCCACACGAAAGAAGCATGGCATTGCCCATAAGCTCCCCCTCAAGATGCGCTTTCGGGTCTCGGGCCTCTATCTCTCTGTGATCCCGCCGCTTCTTGTCGGCCTGGTCGTCGGCATCCTCGCTGCGATCATGGGTGTGGGTGGGGGCTTCATCATGGTGCCTGCCATGATCTATCTGCTTGGAATGCCGACGAAGGTCGTGGTCGGCACATCGCTTTTTCAAATCATTTTCGTGACAGGCTTCACGACGCTTCTTCACGCCACGACCAACTTTACCGTCGATGTGGTGCTTGCCGTACTGCTCCTCGTCGGTGGCGTCATCGGCGCCCAGGTTGGCACGATCATCGGTGCGCGGATGAAGGCGGAGCAGCTTCGCATTCTCTTGGCGGGCATGGTCCTTTTGGTCTGCGGTAAGCTCGCACTCGACCTTTTGCTGACCCCGGCGGAGCTCTACTCCATTGCATCGGGGGCCGGGCATTGAGGTTTCTTGCTCTCCTTCTCGTCATTTGGCCCTGCCTGGCTGTGGCCCAGAATGAGGGTATCGTTGCCGATCTCAGTCAACGCCGGGTGTCGATTACGACGAATTTCACGGGCTCTGAAATCATCATCTTCGGCGCCGTGAAGCGCGAGACCCCGATCAGTGCGGCGGACCCTCTCGAGGTGATCATCACTGTGGCCGGCCCCGAGCAGGCAGTCACCGTGCGCAAAAAGGAGCGGGTGGCTGGCATCTGGGTCAACACCCAGGAACAGGAGATTGACAGCGCCCCGTCTTTTTACGCGGTTATGACCACTGCGCCCCTCGACGAAATCCTTTCTGAGACCGAAGACCTGCGCTACCGGATTACCAAGACGAAGGTCATCCGCGCAGTGGATGGTGGGGCGGAACGCGATATCGAAGGTTTTACCGACGCGCTCATCCGTATCCGGCAGGGCGAGGACATCTATCAACTAAACGAGAATGCGGTCGTGCTTTTTGACTCTACGCTCTTCAGGAGCCAAGTGCGGCTACCTGCCAATCTGACGGAGGGAGATTACGAGACGACGATCTACCTGATGCGGAACAAAGAGGTCGTGAGCCGCCACGTGACGCAGATTGAGGTCAATAAGGTGGGGCTCGAACGTTTCCTTTACAATCTCGCCCACCAGCAGCCGCTGATTTACGGGATCATGTCTCTCGTTATCGCTATCGCCGCCGGGTGGTTGGCCTCGGCCGCCTTCCGTGTTCTTCGAAGCGGGTGATGTAATCCGCACGGGTTGCCGGCGGAGCGAGGGCCCCGGATGAGGCTTGAGGGACGTCGCCTTAGCCTAGCCCCGCCCGATATAGGGCATCTTCGTTGCCATCACGGTCATGAACTGAACGTTGGCTTCGAGCGGCAACTCGGCCATGTGTAGGACCGCGCGTGCGGCTTCGTCCACCGCCATGGACGGCATTTTGGGGAGCCCGTCAGCCGCGCGCTTTGCGTCGAGCGCTTGGACCATGGGCGTCCGAGCGTTACCGATATCGATCTGGCCGCAGGCGACATTGTAGTCGCGCCCATCGAGCGAGAGCGTCTTTGTGAGCCCCGTTATTGCGTGTTTCGTGCTGGTATATGCGACCGATCCCTCGCGTGGGGTGTGGGCTGAGATCGAGCCGTTATTGATTATCCTGCCGCCGCCCTGGGCGCGCATCTGTCTAAAGGCTGCACGGGCCGCCAGGAACATGCCGTGGAGGTTCACATCCACCACCTCGCGCCACTCTGAGAAATCAATTTCATCAATCGGCGCCTGGCGCCCGAACATCCCCGCATTGTTAAAGAGCACGTCGAGTTTGCCGGTCTGCACAACCAGCGCATTCACCGCTTTCTCTACCTCTGCCTCATTGGTGACATCGGCTGTCAACACAGTGGCGGCGCGGCCTTTCGCGAGCGCTTCCAGGGGCTCTTGGCGGCGCGCGAGGAGACCCACATGCCAGCCCGCCTCAAAGAACACTTCAGCCGTAGCCGCGCCGATGCCTTGGCTCGCGCCGGTGATGAGGATGGTTTTCATGGCGCGCCTTCAGTTAGTTCGAGCGGTACATTCTCGGGGGTCAAATCCTCGATCGTCAGGGCGTTCGAAGGTTTGGCAAGGCGGTTACGGACAACCCAGATCATTCGCTCCGAGGCCCGCGTGATTGCCACATAGGCAAGGCGTTTCCAAAGCTGTGTCCCTGCTTCCATGCGGCCCATCCGGGCGGCGACATAGATGTCTGGCGCAAAGACCTGAACGGTGTCCCATTGCGAGCCTTGCGCCTTATGGATCGTGACCGCGGCCCCGTGCAGAAACGCGGCGCCCATACGGGCGGCGAAGGGGATGAAGGGCTCCTCCTCGTCCGGTTTCTCGATCTTGACGATGCTGGCCGCATTCACCTGTGGGTCTTCCGCACCCATGACGTGGAGCCGGGAGAAGCCCGGTTTGCGCCCCGGGCCAAGATAGATCACCTGTGCGCCTTTGATGAGGCCGCGTGCCTCTAGGTCGAGCCGCTTTTTGCGGTGCTTCATTGGGAGCTCGATCCCGTCACAGATCAGTGGCTCACCTGTAATGAGATCATCCTCTGGCGCGCCATAGGCCGCCCGGAAGGCTTGGATCAGGCGGATGCGCGTTTGGTTGCGCCAGACGAGCACTGGCGAGCGGGCCATAAGATCGCTCTCCACACGCTGCCCGAGCACGACCCGGTCGTCGCGCTGGGCTGCGTCGCTCACCATCTGCTCGAATTCATGAAACTCGAGGGCCGGGTCACCAAGGGCATGGGCGAGGTCGAGGATCGGATTGTCTTCGGCCTGACGGTGCACGCGCCCCAGTGTCAGTTTGCGCGGCGCGGGCAGGGCGTCGAAGACCATGCTTCCGGACTGATTAACCGGCGCGAGCTGGGCCGGGTCGCCGAAGAGGAGGAGCGTTGGAAAGATCTCCTGGAGATCTTCAAACTGTTTCTGGTCGAGCATCGAGGCCTCGTCGATGAAGCCGATATCGAGCGGGTCCTCGCGGCGCTTCCAGCCGGTGATGAAATCTGATCCGCGGAGCCCGGCAGCCGCCAGTGCGCCTGGCATACTCTTGTTGCCCTCATAGAACCGCGCGGCGCGGTCGAGCGCCTCCTCGGTCATGCCCTCAATCTCTGGGCGTTCACCGTTGCCTGCGAGCCAGTCGGCGATCCGCTCATATTCGGGGTCGTAGACAGGGGTGTAGAGGATGCGGTGGATCGTCGTGGCAGGCACGCCACGGAGTCTGAGGACCGAGGCTGCCTTGTTTGTTGGTGCGAGGATCGCGAGGGTCCTGCGGTCTTTTCTTTTGCGCCCCTCATAGTCCCCGCTGACAACTTCGACGCCCGCGGTTGCGAGCGCTTTGTAGAGCTCCGCTAGGAGAAGCGTTTTGCCGGAGCCAGCTTTGCCGATGACGGCGAGGACGCTGTCTTTCCCGTCTCGCGGCGGGGTAAGCGAACCTTCAAGGATGTCGACCCCTGCTTCCGCGAGCGCCGCGCTTACCACGTCATGGGCATGGGCCTGATCGTCTGAAAGTGTAAGGGCGGACATGGGCGCGACCATAGGGCGGCGCCTTTGGCTGTGCCAGCGCTTAGGCCGCGGCCACGCGCTTGATTGCGTGCCCAAAGGCACGGTCAAACCAGTGGCGCGCCATGTTAGGCGAAATGCCTGCCTGCTTGGCCACGCGGGTCTGGGCGTCCTTGTCGAAATGCCAGAGACCGACGGAAATCTTCTCCCGCCCTTCGCCCTCGCTGCCGAGCACCTCGGGCGAGGAACCTATGCGAGAATAGATGCGCACCATGCGCGCGTCGAACACACCGACATATGACAGCAATCCAAAGCCTTGCAGGATTTCGCCGCCCGCGAGCATCAGTGCAGCCGCGGTGGTGGGTGCAGCGCCCTTGGACAAGCAAAATCGGGTGCACTCCCATATCGTCGGCGACGCGATGTGCACGCCATCGGTTAGATGGGTGAAATGGTCATTGACCATAGTCTGTCCAGTCGTCGGCAAAAGACGCATGGAGCCGCCATGGCTACCGTCAGGGTTTTCCCAAATCACATAGAGCGGGTTCAGTGTGTCGTATTCGTCGATCTCCCAACCGCGCTCATCAACGGTCACTTCCCATCCAAGCCGCTCTTTGAACTGCCAAGCGCGATCCTTAAACATAGTCCGCTGAAGTTTTGGCAATGAGGTAAGCTGGTCACCATAAATAAAGCGGATCATCGGCTGTCCTTCCGTCCTTAAATCTCGCCGAAAAGGGGTAAGGAGGAATGGTTAGCAACGGCCTAACTGTGTCGCTCGCATAGGTGAACGTCTGTTAACGCCCGAGCCATGTGTTAGAATTCAATGACTAATTTTGGAGCCTGCTATGGATGTGACTTTGCGAAAAGCGTCTGAAATCGAGGCAAGCGCGGGGCCAGAGAGCTACTTTACTGGAGTGGTGACCCTGGAACGTCTGTCGAATCATCCGGACATTGCGCTCACCCAAATGCGTGTGACGTTTACGCCCGGATCACGCACGGCTTGGCACACCCACGCCGAAGGTCAGGTGCTCTATGTCACTTCGGGCAATGGTCTCTTTGGCACCCGAGAACAGACGTTCCCAATATCGGTGGGCGATGTAGTGGACATTCCCGCGGGGCTTGAGCATTGGCATGGTGCGGGGCCTGATACGCCTATGCAACACATTGCGACGCATCCCAGCGCCGAAGCGGGCTGGTTGGAGCAAGTAAGTGAGGTTGACTACGCTACTAAGTGATCGCTTCGAGACGTTCTTTGGTCATATCTCCCGGGACAATTGTAATCGGGATCGGAAGCGAACCAGAGTTTTTTGAAAGCTGAGTAACTAGGGGGCCGGGGCCGCCCTTGTCGGTGCCAGCGCCAAGGACGAGCACGCCGATTTCCGTGTCTTCTCGAACCTGCGCCATTATCTCCGGGACAGACTCGCCCTCGCGGATCACGAGCTCTGGCTCGACGCCTTGCTTGTCGCGCATCCACTTTGCGAAGACCTCAAAATGGGCCTCTATGCGTTCGCGCGCTTCTTCCCGCATGATGTTTCCCACGCCGATCCAGTGGTTGAACTCGTCAGGCGGGATGATCGCCAGCACCTCGACGCCACCGCCAGTGTGGGAGGCGCGCATGGCGGCAAAGCGCATGGCATTGAGACATTCGCGGCTATCATCGAGCACGACTAGGAACTTGCGCATCAAAGTGTCTCCCTCGGGGAGGCACTCTGGCGTTGGTGCAGCTGCGGCGCAAGAAAAAGCGCCCCTGCCGAGAATAGTAGGGACGGGGCAGGGGCGCTGGTTCTAGCTGGGACGCGAGAACGCTAACAAGCGGGCCCCGGCACCTTTTACGGGGAGGTGCCGGTTTCGGGACAGGACCCACCTGTGGCTCTGTGAGCCACAACGGAAGTGCTAGCCCTGGATTGATTCAGATTCGTGAAGCTGAGACGCCTATGTGCTTTGGCTGACCATTCCTATGATCTCATAGGTTTTTGCCAGAATTGGCGCGCTGATCTCCCGCGCCCGTTCCGCGTTGCGTGCGAGGAGCCGGTCAATCTCGGCAGTGTCCTTCATCAGCCGGTTCATCTCGGTGCCGATGGGCCCCATTTTGGCCACGGCGAGGTCCGCAAGGGCGGGTTTGAAGGTGCCAAATTGCTGTCCGCCGAACTCCGCGAGGACGGCCTCCGCGCTGCTGTCGTTGAGGGCGGCGTAGATATTGACCAGATTGCGGGCCTCGAGGCGGTCCGCGAGGCCTTCGGTGGTCTCGGGTAGCGGCTCGGGGTCGGTTTTGGCTTTTCTGATCTTCTTGGCGATGTCGTCGGCAGTATCGGTCAGGTTGATCCGGCTCATATCTGACGGGTCGGATTTTGACATCTTTTTGGATCCATCGCGGAGCGACATGATCCGCGCCTCGGCCTCCCCAATGATGGGCTCGGTCACAGGGAAGAACTCCACTCCGAAGTCGTGGTTGAATTTGATCGCGATGTCGCGCGTAAGTTCTAGGTGCTGTTTCTGGTCATCGCCCACTGGCACATGGGTGGCGTGATAGATCAGGATGTCGGCCGCCATCAGCGCGGGGTAGGCAAAGAGGCCTAGCGAGGCGTTCTGCGCGTTTTTACCTGCCTTGTCCTTGAACTGCGTCATCCGTTGCATCCAGCCCATGCGGGCGACGCAGTTAAAAATCCACGCAAGCTGTGCGTGCTCTGGCACTTGGCTCTGGTTAAAGAGAGTGGACTTGTCCGGGTCGATACCCGCGGCCATGAAGCCCGCTGCGACCTCGCGCGTATTGTGCCGCAGGTCCGCTGGTTCCTGCCATGTCGTAATCGCGTGGAGGTCCACCATGCAATAGAGCGTCTCAAACTCGCCTGAGTTCTGGAGCGCGACCGAAGGGCGGATCATGCCCAAGTAATTGCCCAGCGTGAGGCCGCCGGAGGGTTGGATCCCCGACAGAATGCGTTTGGTGAACTGGACCATGGGCCTCTCCCGCTGGTAGAGCTGCGGCGCATCGCTTAAGGCGGGCCGGGAGAGCCGTCAAGAAAGCGCGCCAATGTCTGACTACGAACCTGAGCAGGGCCCTGCCGCCGTAAACCCCATCCCGCCGCCGATCTTGGCGCTTGTGGCGACTATAATTGGGATCGAGCTTTACTTTTGGTTGGGTGAGCGGGGCGTCTTGGGTGGCCAGCTCGGCATAACCTTTCGCGCTAATGCATTCGAGGATTATGCTTTCATCAATCGGCTTTGGGCCTTCATGGCAGAGACGGGGGCCTGGAGTTTCGACGGGCTTCAGCGGCTCATCACCTATGCGTTCATAAATTTCGGGTTCCTGCAGGCCGTGTTTTCCTGCGTTTTTATATTGGCCTTCGGCAAATTTGTAGGGGACGTTATTGGCGGTGCTCGCGCGCTCGCGATCTTTCTCGTCAGTTCCATCGGGGCGGCGGCTGTTTATGGCACCACCTTTCCGAACGAGGGTGTCCTGGTCGGTTCTTTCCCGGGCGCTTACGGCCTTCTGGGTGGCTACACTTACATCCTATTTCTCATGCTCGATCACGCGGATGAAAACAGGCTACAGGCCTTCCGGCTCGTTGGTGTTCTCGCGGCGCTTCAGATTATCTTCGGGTTCTTCGGCAGCGCGCCTTATTGGGCAGCCGATATTGCGGGCGCGGCGGTGGGGTTTGTCACAGCGGCGGCCATGGGGCCGGGTGGTCTACTCCGCTGGATCAGGCGGCGGTGACCGCCGAAGCTGGGATTTGATTTCTGAAAGTGTGAAGGCTCCGGTTAGTTGGGCCGCGATCGTGTAGCTGGCGATGCCGATGGCTATGAGCCCCGTAAGTGCTGCGTAGCGCAAACCTGGGGCAAGTAGCGCGTCAGATAAAAGCCAAGCAGCCGCGAAGAGCACGCCGCCCATGGCGAGACTTGCGACGATGATTTTTGGTGCGCGTGCCTGGGCCCGGCCGTCGAGCTGGGCGGCTGCCCCCATGGGACGGCTGCCGCGCCAAAGGAGCCAGGTCATCGCCCACCCTGCGAGCGTCGCGCCGATGGCGGCAGCGATGTACCCGATGAGCGGGGCGAGCCCGATGGCAAGAGCCGCATTTAAGATCATAGCGACGAGGGCGTAGCGGAACGGCGTCTTCGTGTCCTCACGGGCGAAGTAGAGAGGTTGCAGCACCTTCTGCAGGACGAAAGCCGGCAGGCCCGCACCGTAAACGGCTGCTGCGATGGCGGTGGGGATGGCATCCTCCATGGTGAAAGCCCCGCGCACAAAGAGCACGGAAACGAGGGGCAGCGGGATCACGACAAGCGCGATGGCAGCCGGAAACGTGAGCGCGAGGGCCATTTCGGTGGCGCGGGAGAAGGCGTGCTGTCCACCCGCTTCGTCCTTTGCTTGCAGGCGGCGAGAAAGGTCGGGGAGAAGGACGATGCCGATGGCGATGCCGACGACGCCAAGGGGAAGCTGATAGAGCCGGTCCGCGTAGTAAAGCCAGGCGGCGGCGCCGTCGAAGTAACTCGCCACCTGGCGTCCGACCAGGAGATTGACTTGGACGACGCCACCCGCAAGCGCGGCGGGCGCGGCGATGATGGCGAGGCGCTTTAGCTCCGGCGTCAGGCGCGGGCGGCGCGGGATGAGGGCAAAGCCTGCGCGTTGCGCCGCGACCCATACGAGGGCGAGTTGCGCGATGCCGGCAACAGGAACGGCCCATGCCAGCGTGAGCCCTGCGTCCCAGCCGAGTTGCGCACCGCCGAGCAGGGCGGCAATGAAGAGAATGTTGAGCAGCACGGGAGCGGCGGCGGCAGCCACGAAGTGGCGCGAGGCGTTGAGTACGCCGGAGGCAAGCGCGGCCAGCGAGATGAAAAGGATGTAGGGGAAGGCGATGCGGCCATAGAGGACCGCGAGGTCGAAGCGCTCATCGCCCGCGAAACCAGACGCCATGGCAAGCACCAGCCAGGGCATGGCGAAAAGCGCCAAAACCGTAAAGAGGATGAGCACGACGCCCAGCCCGGTGAGCGCATCGCGGGCAAATCCTTCCGCATCGTCGCCCGCCTCCAGCTTCTTCGAGAACATCGGCACGAAAGCCATATTGAACGCGCCCTCGGCGAAGAAGCGGCGAAACATGTTGGGCAGCGAAAATGCGATGACAAAGGCTTCGGCCACAGGCCCCGCGCCGAGGAAGGCGGCGATGAGGATGTCGCGCACGAAGCCAAGGATGCGGGAAAGCATCGTCCAAAGGCCCACAGTGGCGAAGGCGCGCATCATCGCCGCTACCCGGCGTTGCGAAGGGGAAGCTCGGTCACGAGCGCGCTCGCTTCGCGCCGCGGTCAATGGCCTCGCGCAGCTTTTTCTCGAGCGACCGCACGCGGCTCTCGTTCAGAAGCTTTAGCCCGAACATGTCCTTGACGTAGAAGCTGTCGACGACCTGTTCGCCGTAAGTCGCGATCACAGCGCTGGCGATGTAGATATTGGCGCCCGCAAGCGTTTGGCACAGATCGTGAAGCAGACCAGGGCGATCCCGGGTATCGACTTCGATGATCGTGTAGATATCCGAGCCGTCATTATCAAAGGTGATATGCGTGGCGACCTTGAAGGGCCGCTCACGCTTTTTGAGCTTGTCGCGGTCCTTGAGCGCCTCGCGCGCCACAACCTCGCCGCCGAGCGTTTTGTGGATCATCGACTCCAGACGCGCGAGGCGGTTCTCCTCATAGGGCGCGCCATCGGCGTCCTGGACCCAGAAGGCCGCAACGGCGTAGCCGTCTTTTGTGGTGAAGGTGCGGGCATCGACAATGTTTGCGCCGACCAGGGCAAGCGCGCCGGTCATGCGAGCAAAGATGCCGGGGTGGTCAGCCATGGCGAAGCAGACGCGCGTGGCGTCGCGGTCTTCATCGGGCTCAAGGTCGATCCTGACCTCATCGTCGGCCATGTCGCGGAGGAGTTTGGCAAAGACGACATGACCCGTAACATGGAGACCCTGCCAATAGGGCGGGTAGTGCCGCGCTTTCTCTGTCTTGAGATCTGCCTCGCTCCAGCCGTCGAGAGCCTGAGTGAGGAGGCGTTTGGCCTCCACACCGCGGTTTTCGCGATTGAGCGCTTCCATACCGTCTTCAAGCCCGCGGCGCGTCTGACGGTAGAGCGCGCGAATGAGGACGGCCTTCCAGTTGTTCCAGGTTGTTGGCGAGACGCCGCGGATGTCGCAGACGGTGAGCACAGTGAGGAGGTCGAGCCGTTTCACTGTCTTCACGGCTTTAGCGAAGTCGCGCACCGTCCGGGGGTCGGCGATGTCGCGCTTTTGCGCCATGTCAGACATAAGCAGGTGGTAGCGGATGAGCCACTCGACCGTCTCCACGTCTTTCTTCTTGAGCCCGAGCCGCGTCGCAACCTCTCTTCCTATGCGAGCACCTAGGATCGAATGATCCTCATCGCGGCCCTTGCCGATATCGTGGCACAGAAGCGCGACGTAGAGCACTTTGCGGTTCACCCCGTCTTTCAGGATCGAGGAGACTACGGGGAGGTCTTCTTCAAGTTCGCCGCGCTCAATCTGTGCAAGGATAGAGATGCACTGGATAGTGTGCTCATCCACGGTGTAGGCGTGATACATATTAAACTGCATCATCGCGACAATGGGCTCGAATTCCGGGATGAAGGCGGCTAGCACACCCAGCTCGTTCATGCGCCTGAGCGCGCGTTCTGGATTCCCGTGTTTCAAGAGGAGGTCGAGGAAGATTTGCGCCGCCTCGGGGTCTTTGCGCATGGCGTCATCAATGAGCGGTATGCTGGCAGAAACGATGCGCATCGCATCGGGATGAATGAGCGTCCCCGTCCTCAGCGCCTCTTCAAAGATGCGCAGGAGGTTGAGCTTGTCTTCGAGAAAGGCCTCGGTGTCGCCGATCGTCAGCCGATTTTGCTTGATGGCGTAGGGTGGATTTGCTTCCTGCCGCCGCCGGAAGAAACGTAGCAAGGCAGGCTGTGTTTTTACATGAGCCTCTTCGAGCGCCGTGAGAAAAATGCGGGTGAGCTCGCCCACCTGCGTGGCGTGGCGAAAGTAGTCCTGCATGAAATGCTCAACAGCACGGCGGCCTTTGCCGTCTGAGTAGACCATGGCCTCGGCCACCTCGACCTGCAGGTCGAAGGTAAGCTGGTCGGCGGCGCGGCCTGAAAGGATGTGGAGGTGGCAGCGGATGGCCCACAGGAAATCCTCCGCTCGGACGAAAGTCTCGAATTCTTCCGGCGTGAAGAGGCCAAGTGGGACGAGGTCGGCGGCGTTGCGGACACCGTGGATGTATTTTGCAATCCAGAACAGCGATTGGAGATCACGGAGGCCGCCCTTGCCCTCTTTCACGTTCGGTTCAACCACGTAACGCTGGCCACCTTGCTTGGTGTGGCGAGACCCTCGCTCCTCTAGCTTTGCCTCGATAAAGTCGCGCGCGGTGGAACGAAAGAGGTCGCCCCAGAGCTTTGTGCGTAGTTCTTCGAACAGGGCGGGGTTGCCGCCGAGGTCGCGCATTTCCACGAGGCTCGTGCGGATCGTGTAATCCTCTTTGGCCAAGCGGAGGCACTCACGTATCGAGCGCGTGGCGTGGCCTACTTTCAGCTTCAGGTCCCATAGGACGTAGAGCATGCTCTCGACGAGCTCTTCGGCCCGCGCGTTGTTGGAACCGGGTGTGAGGAAGAGGAGGTCCACGTCAGAATGTGGAGCCATCTCGCCGCGCCCGTAACCGCCCACGGAAACGATGCTCATGCGCTTATCGGGCGGTAACGGCCCGTTGGGGGCGAGATGCGCGTCGGCAAGCTCGTGAACCAAGCCAATGACCGCATCGGTAAGCATCGCATAGGCACGGGTTGCAGGCCGAGATGCACGTGGGGCAGCGAGAAAGTCCCCCGTAATTCGCGTTCGGGCATGCTCTATGGCTGGCTGGAGAACGCCCACAATTGCTTTGCGTTTCGCAACTACATCCGGGCCTGCGGTCGAAAGAGCTAGAAGCGCTTCCGCGCGGGTTTGAGGCACGTCGATATAGGCCTGAGCTGCGTCTAGCTCTGGCGTAGCAAGAGCCTTCCGAGAGACTCGCGCAGCTGAGGACCTAGAAGCCAGTGCCACCGAACCCTTGTGGAGCAGCGTCGATCGTCACCACCTGTCCGCCCTGGATGGAGCCGATGGCCAAGCTGCGTTCATTTGTGCCATTCACGCGGAGCCGCACGGGACCGAGTGAGCCCTGAAAGCCGCTTTGACGCGTGAGAGCTTGGCCGCCGAGTGGATTGGCCCCGCCTTGCGCCCACAGGGCACCTATAATTGCGATACCATCATAGGCTGTAAAAGCGAGCGGGTGCGGGTTGCTCCCGGTGGCTGAGCTATAGCGCGAGGCAAAGGCGGCCTGCCGAGCGCGATCTGGCATCGCGAACCAGCCGCCTTGAACTCCGCTCATCGACGTTAGGCGTGGGTCCAAATCCCATCGGCCTAGGCCGATATACTGTAGGCTGTCCGGTCCGAGACCTGCTTCAGGCAAAAGCTCTGCCAAAATCGGCAAGGCACCCGCGCTCGTGGAAGTGAGGAACAGTGTGTCCGCGCCCGAGGTGGTTGCTGTTGAGCGAATCCGGCCCGTCGCGGCGGCGATTCCCGGAAGCGTATTTTCATAGGGGGCCGTTGCAACCACACTCATCCCCGCGGCTTGAGCGGCCCCTGTCGCGGCGGCGCGGCCCGCTTCTCCCGCCACGGTTTGCGCATGGACGACAAGCACCCGGGACTTGCCCTGAGAGCTGGCATATCGGGCCACCCGTTGGGCGCTGTCAGCAAATGTTTGGCCGAGGAGGTACACGTTGCCGCCCGCAATGGCGGTGTTGTTTGAGAAGGTCAGCACGCTTCTATTGGCACCACGCATTGCCAGACCCACGGCAGCGGCGACATCTCCGTCAAGGGGTCCGAGGATAACGTCAGCTCCTTCAGCCACAGCTTGGCGGGCGGCCGCGACGGCCGTCGCGCTGTCGCGGCGTGTGCTGTAAACGGTGAGATTTACATCAACGCCGTTGAGGTCTGCGGCTGCGAGCCGAGCCGCGTTTTCAAGGCTTCGCGCAATCTGATCGAGCTCGCCAACGCCCGAGCCGCTCGGCACGAGAAGGGCCACATCAACGGGGCTGCTAGCGCCGCCAAATGTCGGGCCTGGAAGCGGACCGGCCTCGCAAGCCGCCAAGGCAAGCATGCCCGTGCCAAACAGAAGCCCGCGCACCCACTGCCTCGCGTTGCCAATGCGCTCAAAAACCGACACCATCTCGACGCTCCTTTGTTCTTCCGGCTTCACCCGCCGGTTTGCGCGGCATCATAGGGAAGTGGGGTATCGGGTCGAGTCATGAATTTCGTAAAAGGCAGCTTGCCGCCAGGGCTTTACCTTGTCTCGACACCCATTGGGAACGCGAGGGACATCACTCTCAGAGCGCTTGATGTACTCGCCAGCGCCGAGGTGCTAGCCGCAGAGGACACCCGCACCTTACGCAAACTGATGGACATCCACGGCATTCCTCTCGGTGGACGACGGTTGATTGCATACCATGATCACAGCCGACCCAAGGACCGAGAGGCGCTCTTTGCGGAGGTTGCCGCTGGCCGTTCCGTCGCCTACGCGTCTGAGGCGGGAACGCCGCTGATCGCCGATCCGGGCTACCACCTTGTCGCAGGCGCCGCAGCAAAGGGTTTGACCATCACACCCATCCCAGGGCCAAGCGCCGCTGTGGCTGCGATGAGTGTCTCCGGTCTTCCAACGGATCGTTTTCTCTTCGTGGGCTTTGTCCCAAATAGCCAAGCAGCGCGACGTCGCGCGCTTGAAGATGTGAAAGACGTAGACGCCTCCCTTATTTTCTACGAGGCGCCGGGGCGTGTCGCGGCTTTCTTTCAAGATGCTACCGACGTCATGGGCGCGGATCGCGACGCACTGCTTTGCCGCGAGATCACCAAGCGATTTGAGGAACTGAAGCGAGGGACTCTTTCTGAACTCGCGGCGGCGTTGCGCGATGTCCGCGTAAAAGGCGAATGCGTTGTTGTTCTTGGAAAGCCGCTCGTGGCTGCTGTGGATGATGCTGAAATTGATGCACGTCTTAGGGATTTGTTAGCCGACATGCGCTTGAAGGAAGCCGTGGAAGCGGTGTCGCAGGCGTTCGAGCTACCGCGCCGTGATATCTATCAGCGCGCCTTGGCGATCAAGGAGGAGAACCGATGAGCGGCCTTGTCTCGCATCTCAAGGGCCTGTCTGGAGAGGCCTCAGTAGAGGGTTTCTATCGGCGGCGCGGCGCGGATGTTGTCGCCCGTCGTTGGCGCGGCAGGGCAGGCGAGATTGACCTCATCGTCGAAGAGGGAGGATGTATTGTCTTTGTGGAGGTAAAGACATCTCGCACGATCAAGCGGGCTCTCTCTGCCTTGGGTCTTCGGCAACAGAAGCGCCTCATCGCGAGCGCGTCTGACTTTCTTCAGTCTCAACCCAAAGGTTCGCTGAGCAACATGCGCTTTGACGTGGCCGCAGTCGATGGCCAAGGCCGCGTGGAGATCGTCGAGAATGCAGTAATGGCATAGCCATTGTGCAGACGCCCCGTTGCGCCCCCGCGCGGGCTGGGCCATCTAGCTCCCAACAGGCAAGGGAGCCCGCATGCTTGAAGTCGCTTTCCAAATGGACCCGATCGAGGATGTCGATATCGACGCCGATAGCAGCTTTCGCTTGGCCGAGGCCGCGCAGGCACGGGGTCACGGGCTTTTTGTCTACACGCCCGATGCGCTTGTTTTTGATGAGGGCCGCGTCCTCGCCACTGGTAGGAGCGCGAAGCTGCAACGTGTAAAAGGCGACCACGTTTCTTTTGGGCCAGAAGACACGCGCGAATTGAATTCGTTTGATGTGGTCTGGCTCCGCCAGGACCCGCCGTTTGATATGGGCTACATCACGACCACGCATCTCTTGCAAAAGCTCTCGCCCGGTACGCTCGTGGTCAATGACCCGTTCTGGGTGCGCAACTTCCCTGAAAAGCTCCTCGTGCTCGACTTCCCCGAGCTCACGCCGCCCACTATGATCGCGCGCTCGCTTGATGCGCTCAAAGACTTCCGCGCGCGGCACGGCGATATCATCGTCAAGCCGCTCTACGGGAATGGCGGGGCGGGCGTATTCCGGCTTCGCCCTGAAGACGGCAACCTTGCCTCGCTCCATGAGCTCTTTTCCGGGATTAACCGCGAGCCGCTCATCGCGCAGAAGTTTTTGCCCGATGTGAGCCAAGGCGACAAACGCATCATTCTCGTCAATGGCGACCCGGTCGGTGCCATTAACCGGGTGCCTGCTGAGGGTGAGACACGGTCAAACATGCATGTGGGCGGTCGGCCGGAGAAGATCGGTCTGACCGAGCGGGAGCTCGAGATTTGCGCCGCTATAGGGCCGACCCTCCGCGATCACGGTCAAATCTTCGTCGGGATCGATGTCATCGGCGGCTGGCTCACCGAGATCAATGTCACCTCGCCCACAGGCATTCAGGAGCTGGAGCGGTTTGACGGTGTCGATGTAGCTGGCGCAATCTGGGACGTGATCGAGCAGAAGGTCGCCGCGAAGTGAGGTCGCGCGCGAAGCGCGCCACCGATGGCCGAAGCCTTCCAGGCTGAGGGGAGGCGGGCGGGCGCGCGCTTGGCAAACCGCGCTATTGCGGGCCCATGGTGAGCCGGTAGCTGATCGCCTC
>JBCCYG010000004.1:0-35046 GCA_039190145.1 Pseudomonadota bacterium | reverse complement strand
CCGGAATAGCTCCAAAACGCTCCAAGAAAGAAAAGCGCCACAAGCGCAATGAAGATAGAGAAGGCGAGATCGCCCCGCCCCCTCTTAAAGGCAAGGAGGTCATCAACTTTGAACTTCTTGTCCGGAGGCGTTTCGGACCGGAATCGATGGGCGGTTCTAAGCGGGCCCGTCTCGCTCACCGAGGCGCCCCGATTACAATAGAAAATGTAGAAACGCGCCGCCCCATTCGGGCACGGTGGGCGAAACTAGATGCAAATGCAACGAATCTCTAGCGCTCTACGTCTGCCAGTTGCGGGTGGTCCGTGACAAAGCTCTCAAAATAGTCGGCAAAGGTCCCGACGAGCGGCGGCAACTGCTCATAAGGGGGATAAAAGAGAGTAAGCCAAAGCGACGGGATCGACCATTCTGGCAAGACCTCCACGACGTCGCCGGAGATCAGCCCCGGGCCCGCGATAAAGTCCGGGAGCACACAAATCCCCTCTCCCGCCTTCGCCATAGCGTAGAGAAAATCGCCGTTATTGGCGATGACATGCGCGCCTGCGCGGACAGTTCGGCTCGCACCAGGCTGGGAAAACTCCCAGCTTTCTCGAATACCGTCGGCGCCGTAGGACATGCAAAACCTGGGATCGAGCTCATCGGGGTGTTTCGGTTCAGGAATGCGTTCGAACAAGGTCGGAGACGCCACCGCTCTCCGACGTACCTCGCAGAGCTTTCGCCAGATCGTAGACTTGTCAGATGGCGGGCCTGAGACACGCACCGCCAGGTCGCAATTGTCTGCGATGACATCGATGAGCGTGTCGGTGAAGTTCAGCTCAACATCGATATTTGGATGGGCTAGCCGAAATCCAGCCATGGCGCCGGGCAAAAGCTGCCACCCAAGCGAGACCGGCGCAGTAATTTTCAGAGTTCCACGATCTGGTCGCGACGCGCGGAGGAGCTCTTCGGTTACCCCGTCAAATCCTTCAACCAATGGGCGATAGCGCGCCACCACAAGGGCACCAGCGCTTGTAAGCCCCACCTGTCGTGTCGTGCGAACAAGGAGCTGGGTGCCGAGGTCCTCCTCCAACTGCGCGACGATGCGCGTCACAGATGCTGGCGCGAGCCCGAGCTCTCGGGCTGCCGCGACAAAGCTCTGTCGCTCAGCCACTTCGAGGAAGACGCGAATGGGTTTGAGGTCGACCATGGCACTACTATTCTGAAATCAGCAATAATAAATCAACAATCATTTCTATTCACTTACGCAATGACAGCCGCATTTTAGGCAGCAAGACACGCCACAGGAGGCTATCATGATCAAAGACATCAAAGGGCTGCACCACGTCACTTCCATGGCGGACAGCGCCCAGGAAAATAACGACTTCTTCACAGGCACGCTTGGGATGCGCCGGGTCAAGAAAACCGTGAACTTCGACGCACCCGACGTCTATCACCTCTATTATGGTGATGAGGTGGGCACGCCGGGCTCCGTTATGACCTACTTCCCCTTCGCGCAGATGCCCCGCGGCACGCACGGCACCGGCGAGGTGGGTGTCACCGAGTTTGCGGTACCTAAGGGTTCCCTAGGCTTTTGGTCCGATCACCTGGCAAAGCAGGGCGTCACAGGGCTCTCGCGCGATGCCGCGTTTGGAGAAGAACGGTTGAGCTTTGACGGGCCAGATGGCGACGGCTTTGCCCTGGTTGAGAGCGAAGCAGACGGCCGCGAGGCTTGGTCCGGCAATGGTATCTCTGAAGATGCCGGGATCTTTGGTTTCCGCGGCGCGCGCTTCCGCCTGCGCGATGCGGCCGCCACCGGCGAACTCTTAAACTTCATGGGCTACCAAAAAGCCGAAACCGAGGGCGATATCACCCGCTACGTTATCGAAGGCGGCAACGCCGCCGATACGATCGATCTTGAGGAAATCCCGTCGGCAAACACGGCGAACCAGGGCGCAGGCTCGGTGCATCACATCGCCTTCGCGGTCGAAGATCGCGCGGCGCAACTCCGGGTTCGTGAAGCGCTCATGGATACCGGGTACCAAGTCACGCCTGTCATCGACCGCGACTACTTCTGGGCGATCTACTTCCGCACCCCCGGCGGCGTGCTTTTTGAGATCGCCACGAACGAGCCTGGTTTTGACCGCGACGAGGACACGGCGCATCTGGGCCAAGCACTCAAATTGCCGACACGCTATGAGCAGCACCGGGCGAAGATCGAAGCGATCCTTCCCCCTTTGGCCGCGTGATGGAGGCGGGCATGAGCAGCGATCTCTACCACGCCCGTGTAACAGAGCCGAAGACGGGCGAACCGCTTGTCTTCGCGCTCCATGGCACGGGCGGCGATGAAAATCAGTTCTTTGATCTTGCCGCGCAACTTGTTCCCAACGGGGGTGTGATCTCGCCACGCGGGGATGTCTCAGAGATGGGGGCCAACCGGTTTTTCAAACGCAGCGCAGAGGGCGTCTACGACATGGCCGATCTCGCGCGCGCGACCGAAAAGATGGCGGCGTTCATTGAAGCGCATGCGGCTCGGCACCCGGAAAGCCCGGTTTACGCTTTCGGCTATTCCAACGGGGCCAACATCCTTGCATCCGTTTTCCTCGCGCGGCCTGACCTGTTTGACAGGGTCGCTCTCTTGCACCCGTTGGTGACTTGGGAAGCGGAGGCCAAGCCGGAGATGCGGGGCCGCAAAGTGTTGGTGAGCGCGGGTGAGCGCGACCCAATCACGCCCTGGCCGATGTCGGAAAAGCTGATTTCCTGGCTCAGGAAAGCAGGCGCGGAAGTCTCAACAGCGATCCATCCCGGCGGTCACGAATTGCAGCGCTCGGAAATTGCAGCGCTGGCCAGCCTCTTTGCCGAGGCGCACGTACCAGCACAATGAAAGTGGGGCCGCCTTGTGCGGCCTCACTTATATCTACACGGACAGCACCCTACGATGTGCCTCAACAAAGGGGGCCTTGAGTTCCCGGAACTGTTCTGCGCGCGGGTGGGTGCGTCTCCAAACCATGCCAACGCGCCGCGTCGGAATGTCCTTTGTAAATCGCGATACGGCCACATGCGATGACCGCATCTCTAGAGCAAGGGCGATCTCTGGAATGAGGGTGAGGCCGATCCCCGCCCCCACCATTTGCACAAGCGTGGACAGCGAACTGCCCTCTAAGATCTCGCTCGTCCGCCCTGCCCCGAAGTCACAAACGGATAGCGCCTGATCGCGCAAGCAATGCCCCTCTTCGAGCAACAATAGCCGCATTTCTTCGAGGTAGCGCGGCGACGGGATAGGGTCACCTGCTTCACTTTCATGGCGAACGAGCACGAATTCCTCTTCAAAAAGCTCGACCTCCTCCAGGGCGGGCTCGCTCACCGGCAACGCAGCAATGGCGACATCGAGCCTGTAACTCAGGAGGTCATCAATCAAGCTTTGGGTCTTGGCTTCCCGCGGGCGGAGCCCTCCACCTTCGCCCTCAGCCAAAACTGAAGAGATGGCAGGCAGCAGATATGGCGCCACGGTCGGAATGATCCCGAGCCTCAGGCCGCGCCCCACATTGTCCCGCGCGAGGCGGGCCATGTCGGTTAATTCATCAATGGAGGCAAGAATTGCTCGGGCGCGCTCAACGACCTCCTCACCCAACGCGGTCAGTTCCACCTGCCGCGACGTCCTCTCCACGAGGCTCACGCCGAGCCCAGCCTCTAACTCCTTGATCTGTGTGGACAAAGCAGGCTGGGATATAGCACAGGCATCCGCTGCCCGACCAAAATGACGGTGCTTTGCGAGCTCATCGAGGTATCTGAGCTGTCGGAGTGTGGGATCATTCATAATCAAAAACTATCGAATATAGGTGAAAGAGCAATTGGATATTATGAAAGACTTGCTCTACTTCGTTCACTAGTCAGCAACGCGGCATTGCCGACGCAGCAAGGAGAGAGCCTATGGCCATGGATGGCGCCAACGATCAGAAATTTAGCGGATGCCCGGTAAACCACGGCGGCAACACGTCGATGGAAAAGCCAGTAACCAAGTGGTGGCCCAATGCGCTCAACCTAGACATCCTGCATCAGCATGGCGCGCGCACGAACCCCATGGATGCCGAGTTCTCTTACCGTGAAGCGGTAAAAGAGCTCGATTTTGAAGCTCTCAAGGCCGATCTTCACGCGCTCATGACAGATAGCCAGGATTGGTGGCCCGCTGATTGGGGTCACTACGGCGGCCTCATGATCCGCCTCGCATGGCACTCCGCAGGCTCCTACCGCACGGCAGATGGGCGTGGCGGTGGCGGCGGTGGCAATATCCGGTTTGCCCCGCTTAACTCTTGGCCCGACAATGCCAGCCTTGATAAGGCGCGCCGCCTGCTTTGGCCGATCAAAAAGAAGTACGGCAACGCCCTCTCCTGGGCTGACCTCATCCTCTATTCCGGCACCATCGCTTACGAGAGCATGGGGCTGAAAACCTTTGGCTTTGGCTTTGGCCGCGAGGACATCTGGGGCCCGGAGAAGGACGTCTATTGGGGCTCGGAAAACGAGTGGCTCGCCGACTCTGAGAACCGATATGCTGATTTGGGCGACCCCTCGACCCTCGAGAACCCGCTAGCGGCGGTTCATATGGGCCTGATCTACGTGAACCCCGAGGGCGTTAACGGTCAGCCTGACCCGCTGCGCACCGCCCAGCATGTGCGTGAGACTTTCGCGCGCATGGCGATGAATGACGAAGAAACCGCGGCCCTCACCTGTGGCGGCCACACGGTGGGTAAGGCCCACGGACGCGGCGCAGTGAACGATATCGGCGTTGAACCTGAAGCGGCAGGCATCGAGGCACAGGGCTTTGGCTGGCACAACCCCGGCCACGACAGCAAAGCGTCGAATACCTTCACCTCAGGCATCGAAGGCGCGTGGTCCAAGGAGCCTACCAAGTGGGACATGGGCTACTTTGAGATGCTCTTCGGCTACGAGTGGGAACTCGCCAAATCGCCAGCTGGCGCTTGGCAATGGGAGCCGACGAATATCCGCGACGAGGACAAACCCGTTGACCCAACGGATCCATCCAAGCGCCACAACCCGATCATGACCGACGCTGACATGGCCATGCGGATGGACCCGGCCTACAATCAGATCTGCCAAAAGTTCATGGCAGACCCTGACTACTTCGCCGACACATTTGCCCGCGCGTGGTTCAAACTTTGCCATCGCGATATGGGCCCGAAGGTCAATTATGTAGGACCAGAATCGCCCACCGAAGACCTGATCTGGCAAGACCCGATCCCGGCAGGTCCCACTGGCTACGATGTAAGCGCGCTGAAAGACGCAATCGCCGCGACCGACCTCTCCGATCAGGAGCTCATGGCAACCGCCTGGGACAGCGCTCGCACCTACCGCGGCTCTGATAAGCGCGGCGGCGCGAATGGCGCCCGTATCCGGCTCGAGCCACAAAAGGACTGGCTGGGGAACGAACCTACCCGCCTGGAGAAGGTGCTCAACACGCTCGAGCCGCTGGCAGAGGCGGCAGGCGCATCGCTGGCTGACACAATCGTGCTCGGCGGTGTCGTGGGTCTCGAACGCGCCATTGCCCTCGGTGGCTATGGCATGACGGTGCCCTTCACCCCCGGTCGGGGAGACGCCACCGACGAGATGACAGATGCACCCTCTTTCAACGTGCTCGAGCCGCTCGCCGATGGTTTCCGCAACTGGCAAAAAGACACCTACAGTGTCTCGGCTGAGGAAATGCTCCTCGACCGCGCCCAACTCATGGGGCTGACGGCTCAGGAGACGACAGTGCTCATGGGTGGCATGCGTGTAATGGGTCTGAACTACGCTGACGCTTCGCACGGTGTATTTACAGACCGCAAAGGAGCCCTGACGTCGGACTTCTTCGTCAATCTCACCGACATGGCCTATTCCTGGCACCCGGTGGAGGGTCACAGCCACTACGAAATCCGCGATCGCAAGACGGGGGATGTCAAATGGGTCGCCACGAGCGCCGACCTAGTGTTTGGCTCAAATTCGATCCTGCGGTCCTACGCCGAGGTCTATGCCCAAGACGATAATGCCGAGAAATTCGTACGCGACTTCGTCATGGCCTGGACCAAGGTTATGGATGCTGATCGCTTCGATCTCCTTGCCAGCGTGGCTTAATATCTGACACGGGATGCCCGCGCAGCTATGATGTAAAGCCGCGCGGGCTCCATTGTCAGTAACGCCACCCTGGCGGCCTCTCGGTTGCAGGCTAGAAACCCAACTCTTTGATCCGGTTTCGCTGCCGATCGGCCAAGGCGTTGGTTTCGGCGACAGCTTTTGCCGTAAGAGCCGCGCCTGGTTTGCGGAGTGTTGGGTGCGCGATTACGCCTTGCTGGGCGAGGGAGTGCTTGCGAATGGCGAGACCTAAGCCGGGCTGAGCCTCGTACCGGATCATCGGCATGTAGGCGTCAAAGATGTCTCTGGCGCGCTCGGTATCACCCGCCAACACAGCGTCGTATACTTGGCGCATCATCTCTGGATAGCCAAAGCCGGTCATAGCACCGTCGGCGCCGCGGAGCAGCTCCTCCAGGAGGTACATGCCGCCATTTCCGCACAGGATCGAGATCCGCCGGGCCCCGGCATCGGATGCGTGGCGCAACGTGGAAATCTTCTCCAGACCTGGCCAATCCTCATGTTTGAGCATGACGCAAGTCGGGCAGTCTTCTACAATTTGCAAGATGACGGAGGGCGAGATTTGCACGCCGGTCACCAGTGGGAAGTCCTGCAGCACAAAGGGGATGTCGCCTAGAGCCTCTGCCACGTTGTGGAAATAGCTGACGATCTGGGCGTCGGTGCGGAGATTGGACGTGGGCGCCACCATTACGCCTGCAGCCCCGGCTTCCATTGCGTCAGTGGCGAGTGCTTGCATTGCCGCAAAGCCTGGCGCTGAAACACCCACGACGACCGGAACGCTGCTGCGTGCTGTGACGCATTTGACGATGGCGACAGCCTCTTGGGCGGAGAGCTTTCCGGCCTCGCCCATCATCCCTAGGATCGTGAGCCCCGTTGCACCCTTTTCGATATAGGCCTCGACCATGCGATCGACGCTGTCGAAGTCGATCGCGCCGTCGGGTAGGAAAGGGGTAACGGCGATTGTGAAGACACCTTTTGCACTTTCATCAAGCCTCATGCGATCCCCCCGTTTCGTGAGATAGGCCTAGCTGGATTTGCCCCAGCGCCATGCTTGTTGCAGCTTGGGTGGGTTCCACGACGGGCAGCCCGGTGGCGTCTTCAAGCGGTTTGCGAAAGCGCGCCATACCGGCGCAGCCCATGATTAGGACGTTGGCCCCGTCTTCATCCCGGAGGTTTTTGCCCGTTGCAATCATCGCTGCAAGGCTCGTTTTGTCATCGGAGAGCTCTGCCACCCCCAACCCTATCGAGCGGTCCCCGGCGAGACGGTCAAGGACGCCCATGGCGCCAAAGGCCCGCAAGTGGCGAGGCACCGATGCAGGCAGGATGGCAATTACGCCGAACCTGTGCCCCAGCGTGAGTGCGGTCATCACAGCGGCCTCCTGAATGCCGATGACGGGCAGATCTGTTTGATCGCGTAACGCGTGGAGGCCGGGATCCCCAAAGCAGGCTATTACATATCCCGCCGCATCGTTTTGAGCGGCGGCCAAAGCCAGCATTGGCGCTATCGTGAGATCGGCCTGGCGCTGGCTCTCGATACCTGGGGGCCCCTCCGCCAGTGTCAGGCACCGGATGGGAATGCCAAAGCTCCGCAGCGGATCGACGGCTGCGTCGATGCCGTCGGTTACGGACTGGGAAGAGTTTGGATTGATGATGACGAGAGACTTCATGCGCCGGGCCGCGTCGCGGACTGGATTTCGATCTGATAGCCTTCGGGATCGTTGAAGACGAATGCGCGGATGCCAAGCGCGTCATTTTCGAAGAGCTTTGAAAGGCCCGTTAGCTGTTGAGCCGTCGCATAATCATACCAGGCGGCCACGTCCTCGACCCGGATGCAGAGCTGGACGGGCTTGTCTGCCGTCCATTTGTTCATGCCCTTGGTCTCATCAACGAGCCCAACATGGGCGCCGGGACAGATTTCGTAAATCTTGCACCACCCTTGATCGATGGCCAACGGCAGGCCGAGGATGTCCTCGTAGAAGCGCATCGCGCCTGACAGATCGCGGTAATAGAAAAACGTGATCGCGAGCTGGTTGGCGGACACGAGTGGCCTCATGACACCTGGACCGAGGCTGCTTGGGCGTCGGGTCGTGCTGCGAGTGCCGGTCGGTCGATCCAGCGCCCCGATCCTGGAACGCCAAGGAAATTACCGTTTTTCATAACCGTTTGCCCCCTCACCATGACCCGCTCAGGCCATCCTGTGACGGGGTAGCCCTCCCAGGGGTTGTAGCCCACATTGTCATGGAGATCGTTGGCCCCGTAGGTCACTATCTTTTTAGGGTCCCATATCACGAGATCTGCATCCATCCCTTCGGCGATCATCCCTTTCTTTTCGAGCCCGTAAACGCGAGCGGGGGCAGCAGAAGTCAGTTCAACAAAGGCTTCGGGTCCGCCGCGCGCCTTTGAAATCATTGCATCGAAAAGGAGTGGAAGGCGCGTCTCTAGCCCAGGGAGCCCGTTTGCAATTTCTGGGAAAGCAGGCGTCGGGCCGGCGGTCAGCTTACCCGTTTCATCAAACCGGTAGGGCGCGTGATCTGAGGAAACCAGGCTGAGCGTTCCGTCAACAAGGGCGCTCCAAAGCGCCTCTTGATCCTGTTCCGTACGCTGCGGAGGGGAGCACATCCATTTGGCCCCCTCAACGCCCGGTTTGTTGAGCACGTCCTCGGTCATAAAGAGGTAATGTGGGCAGGTTTCAGCCCAGATTGGCGCGCCGCGCGCCTTAGCGGCAGCCACCGTGGCGACGGCCTCTGCCGTGGAAATGTGGAAGAGCATCACCGGCTGATTAAGGTATTCCGAGAACCGACAGATGCGTTCAACCGCCTCTATCTCGGCCATGCGTGGTCGAGATCGGGCATGGTCGTGCGGGGCGACGTGGCCCGCGGCGATCAAGGACTGCTTTGCCCTCGCGATGATGGCGTCATTTTCCGCATGGACACAGACGAGGGCCCCGCTGCGTTTTGCCTGTTCGAACACATGTAGCAATTCCGCGTCTGCGAGTTGGATGTTGTAGGTGGTGAAGACCTTAAGGGATCTGTGGCCTGCCGTGATTTGGTTGGCGATCTCTTCTTCGAACCCTGCGACTTTGGTGTCGGTCACGGTAATGTGGAAGGCGTAGTCAATCATCGCGCCGCGTTCTGCGCGCTTCGCGTAATCAGCGACCGTATCTGCGATTGACTGGCCGCCCGCCTGTGCGGCGAAGGAAATCACGCTCGTGGTGCCACCCATGGCTGCAGACCTCGTTGCAGTCTCAAAGGTGTCAGCATTCCACTGCCCCATGCCGGACATCTGTTCGATATGTGCATGGGGGTCGACACCCCCCGGCATCACCCATTTACCCTCTGCGGAGATGTGGTCTTTTGCATCGCTTAGCTGCGGGCCGATCGACGTGATGGAGCCCTTTGCAATCGCAACGTCGCCAACGATGATCCCGTTAGGCGTCACGACCTGACCGCCGTGAATAACAGTGTCTATGCTGGACCCCATGCGTGGTCGCATCATCAACACTTTGATTTCGGGAGCAACGGTCCTTTTCCTGCGTCGCAGCCCGCAACTGGCGTGGGCTTCTTGAACATCTCCTAAGGCGGTGGCTCTCGGGCGGTTGCGTTTCACTTGCACGGCGCGAATGTTAGGAGCGTGATAGACCAAGCGCACTAAGGAGCACAGTTTTGCGGCCCGCAGCAGTTTCAAATCACCGCCGACGCCTTGTCATCCGCGGAAAGCTTGCCAGCCCAACCTTCCTCCCCTGGGTGAAGCGCCATAGCCGGCGCCTGGGCCTTAAGTGCCAGAACTTGCACGCTGATCCCGCATTGGTGGAGTTCAATGTTGAGGGTCAGACTGAGCTCATCGATGCTCTGGAAGTCGGGTGCCTATTGGGGCCCATCGACGTTTGGGTAGACTCCGTTGAGCAGCATCCAGCGGCGATCTAAAATCGATTATTTTTTAGGCGTATCGATTTGAAATTAGGCGTCAAGTGCTGTGCGTCGGGGAGCTTGCCGCGAAAGGCCGAGTGGCCGCGGTCCCAGGCCTAGACATTAGAGGGGTGCTCTTTCGCCTTTGGCCCATGGGATAGCGGAAGGAGGGTGTCGGGCCGAGAAATCGGCCGCATCGACACGACCTACCACGGGGGATTGAGAGAAGATGCAAGCCGATGCAAGCGCCCATTGGGTCCCGGCTGCAGTGTCTAAGGACATTTTGGACGGCACAGTGATCCCGGCGGCACTTCCGTCGGGTCCCATTGCGGTGTGGCGGACAGCAACGGGCAAAATACATGCCAATGGGGACAGGTGCCCCCATCGCGGGATGCGTTTATCGCACGGATTTGTGCGAGGAGAGTCCCTGTCGTGCATCTATCACGGTTGGCGTTTTGGTAAGGACGGCTTTTGTGAGCACATCCCTGCCCACCCGAACCTCGTGCCGCCAAAGTCGATCAATTGCGGCCCTCTGCCCGTGTCTGAGCAGAATGGGGTCGTCTGGGTTGCCTCAGTCGAACCCGCCTCTGCTCCAAAGGATTTTAGCGGCTATGACGCGCTCCGAAGCTTAGTGTTCAGAGCGACGCCCGAGGCAATTGCAGCTTCGACGCAAGGGCTTGAGATCGATGGTGGTCTTGAGGTCACCCTGGGCGATTTCCCAGCAGTGCTTTTGCTCACCGAGCGCACGTCGCACGAGACTTTTGTCATCGCTCTCATTTCCGCCGGGACCAACCCTCCCGATCGTCTTGAGGCAGCAGCAGCTTTAGAAGCGCTGCGTCGAGGGGCAGAGGCGACGGGCCTCGTGGAGGCGCAAGCATGAGCGGCGACGCAATGCGCAACGCTTGGTACCCGGTTGGTCTTTTGAGTGACCTACCCAGTGAGGGGCGCGCAAGCCTGCTGATGGGAGAAGAGATCACAGTCTTTGGATCGACTGGCGGCAGACCCCGGGTCGAAAGCGGTGGACGCAGCCTGCCTGTCATCGAGCGTTTCGGGCATCTTTGGACGAGCCTGGGGAGCCCTGAGCGAGATCTGTTTACAATTCCTGAAGCGGACCATGCTGAGCGCAAGCTTGTCGATGTGGGCGTGGTTAGGGTGAAGTGTTCGCCGCTCCGCGCGGTGGAGAACTTTCTGGACATTGCGCATTTTCCATTCGTCCATACCGACATTCTCGGCCACGAGGATCACCCCGAGGTTAACAATTACAAAGTCGAAATCCGCAAAGATGAAGACGAAGTTTGGGCCACTAAGGTGGAGTTCTACCAGCCTCAAGCCGCCAAATCAGCCGGGGGCGGTATCACAACCGAGTACATGTACCGCGTGCCTGCTCCGACATGTTCGGTTCTCTACAAAACCTGCCCGCCGCGCCCGGGCGAGTGGGATGTGATCTGCCTGTTCGTCCAACCTCTGACCGAAGACCTCTGCGATGTCTGGCCGTGGATGGCGCTCTTTGATGACGACACGAGCCTGACCGACCTCATCCACTTTCAGCAGCTCATTTTTCTTCAGGATCGCTCGATCCTCGAAAATCAGATCCCCAAAAGGCTACCGCTTGACCCGGCTATGGAGACACCCACCCGGGCCGATCTGACATCGGTCGCCTATCGGCGTTGGCTGAAACGCCACAATTACACCTACGGCGCGCAGTTGGTGGCTGAATGATCCTCTACGATTACATCCTGTCGCCGAGTTGCTACAAAGTGCGACTGTTGGCATCGCTTCTGGATGTGAGCTTGGAAATTCGTCCGGTCGATTTCCATCCCGGGCAGGAGCATAAGGGAAAAGAGCTTTTGGCTCTTAACCCGGCGGGCAGCATCCCGATCCTCGTCGATGGCGACATGGTGCTCACCGAAAGCGCGGCGATGCTCGCCTATTTAGCGGCACGCCATGACACTGGCTGGCTCGCGGAACCCGGTGCTCATGCAACCGCGCAGATGCAGCAGTGGCTGGCATTCTCGCATCGGCTTACGGCAACGCTTGGCGGGGCGCGACTTGTGGAGATGCTCCATGCGAAGGGCGATCTCGAGGCATTGCAGGCTGGGGGAGAGGCGGCGCTTCGGGAGCTTGAAAGTGCGCTTTTTGCGCGGCGCTTGTTGGGGCAGATCTTCCTCGTCGACGACAAGATCACGATCGCCGACATTGCCTGCTTTCCGTATGTTGCGCTCGCCCCGGATGGGAGCGTGTCGCTGGACCCTTATCCATCGATCCGGATTTGGATGCGCGCCATCCGGGCGCAACCCGGCTTTATTGAGATGCCTGGCATCCATCGCCTGCATGAGCTCGCACCGGACCCGCTTATGCAAACCGAGGATGTCACCTGATGGCGGGCGTCCTTTTTAAGAACTGCGCGGCGGTGATGGTGGATTACGGGGCTGGCTTGGAAGCGGCTCGAAACGTCGACCTGCTCACGGAAGGACCGGCAATCAAAGCCATCGGTCCGGCCCTTGCCGACGGCCATGATCTATATGGCGTGACGGTAAGGGATGCGAGCGGGTGGTTTGTTTATCCTGGGCTGGTCAACACGCACCACCACTTCTTTCAGACATTCGTGCGCAACCGCGCTGATCTGGACTGGACGAAGCTCACGGTCATCGAGTGGCTCGACCTTATCTATCCGATCTTTTCGCGGCTCACGGAGGAGTGCTTTTATCATTCTTCGCTCACCGCGATGGCCGAGCTGATAAAGCACGGCTGCACAACGGCGCTCGATCATCAATACTGCTTCCCACGCCATGCGGGCAAAGCGCTGATCGACCGGCAGTTTGAGGCCGCGGAGCTTTTGGGCTTGCGGTTTCACGCAGCACGCGGCGGAAACACCCTGCCTAAATCTGAGGGATCAACGATCCCCGATGAGATGCTCGAAAGTACGGACGAGTTTATCGCTGATTGCGCGCGCGTGATCGACGCGTACCATGATCCCGCCGAGTTCAGCATGCGCCAAGTCGTTGTGGCGCCGTGCCAGCCCGTGAACTGCTATGAAGACACGCTCGTGCAGTCGGTTGCCCTGGCCCGGGACAAAGGTGTCATGCTCCACACCCATGTCGGTGAAGGCGAAAGCCCGGTGATGGAGGCCCGCACAGGCAAGCGCACAGTCGCCTATTGCGAGGAACTCGGCTTTGCGGGGCCCGACACCTTTTATGCGCATTGCTGGGAACTTACCCATGATGAGCTGCGCCACTTGGCGGATACCGGTACGGGCGTCGCCCATTGTCCTGAACCCGTCTACCTCGTGGGGGCTGAGGTTACCGACATACCGGCCATGGAGGCGCTGGGCGTCAGGGTCAGCCTGGGCGCGGATGGTGCTGCGTCCAATGACAATTCAAACCTCATGCACTGCTTGCACTCCGCCTACATGCTGCAATGCCTCGTGGCCGGATCGCGGGAGCACCCCGTTCCGTCGCCTTCGACGTTTTTGGATTACGCGACCAAGGGCGGCGCGTCGGTCCTCGGGCGCACTGACATCGGTCGTCTCTCTCCGGGCATGGCGGCTGATCTTTTTGCCCTCGACACCAGGCGCATGGACTATGTCGGCACCCGTCATGACCCCGCGAGCCTGGTCCCCAAAGTTGGGATCGGGACACCCACCGACCTGACCATGATCAATGGCGAGATCGTGTGGGAAAGCGGGTCTTTCACAAAGGTCGAAGAAGCAACCCTGTTCGCCGAAGCGGAGCAGGCCCTCATGACACTTGAAGCTTAAAACGAAAAGGAGCGAAATATGACTAACACTCTGAACCGCCGAAACTTTATCGCGGGCGCATCGGTCGCAAGCATGGTTGCGGCTGTGGGCGGAAAGGCCGCCGCGGCCACGGCGGAAGACCCGCTTTTGATCACGCTTGTCATCCCGTCACCGGTTGCCGATGTGGGCTGGGGTCATGCGCTTTTTGAAGGTCTAGAAGTCGTGAAGGCGGCCTATGGCGATGCGGTAGAACTCACCGTCATCGAGAACATTTTTGAAGGCCCGGATGCAGACCGCATTATGAACAAGGCCGTGGCCGATGGGACCAAGTTCCTGGTGGCAGGTTCCTTTGGCTATCAGAATGGCGCGATGCAGATTGCCCGGCGGAACCCGGATGTGACGGTGCTCCACGCCTCTGGCTTTATGGTTGCGCCCAATTTCTCGCCCTTTGCGGCGCAGTATTCGCAAGGCACGTACCTCATGGGCATGGCCGCGGCCGCGTTGTCAGAAACCGGCAAGCTCGGCTCCGTCTCGGCCTTTGCTATCCCTGAGCTCATCACATCGCTCAATGCCTTTACCCTCGGTGCGCAAGCGATCAATCCGGATATTGAGCTCTCTATCGTATGGCTCAACTCCTGGTTCGATCCGGCCAAAGCTCAGGAGGCAACGGAGGCGCTGGCCGCGCAGGATTGCGACGTGATCTTCTCGAACGCGCAAGACACGCCCTCTGTTGTGTCAAAGGCTGAAGAGCTGGGGATTTACTCGTTCAATCTGAACTCCTCCATGAAAGCCTATGCGCCGAACACCTATCTCGGCTGCGTCCTCACCGATTGGTCGCCGTTCTTTAAGGCCTCCGTCGATGCCCATGTGGCGGGCACGTTTGAGGGCGCTAATGCGTTCCTCGGTGTCGGTGATGACGTCGTGAAGGTTGTCGATTGGAGCCCCGATATTCCAGCCGAGGTGAAGGCCCAGATCATGGAGGTGGAAGCCGCCATCGCCGATGGGTCGTTCTCACCATTCACCGGCCCAATCACGAAAGCTGATGGGAGCGAGGGCGTTGCCGAGGGCGTCACCATGACCGATGAGGAGGTGATCGCAATGGATTGGCACGTTCAAGGCGTGACCACACCGCTGCCGGGCTGACACTGTGACGGAACCACTGCTGTCTTTGCGCGGAGTGACTAAGAGCTTCGGCCCGGTCCAGGCTAACTCTGGGATCGATCTGGACGTCGCTTATGGCGCCATCCACGCGATCCTGGGTGAAAACGGGGCCGGAAAGTCGACCTTGATGAAGCTCATTTACGGCGTGGAGACGCCCGATGAAGGCGACATCTACTGGCGTGGCGAACGCTTCGACGTCACGTCGCCTGCCGCTGCGCGGCGGTTGGGCGTCGGGATGGTTTTTCAGCACTTTTCTCTCTTTGAGACGCTGACAGTGGTTGAAAACGTGTCGCTGCTCGTACCGGGCAGCAAAAAGGAGCTCACCGAGCGTATCGTGAAACTCGGTGCAGAGTTTGGGCTGGAGGTTGATCCTCTGGCCCATGTTCATGCTCTCTCGGTGGGTGAGCGGCAGCGGGTTGAAATTATCCGTTGCCTCTTGGCTGATCCAAAGCTTTTGATTTTGGATGAGCCTACATCGGTGCTTCCGCCGCAATCGGTTGAGCTTCTCTTTGATACGCTGCGCAGGCTGTCGGAGACCGGCGTGTCGATCCTCTTTATCTCACACAAGCTGGAAGAAATCCGCTCGATCTGCAGCCATGCAACAATCTTGCGGGCCGGTAGGGTCACGGGAAATGTGACGCCGAAAGACTTTGACGCGCATGAGCTCGCCAAGATGATGATCGGGCGCGACATGCCAGACCTTGCGCCGGCGCAGGCGGTGAATACGGGGCCAATCCACCTCGACCTTTCTAACGTCACGCTGCCCTCTAACGACCCTTTCGGTGTTTCGCTCGAGGACATCTCGCTTGAGGTTCGCGGAGGCGAGATACTGGGCATCGCGGGTGTCTCGGGCAATGGGCAGAGCGAGCTTGCCGCTGTGATCTCCGGAGAGACGATCCTCCCCCGGGGGGCGAATGGCCGCCTCTCCATGATGGGAAAGGATGTCAGGCCGCTCAGCCCAGCGGCGCGGCGCAATCTGGGTTTTGCCTTCGTGCCGGAGGATCGGCTGGGCCAGGGCGCGGTCCCGCAACTATCGCTTGTCAAAAACAGCATCCTGACCGCGCACGGGAAGGGCATGGTGAGGAGGGGAATGATCCACCGCACCAGGGCGGCTGAGTTTACCGAGACCTGCATCAAGGCCAACGACGTGCGTACGCCGGGGGCCAGCGCAGAGGCGGGGTCGCTTTCCGGCGGCAACCTTCAGAAATTCATCATCGGGCGCGAGCTGATGCTCGAGCCGCAGCTTCTTTTTCTGAACCAGCCCACCTGGGGCGTAGATATCGGCGCGGCGACGGCTATTCGGAAGCGGCTCATCGAGTTGAGAAACGCGGGCTGCGCGATCCTGATCATTTCCGAAGAACTGGAAGAGCTCTTTGAGCTGTCCGACTACATGCAAGTTCTCAACGAAGGTCACCTAAGCGGGCGGTTTAAGACCAGCGATACAGTGCCAGAAGATATCGGGCGCGCGATGATCGGGGCCGTCGAGGCGGCGCAATGACGTCGCTGGCGCTCCCAAAACTTGTCCGCCGGGAAAGAGCCTCTTTCAAGGTCCTCGTGGCGGCACCCTTTGTAGCGCTTGCCATCGCCGCCCTCAGCAACCTTCTACTTTACCTCGCCATTGGGGTGGACCCGCTCGCTGTTTTCAAGGCGATGCTCATTGACCCTTTCACATCCTATTTCTCCTTCTCCGAGATCCTGCTCAAAGCTGGGCCGCTTCTGCTCATTGCTCAGGGTCTGGCCATCGGTTTTCGGGCGAAAGTCTTTAACATCGGAGCCGAAGGGCAGTTTGTGCTGGGCGCGATCTTTGCCTCGGCCATCCCCGTTTATTCGCCCCAGGCAAGCGGCATCTGGCTTTGGCCCACCATGCTCGTGCTTGGCGCCCTTGGGGGTCTTTTATGGGCTTCGATTACCGCCTTTTGGCGGGTCCGGCTCAATGCCAACGAGATCCTTGTCTCGCTAATGCTGTCCTTCGTGGCGCTGCAGCTTTTGAATTACCTTTTGCTTGGTCCGTGGAAGGACCCGATGGGCTTTAACTTCCCTCAATCGGTGATGTTTCCTTTCGACGCTCTGCTCCCCACGCTTTTGCCGGGGACGCGAGTTAATATCTCCATCCTGATCGCGCTAGCGGTGGCGATCCTTGCATGGGTGTTCACTCAGAGGAGCTTTGCTGGGTACCGCCTCGAAGTGGGAGGTCTTGCCCCGAACGCGGCGCGCTATGCGGGGTTCTCGCAGAATGGGGCGATCTGGATATCGCTCCTCATTGGTGGGGCTGCGGCGGGCCTTGCAGGGGCCGCGGAGGTCTCTGGGCCTGTGGGCCAACTCCAGCGCTCAATCTCAACGGGCTATGGCTACGCCGCGATCATCGTGGCTTACCTCGGGGGTCTCCACCCGATTGGGATCGTCTTTTCGGCCTTCTTGATGGCGACGCTATACATTGGCGGCGACAACGCCATGGTGTCGGCGGGGCTTCCCATTGCGGCGGTGAATGTCTTCCAGGGTAGCCTGCTTCTTGCCTATCTGATCGCCGTTACTTTTGTGCGCAGCAAGCTCGTCTGGCCGCAACGACGAACGGTGGAAATGGCGCGCCCATGATCGCAATCGAATTCATCCTTGCGGGTATGCTCGCCGCCGCAACGCCGTTCCTTTTGGCCGCGCTGGGCGAGCTCGTTGCTGAGCGATCGGGCGTACTCAATTTGGGCGTCGAAGGCATGATGGCCTTTGGCGCGGCAGCGGCTTTTATCACAGTCTACAACGGCGCCGGGCACATCCCCGCCTTTGTGATTGGCGGGATATGCGGGCTTCTTTTGGCGCTGTTCTTTGCTTTTGTGACTTTGGGCCTGCACGCTAATCAGGTTGCCACCGGGCTCGCCATCGGCATCCTCGGACTTGGCCTCTCGGCCTATTTTGGGAAGCCCTATGAGAGCTTTACCGTGAGCGGGCTCGAAAAGATTTCGGTGCCCGGGTTGGCGGATATCCCGGTGATCGGCGGTCTCTTTACTCAAGACATTGTCGTGTGGCTTTCTTTGGTTTTCACCGTTGCCCTTTGGTACGTGTTGACCCGGACGAAGCTTGGCCTGCTGTTGAAAGCCGTTGGCGAAAACCCTCATGCGGCGGATGCCATAGGCTACCCTGTTCAGCTGATCCGGCTCGGCGCGGTGGCCTTTGGCGGGTTCATGGCGGGGATCGCCGGGGCCTATGCCTCGACTGTCTACACGCCACTCTGGGCCGATGGCATGATCGCGGGCCGAGGCTGGATCGCGGTGGCGCTTGTGGTCTTTGGGACGTGGATGGTGGGCCGGGTCTTTCTCGGTGCTTGTCTCTTTGGAGCTGTCTCGTTGGGGGGTATTGCGGCGCAAACCGTTGGCCTCGCAATCCCGTCGCAAATACTCACGAGCCTGCCTTACATCGTCACCATCGTGGTTCTTGGCATCATTTCTTCAAACCGGCGTCTTCTCAGGCTCAACGGGATAGCGTCCCTCGGTGAGCCGTTTGAGAAGCAATCGTAAGCGGATCGTTTGCACTCAGGGCGAAGTCAAATTGGCTCTAGATTGCCGATCCGCACATCATTTCTGCGTCACTTTCCAGGTGCGGCGGGTTGACCCACCCCGTCGGCAATGGTGGTAGTAATCGCAGACCAAACTGCTCGCTAACAAGGAAATCTTCATGATCACCGCACGACTTTGGCGCACAACCCTTTTCGCCGGGGGTGTTATGCTGGGTGCCAGCGCAGCTTCCGCTGAGACCTTTCGCTGGGCTTCGACCACCGACCCCCAAACGATGGACCCGCATGCCGTGAATTCGGCCCCGGTGCTATCGTTTCTCAACAATGTCTATGAGGGGCTCGTCCGGCGGAACCGTGACATGGTTATCGAAGGCTCGCTGGCCGAAAGCTGGGAGCCGCTTGAGGGCGAGAATGGCTGGCGCTTTAACCTGCGTCAGGGCGTGACCTTTGCCGATGGTGCTGAGTTTAACGCTGAGGATGTGCTATTTTCCTACCAGCGCGCCTCTGATGAGGCGGCCGATGTGAGGTCTTGGTTTGCGCCGGTGACCGAGGTGCGCGTTGTCGATGATTTCACTGTCGATTTTATCACCAGCGCGCCTAACCCGCTTTTCCCGGATTCAATCGCGAACTTCATGATCCTCGACAAAGACTGGGCCGAGGGTAACGATGCGGCGCTGCCCGCGCGGGACGCTGAGAACTTTGCCACGATGAACACAAACGGCACCGGCCCGTTCATGCTCGCGAGCCGTGATCCTGGCGTTGCCACGACGCTAGTTCCCAACCCGAATTGGTGGGGCGAGGTCGAGCACAATGTGACCGAGGCGATTTTTACGCCCATCGGCAACTCCGCCACGGGCCTGGCTGCGCTTTTGTCTGGCGAGATCGATTTTATCCAGCCAATCCCACTCCAGGATGCGGCTCAGGTCGAGGAGCGTGACGGATACAGTGTGCTCGAGGGGGAAGAGACCCGCGTGATTATGTTTGGCTTTGGCCATGAGCACGACACGCTGCTCTATTCCACCGACCTTGAGGGCGTGAACCCGTTCCAGGATGTGCGTGTCCGACAGGCTGCGGCGCACGCCATCGACATCGACGCAATCGATCGCGTGCTGTTCCGCGGTAAGATCGATGCCGCCTCTCAGCTCGTTCCCGCGGGCATTTCAGGTTACTCGGAGGCCAATTCCGACCGCATCGGCTATGACCCGGATCGGGCGCGCGCGCTTTTGGCCGAAGCGGGCTACCCGGATGGTTTCTCCTTTGGTCTGAAGTGCACGAATGACCGCTACATCAACGACGAGGCGCTCTGCCGAGCGGCCGCGTCTATGTTTGCGGCGGTGGGTTTGAATGCTGAGCTCAGTACCGGCCCGGTACGGGATTACTGGCCGCAGCTGCGCGAGGATGATTTCGACATGTACCTCCTTGGCTGGTCGCCGGGCACCTTCGACATGGAGCACCCGATCCGCTTCCTTAAGCACACGCAGGACGATGAAAAGCGTCTGGGTTCGTGGAACTTCGGCAACTTCTCGAACGCGCGGGTGGACGAGCTTTTGCCGATGATCCAGCAGGAGATCGACCCCGCGGCGCGTCAGGCGATGATCGACGAAGTTGTGGCGATCAGCCAGGACGAGGTGGCCTATATCCCGCTTTACACGCAGCCCCTCATCTGGGCGGCGAAGGACGGGGTGGACCTCGTGCAGCGGGCGGACAATTTCTTCCTATTGCGTTGGGTGACGGTGAACTAAGCACCCCGTGAAGACCTGAGGCGATGGCGTATTTCATCCTGAAACGGCTGGTCCAGTCCGTCTTTGTGATGCTCGCTGTCGCCTTTCTGGCCTTCTCGCTCTTCCGCTTTGTGGGGGACCCGGTGAGCCAGATGACGGGGGTAGAAACCTCTGTCCAAGATCAGGAGCAGTTGCGCGAGGAGCTCGGTCTCAATGACCCATTTGTCGTGCAGTTTTACCGCTTTACGAGCGACATGCTGCAGGGCGATTTCGGGTTTTCCTACCGCACGCGACAGCCGGTGGGGGAGATGATTGCCAGCCGTATCCCGGCCACGATTGAGCTTGGGGTCATGGCGCTCATCATATCGCTGATCGTGGGCATTCCGGCGGGGATTTATACGGCGCTCAGGCCGGGCGGATTCGCGACACAGTCGATCCTGCTGACAACGCTTGTGGGGGTGTCGATCCCCACTTTTGTTATCGGGATCGTGCTGATTTTTCTCTTTGGCGTGCAGCTTGGCTGGTTGCCCACCTTTGGGCGCGGCGGCACGGTGGACCTTGGCGGCTGGACGACGAGCTTTCTCACCGTCGATGGCTGGCGCGCGCTGATCCTGCCGTCCATCACACTGGGGGTTTATCAGCTTACGCTCACGATGCGGCTCGTGCGCGCGGAGATGATGGAGGTCATGCGCTCCGACTACATCCGCTTTGCGACGGCGCGCGGTATCCCCTATCGAAGCCTGCACTACCGCCACGCGCTCGCTAATACGATGATCCCGGTGATCACCATCATCGGGCTCCAGTTCGGCGGGGTCATTGCCTTTTCCATCGTGACCGAGAGCGTCTTTCAGTGGCCGGGCATGGGGCTCCTTTTTCTGGAGAGCATCCGCTTTGTCGATATCCCCGTCATGGGCGTCTATCTCGTTGTGATCGCCTTCTTCTTTGTGCTCGTGAACCTGCTCGTCGACATGCTGTATCTGCTGATCGACCCGAGGCTGCGCGTGAAAGAGGCGGTCTGAGATGCTGTCGCGCTTTCTGGCTTCCGATGGCGTCTATTACTTCCTGCGCTCGCCTGCCGCGATCATCGCCGCCATCACCGCTGTGCTCATCATCGGCGGGGCGATGTTTGCGCCTTGGATCGCCGCGTCGAACCCCTATGACCTTTCGAGCTTTTCGCTCATGGACGGGCTTTTGCCCCCGGTTTGGCAAGGTGGCGACCCGCGCTTTCCGCTCGGCACCGATGACCAGGGCCGCGACATGGTCTCCTCCATCCTTTACGGCGCGCGTCTTTCGTTGCTGATCGGGCTCATGGCCATGGCCATTGCGACCGTGCTCGGGGTCGGGTTGGGGCTTGCGGCGGGCTATTATGGCGGGCGGTTCGATGCGATTGTCATGCGTATCGCGGACGTGCAGCTCGCACTGCCAGCGATCCTCACGGCGCTGCTCATTGACGGGATTTCGCGCGGGCTGCTCCCGCCTGCCATGCAGCAGGACCTGCGCGTTGCTGTTCTCACCCTGGCCATCGCGCTTTCGCTCTGGGTGAATTTCGCGCGCACGGCGCGGGCCAGCGTCTTTGTTGAGAAAAATAAGGATTACGTGCAGGCGGCCATGATCATGGGTCAGCACCCGCTGCGCGTGATGCTGCGGCACATCCTGCCTAACATCTTGGGGCCGCTCCTCGTCATCATGACGGTGGACCTCGCCTCGGCGATCCTGCTTGAGGCCACGCTTTCCTTCCTGGGGATTGGCCTGCCCGCGGATAGCCCCTCGCTCGGCACGCTCATCCGCATTGGGATGCAGTTTTTGCTCTCTGGCGAATGGTGGATCCTCTGGGTGCCGACGATCTTCCTTGTGGCGCTTGTGGTGTCGATCAACGTGCTTGGGGACTTTCTGCGCGACATCTTCAACCCGAGGCTCCGCTGATGCTCTCGGTCGAGAACCTCACGGTGCAGTTCCCGGGTCGCTTCGGGACGTTCACGGCCATCGAGGACCTTTCTCTGAGCGTCGCTCCGGGAGAAATCCACGGGCTGGTGGGCGAAAGCGGTGCGGGCAAGTCGACCATCGGCGCGGCGATCATCGGCCTTTTGCTGCCGCCGGGCTTTGTCGCGAATGGCAGCCTGCATTTGGGGGAGACGGACCTCCGCGCCTTGAGCGCAGCTCAGGCGCATAACACCCGCGGCAAGCGTATCTCGATGATCTTTCAGGACCCTCAGACGAGCCTGAACCCGTTGATGACCATCGAGGATCAGCTGATCGAGACGATCCAGACCCATGAGGATATCAGTGCCGCTGAGGCGCGCGCGCGATCCGTTGCGCTGCTCGAAGAGATCGGCATCACCAACGCTTCAAAGCGCATCAAGGCTTATCCGCATCAGTTTTCTGGCGGGATGCGCCAGCGTGTTGTGATCGCGCTGGCGCTCTGTACCAACCCCGAGCTCATTATCGCCGATGAGCCCACCACGGCGCTCGATGTGGCGGTGCAGTCCCAGGTGCTTGAGCTCATTCAGCGTCTGGCTAAGGACCGGGGTATCGGTTTTCTGCTGATCACGCACGACATCGGCGTCATCGCTCAGATCACCGATATTGTGACCGTTCTGCGCGGTGGCAAAGTGATGGAGAGCGGCCCCACGGAGCGCGTTCTGAAACGCCCGGAGCACCCTTATACCCAAAGCCTCATGGCTGCCGTGCCGCGCCTCGATGTTAAGCAGGAGCGGTTCCTTTTGCCCGAGAGCGGAGAGGGTAAGCCGGACGCACCTGCCCAGCGTAGCGCGGCGGATGCGGAGGCATGGCTCCGCTCGGGGGACCAAACGCTGGGGGATGGTCTCGGTATGGAGCACATCACGGTGCGGTTCACCGGCGCGCGGGAGGGCATTTTCAAAAAGCCCGAGGTCTTTGTGGCGCTCGATGACGTCTCCATGCAAGTCCGCCCTGGGACGGTCATGGGGCTCGTGGGCGAAAGCGGCTCGGGAAAGTCCACCATGGCCAAGGTCCTCACCGGGCTCGTGCAGCCTACCGCTGGTACGCTAAGCTTGCGGGACGCACCGCTCCCGCTCGCGCGGCAACGCGGCCGCAAGGACCCGTCGCGCCGCGTCATTCAAATGGTTTTCCAGGACCCCTATAGCAGCCTTAACAGCCGCCATCGCATTGGTGACATTCTCGCCGAGCCGCTCTGGCTTTACGGGCTGGAGGAGGATGCCGGCAAACGCGCCGATATCGCAGCGGCGATGCTCGATCTGGTGGGCCTGTCCACTGACGCGATTAATCGCTACCCGCATCAGTTTTCAGGGGGGCAGCGCCAGCGCATCGCCGTCGCGCGGTCGCTCCTGGCCCGGCCTCGTGTGCTCATCTGCGACGAGCCCACAAGCGCGCTTGATGTCTCTATCCAGGCGCAGGTACTCAACCTGCTCAAGGACCTTCAGGCGCGCTTTGGCCTGACGATCTTGTTCATCAGTCACAACCTCGCAGTGGTGCGCCAGATGTGCGACGACATCACGGTGTTGAAGGACGGCAAGGTCGTGGAAAGCGGCATTTCAGAAGACTTCTTTACCGCGCCAAAATCGGAATACGGGCGCGAGTTGCTGTCCCTCACGCCGCATCCTGAGTTCGCAGACTCTGTCAAAGCAAACGGATAACGCTCGGCGATGCCTGTAATGCTTTCAAACACCTGACATGAGAAAACATCGTGTTAGCTTGAGAAGCCTAAGGGTAACAGCATCATAAAATATAAGGGTTACCCTGCCCTTTTGCGCAGGAAAAGCGACAAGACAGGAGCCGCATTAGAAGTCTGAGCTTATGTCATACTTAAGAAATATAGAGCTGGAACATAGGATTGTGCCCAGAACAAATTGATTCAGGTTGCTTTTGCAGACTTATCAATCGGCGCAATGAGGCACGTTGGACTATACACGTGGATCGTGTCGCCCAGCTGCGGGCGGGAGACACCACAACTATCTCACCCAGGCAACACTCTGAGGACGATGGCGCGGGCTAGCCACGCCTTGGAAGGTCCAAGTCAGTAGTGAAGTCGTTATAGCTCGTTCCAAAGCTATGAAGGATGCGTGGGGCCATACTCAGCTGATGACTAGTGTACGAAGTGCTGAACAGTCCTTGCCTGCGCCAGCAATGAGGATCGGGTCTATGTTCCCCAATACTTTAGCAGATTGCATGAACTCGCAGTTTTCAGACGCCCAAAATGCTTAGTTACGCTAGACCAATCCATAAATGAGCCATTCTCGACTGGGTTGAGCATGATCCTCGACCTTCAATAACTCAATCGGGTCAAGGGAAATGGCATACTGGAGCCCTTTAAGGTCCACATCGAGCGCGATGATGCGGGACAGGTTCTGTCGAAAAGTTTTGCAGATTACCGCCATCTCAACGGTGCTGCGGTCGAATTATAACGTATAGGAACCCGGATTTGACTGGTTCAAGTTCTCAGGCCGCCAAGGCCTATTGGTGTCCAAAGCGCACTAGGAGCGGGATGGGCACTTAGATCAGTTTACGAGATCTTCAAAAGCACATCATCACCTCTAAATGCGCTCGTCCCCATTTGTAGATCTGTTTACTTGCCTTTGCAGGAAAACTGGCGCTCCGGTCCGTGATAGTTTCGGAATCTTGGGTCGACTGACTTATCTAGCAAAGACCCTATTTGCCAGGTTCTAGGTAAGGACGGTCTAGGCGTTAAGTACAAAGAGAAAGATCCAATGATTGCCTTCTCTAAAGGATATGATGCCAAGACGCGCCTCTTCTATGGCCCTGCATCCGTCACCGCTCGTTATGTAAGTATATTACCGTCTGACTCTTGTGCATAGTTTGGAAATAGCAATGCACGGAAAAGGCATTTTCTAACGATCAGCGCTAGCACCTATACGTCTTAAGCTTTCTTTTGACATGTCTGCGAAGTACCTAGGTAAATGCGCGGTCCTCAAGCGGTGACCGCACGCGGCTCCTCCAATTACCTCGCTGACACTAAGTACTAGTGCAGAAACTGTTCTTCGCGGGCTTCCTCGAGACTAATGATCGGGTCGAGGACCAGCACGAGGCGCGTTTCGCCGGTACCTTCAATCAGGGGTGAGCGGTGTACGAGATCGGGTGCAGTTTCCGCGGGCCAAAGCTTGCCGCGCAGGACGATGGGGCTCCCGGTAGTGGCCGTAAAGATGCGCTCTGGGTCCTGGCCATTCGACGAGATGCCGTACTGTGTGCCAGTCCCTCGATAGGTACAGATCAGTCGCGCGGTGAGCGTGTCGACGTGGAATTTTCGACAGGCATTGGTGGAGATCACGTCGAGGCGAAGCCGCAGGTAGGGTGCCTCCGTTACCCCCGCAAAGATCTGGGCGAGAGCGGCCACATCATCTACGAGCATCGTGCGCTCGTCACAGTCCGGCAGGCCGTAGCCTTGCACCACGTCTGTCATGGCCTGGCGGACATCGTGCGGTCTAAGGATCACCCGCGCTTTGGGAAGATCGTGGGCGGGCAGCGCTTCTATCCAGTTCAGAAAGCTGTCGAGCGGTTTCCGCTGCCAGATGGCAGCGGCGCAGGTTGGGTGCTCGATGGCTGTTAGGCCTCTTGGGGAAGCCGCTATGGCAACACCACCGACGGCTCCTCCTGTCAGCTCTTGGTGGAGTGTCATGCGGCCTCCTCTGCGCGGCGCCAAACGGGGAATGGATCCGGTAAGTCGGGGAGCGCGTCCGGCCCAGGGACCAGATGCTCCGGTACGAGGCAGCTATCGAGAGAGGCCTTTAGCTCGGGCCAGTCGATGCCAGCGCCGATGAAGACAAGCTCTTGGCGGCGGTCGCCCCAAGGCTCCATCCAGTGGGAGGCCATATAGGCGCGTACTTGTTCATGGGTCGGCCACCTGTCTTGTGGCACCGATGCCCACCATGTGCCCAAAGGCTTCACGGAGGAGAGGCTACCGGCGAGGGAGAACTCAGCGACCCAGGTTGGGCGTGTGGCAATCCAGAAATGTCCCTTAGCGCGGATGACGCCGGACAAGTCACTCTGGAGGACGTTCAGTATCTTCTCTGGCTCAAAGGGTTGACGCGCTCGGTAAACGAAGCTGGTGACCCCGTACTCTTCGGTCTCGGGCACGTGATCGGCAAAGCCGTATAGCTCCTTGGCCCACATCGGATGTTCATGGGCCTTGTCGAAGTCGAAGAGCCCTGTGTCGAGGATCGCGTCGCTTGGCACCACGGAGTGGTTGGTCTCAATGATCTTTGCATCCGCGTTGAGCGAACGGATGATGCGTCGCGCAGTATTCGTGCGCTCTCGGCCAGCATCTTCGATTTTGTTGAGTATCACGACGTCAGCGAATTCGATCTGCTCGACGAGAAGATCAACGAGGGTCCGTTCATCTTCCTCGCCGAGGGTCTCGCCTCGGTCGCTTAAGAAGTCCTTGCTGGAGTAATCAGCCATCAGATTCACGGCATCGACGACCGTCACCATTGTATCGAGGCGGGCAACATCCGAGAGGCTTTCGTCATACTCGTCGCGGAAGTCGAAGGTGGCCGCGACCGGCAGAGGCTCTGAGATGCCAGTGGATTCAATCAGCAAATAATCAAACCTGCCGTCTTCGGCCAAGCGCCGCACCTCTTGCAGCAGGTCATCGCGCAAGGTGCAGCAGATGCAGCCATTGGACATTTCGACCAGCGTTTCGTCCGTGCGGGAGAGCTCTGTGTCGGCGCGGATGAGATCAGCGTCGATGTTCACCTCTGACATGTCGTTGACGATGACCGCCACACGTCGGCCCTCTCGGTTGTTAAGCACACGGTTTAAAAGTGTCGTCTTACCGGCCCCAAGAAAGCCAGAGAGGACAGTGACGGGAAGGCGCGTGGAAAGATTGTCTGGCACGGAGAAACTCCTGGCTTGATTCTGTTATGTTATAACATCACAATATCGACCGCGGGCGGGCAACCTCAAGCGGCAGCACCTCCCGCCGAAACAAAAATCCTCGAAGGTGATAGCGGACATGAACGTTGCCAGTGCCGTTGGACTACCCGCACATATGCGCGTTGCGGTGATCGGCGCGGGGCCCGCCGGGCTCGGCGTCGCGCGGGTCTTGCGCGACCTCGATATCCCGGATGTCTTTGTCTTGGAGCGCGGTCAGATTGGGCAGAGTTTCCAGGACTGGCCAGCAGAGACGCGACTTTTGACGCCGTCATTCCCCGGCAACGTCTTTGGCGTTACAGACCTTAATGCAATTAGCTTTGACAGCTCGCCGGGATGGTCCCTGCGCAGCGAACATCCCAGTGGGCCCGACTATGCGCGCTACCTAGAATACGCGTCGCGCGCGTTCGGGCTCAATGTGCGGTGCGGAGTCGATGTCGAAGGCGTCACACCGTTCGACACCGGTTTCACGCTCGCAACCAGCCAAGGAGAGGTGGTTGCGGACTACGTGATCTGGGCCTGTGGCCACTTTGGCTCGCCGACCTCGGGCGGCTTGCCTGGTGCGGATTTAGGTCGCCATTACGGGTCCTTCGCGAGCTGGGACGACGTTCGGGCGGATGTCGCCTATGTCATCGGCGGCTATGAGAGCGGCATAGACGCGGCCATTGGCATTGCTCAAAAGGGTAAGGAAGTTGTCGTGCTCGATCGAGGTGCGCCCTGGCTCGACAGCGAGAAGGACCCCAGTCGCAGCCTATCCCCCTATACCCAACAGCGACTCGACACGTTCCGTAAGTGTCTGTCGATCACGCTGATCCCAGATGCTGACATCGTCGCTTTGGAGCGTGAGGGAGACGGTATTCACATCTTGTCAGGCGACGGTCGCTCCTGGGTGTCGGACGGGCCGCCGGTGCTTGCGACGGGTTTTGGATCAGGAACGGCACGGGTCGCTGATTTGTTTGAGTACGATAATGCTGGCATCCCTATGCTGACGGGAGAGGATGAGTCCACGGCGCAGAGCGGCCTCTTTCTCGTTGGGCCGGAAGTTTGCCACAATGGACATCTTTTCTGTTTCATCTACAAATTTCGCCAGCGATTCGCGGTCGTGGCCCGCGCCATCGGAGAGCGGATGGGTGCGGATATCACCCCGCTGGAGGCATATTACGAGAACGGGATGTTCCTCGACGATGTGTCCTGCTGTGATGATGACAAATGCCTGTGCTGAGCCCACCGAAGCGTCAGCCACAGGAGGCGGGGCCTAGTGCTTTTGGCACGGCCGCGCTTCTTTTGGCGGCTATCGCTTTTGGCTCTGCGCTTGGTCTCACGGTGCCTACGATCGCAGTTGAAGTGGCACGCTACACAGACCTCACGCTGCTGGCGCTGATTTTTCTGCTCTTCTTTGAGCTTCGCCTTGGCGCGGTTGTGAAAGCGTTCGGCAACCTCAGGTTCCTGACCGTTGCTTGGGTCGCGAATTTTCTAATCGTGCCTATGCTCGCATTCGCGATTGCGAGCCTGCTGCTCTCAGGCCAGCCGCTCCTTTTCGCTGGGCTGATGATCTACTTTCTGGCCCCGTGTACCGACTGGTTCCTCGGTTTTACCCGCATGGCCGGTGGCGACACGGAACTTGGAGCGGCGCTCATCCCTGTTAACCTGGTCTCTCAGCTCCTGCTCCTTCCGCTATGGCTTTGGCTGTTTACGCCCGCCACAGGCCTCGTCGACTTTGGCGCGCTGCCCGGGATTCTTTTTCAGTGGTTTCTGTTGCCTATGGCCCTCGCGCAAGCTTTGCGGGCGCTCCTTACGGCTGTTCTCAGAGAGCTTGCCTTTGAACGCCTGCTTGGCGCGACAGGCCTGCTGCTTTCGCTAACGCTTGGGGCGCTTATCGTTCAAATCTTTGCAAGCCACGTGGGGGCGATTCTTGCCAATGCGCCGCTCTTTGGCCTTGTGGCAGTTGCGGTCGTCCTCTTTTTCGCTCTCAGCTTTTTTACGGGCGTTGCTCTCACAAGGATGGCGCGGCTCAGCTACCCGGAGCACGCTCTTCTCGCCATGACCATGGCCGCCCGCAATGCGCCCCTAATGTTGGCGCTCACAGCGGTTGCCATTCCTGGGCAGCCGTTGGTGCTGGCTGTCATCGTATTCGGGATGCTCGTTGAAATCCCGCACCTTACTCTGCTGCGTCAGCTCCTTTTGCGTCGTTCTGCTCACGCCGCTCTCCCATCACCGACTTAGCGAGGTTTTGAATGTCCTTTGTTCCCAATAGCTATGAGGAATGGAAACACTGCATCACTGTCAAATGTGATATTCCGCTGACGCCAGAATACGTAGAGGAACGCATAGCAGCGCTTAGCGATGAAGGTGATTACCACACCCAAAAATTTGTTAAGCGTTGGGGTGCAATGCATCACGCCCGTACTCTTGCTTGGTTCCAGCAAGCTAAAGAGGAGCTTTCTACGAGCGCCTAGAATTTCAACTCGATTGGCACGGGGCGATACTAGGAAAGAAGAGAGTAATCTGGCCGAAAATCACCGCGGTGGTAGATTTGAGTTTCACCGAGATCGTGCATCACCGCGATTTGACCCAACGTATTAAAGGATGCTTTCGAGCCTCGCCGGCCATGAGCGCCAAACATTCCTCGATAATCCCCATAGTTCGGCGAGACGGCTTTATTTCTAGATCAGTCGAGATCAGAAAAAAAGTTGTATACTTGGAGATGAAATTACCCCGCGCAACCGCCCATAGTACGAGCAAAATAACTCTATGATTTTAATTGAGAGCAAATAGACTTGTCCCTAAGAGCGAACGCCTTTGACCTTAAGAGCCAATAACACCCCTTCCAAAGAACTATGCTGGTCTACCTATCAAATGAAGTCTCGGACGAAGCAAATTCAGTGCCGTCTGAGGCGCGCAAAAATGTTCCGTTTTGCGAAGTCGGCACACAAGGCACTCAACGCAGTGACAACCTGGCGAGGGTGTGCCGTCTCTTTGGTTTGGCTTTCGAAGAATTGTTGCGTGTCCTTAAGCAGCTTTAGGACGACTGCAGCCGGTCAAACTCTTTCTTTAGTAAACGCGCGCCTTTCAATTGCCCATGCTTGTTGCAAATGCTGAAGCTACTCGACCGACTGCTACGCTAAAATATTCCGTGAAATCACCGTCCGACGGTGCGTGCGCCATGGGTTCGAAGATCACATTGGTCAGACCCAAATCGGCGGTCGCTTGTACGCCCGCATCCGGCGGTGAGGCCTCCCAGATCAGGATACGCGCGCCGGTGTTGCTCACAGTTTCCCTCAGCTCTGCGAGCTCCTCGGCTGTGGGTGCTGCGCCCGCTTCCCATTCGAGCGAGGTAATCGAGAGGTCGTAGCGATCTGCGAGATACTGGTAGCGGGGATGCGTGGCGATGATCGGCGTTTCTGCGGCTGCGCTTAGCGCTAATTTTGCGTCGGCGTCGAGTTCTTCGAGGTCGCTCAGCAGCGCAGCGAGCCTCGTCTCAACTTCCGCATCAGAGGCGACGCCTCGGGCAACAATCGCAGCAGCGACGGCCTCTGCTTGAGCTGCTGCCAATACCGGATTGAGCCAGGTGTAGGAGGCGAGACCCTCATGCGAGTGCTCCCCGCCATCGCCATGGCTGTGGGTGATGCTCTCAGTGACGATGAATTGGTCTTCGATCGTGCGTGAGGTGTTCACAACGCGAGAGCGCGGCAGCGATACGCGATCAATCCAGGTGGCGAAGCCTGCGCCGTTGAGGAGGATCAAGTCCGCTGACTGGATAGCGCTGATATCGGAAATTGAGGGTCGCCAAAACGACGGATCGGCGTCCGTGGGAACAGGAAAGACCACATCGGCGCTGTCACCAGCGAGACGCTCCGCAAAGTATTGCAGCGCGTAGTTCACCGCGACGATGCGCGGCTTGCCGTCGGCGAGGGCGGTTTGGCCCCCGAAAAGGAGGAACGCGACCGCCGCCAGTGCTTGCAGCATGCGCGCCATATTCAGCTTCCACATTTGCGGGCGATGTCTTCGGGCGTGACGATCCAGTAATTGTCGTGCCCGCCGGTATCGACCTCGATCAAGAGGCCGCCAGAATGGTCAACGTCGGCCAAGGGCACAGTGGCTTTGCCGTCGCTCCCCAGCTCAAGTGTCGTCAGGAGGGCATTGTCGCCATCAAGGACGCGGACGTCACCTTTTTGTACCACTCTGCCGTTAGAGAACTTTGCCTCAACGCTCACGGTTTCGCAGTCGACGGAAGCGAACACCACCAGTTGGTGTGCCGCTGCCCCGAGGGGGACAACGACTGTGAGTGCTGCGAGGGCCAGGGCGCGGATCACTGGCCCGTCCATTCTTCGAAATGGACCCAGATTACGGCACCGAGCTCGACGGCCTTGTCCTCGCCCTCTTGCGGAAGGGTGTAATCAGCCGTGTTGAGGGCAGCAAAGCCCCACCATCCATCGGAGGGCGGTGCGTAGGTAAAGACGCCGAACGCATCCGCTTTGACCGTCTGCGTGATCATTAGGTCGTCTGGCACGGTGGCGTTGTCACCCTCGTTGAAAAACTCCACCTCGACCTCGGCGTAGGGCACGGCCTCGCCGTCAAGCTTGACGATCCCTTGGAAAACGTTGCGCTCCCAGAGCCCGAACGGTTTTGATAGTGGCACGATTTCGGTTTTAAGGCCGAGCTCAGTGTCCCATCCTTCGTCGTCGCCATAGGCAGTCACATAGGTCTTTGTGTAGTGGATGATGAAAGCATCTTCGGCAGGCTCCCAATAGGGCTGTGGCTCCATGGCAAAGATGTATGTGCCTGGCCGCTCAAGCGGAAAGTCGAGCGTATAGCCTTGCTCCGCCATCACCGTGGCGTCCTCAAGGCTGCCTAGGAGGTCGGTTTCCGTGCCTTCATGGGTAACCGAGAAGGAGACGGGGCGGTCGAGCATCATGCCGTCGAGCTCGAACGGGTGGGAGAACGACATGGTCAGCGCCACGCTGCGCCCGTCTTCCTGACTGATCATAGGGTCTTCCGGGATGATCATGCCATAATGGGCGAGCGCCGGGGCAGCGGCGACCAGAGACGAAAGCGAAAAAGCAAGCAGATGGTATTTCATGATGTCAGTCTCCCGTTGGTTAGGCGCCAAGGGCGAGCAGCCAGCCGACCCAGGCTTCGGCGTTGCGTGAGACAAAGGTGGCACCCAATGCCGCGATGCATCCTGATATGAACAGTAAAGAAATGGTTTCAGCTGACAAGAGACGCAGGACCATGCCGCGCCTTGCGCCTAATTTTACGGCGGTAGCGATCTCGCGCGCGCGAAGGCGATAGCTGAGAAAGACAGCCAGGCCGATCGCAGCAAGCGCCGCGACGGCGATGATGGCTGTCACCACATCTAGAAGCGACTTGATCCGAAAAATGCGGTCGACGAGGCCCTGGATAACCCCCGCAGGCTCGATGAGTTGGGTGGGACCGTCCGTGTCGAGATAGCGACCTTTGAGAATAGTGGCGGAACGTGTGTCGTTGGGGATGACGATAACGGCCGATGTTGGGAAATCATCCTGGCTGCCATGGAAGTGGAAGCTTTCGATATTCTCAGGCGTGATGCGCTGGTATTGAACGACAGCGGCGTTTGCGAGGGCAGCTGTCCCTGCTTCGATGTCGGCGGCGGTTACAACGTCCTCATGGCCGTGCCCGATCCCCTGAATCACCCATGCGGTTTTGAGGTCGACAAAGATCGCCGCGTCATCGGGCGTGTTGGTCTGCTCCAGCACGCCCAAGATTGGCATTTCGAGAGGGTAGACTCCGTCGAGGTCAAAGAGGTTTTCTGGCGCGGACACCAGCGTATCGCCGACGCCTAAGCCAAGCTCATGAGCAACGTCGGCACCGATCACGGCGTCCCCCAGAAACGACAAACCGCGCCCGTCGGCGAAGCTTAAGTCTCTAAAGTCGAAGTAATCGAGCGTTGTCCCAACGATCCGAAAGCCGTTCGACGAAAACGCGGTATGGACGGGGATCGGCACGCCGAGCCCACTATCCCACACGTCTTCGACCGCGCGCATCGGCACGGGGTCAGGCCGCTCTTCCGAGAAATAAAGTGCTGCCATGGTCAGATCGAGTTGCGAACCCCGCGCGCCCAAGAGCAGCGGAGTTGCCTCACCCCGGGCAACAAGGGCACGTTCGCTTGTCGACAGCAGCGTCTGCGTGGCGACGGGTACAAACATGATGATGGCTGCGACGATTACCAAAACGAGGCTCCGCGCCCAGTGGTATCTCAGATAGGCGAAAGCGAGGTAGAGCGCGTTCATGCTGCCACCCCTTGGCGGAACTGCGCGAAATCAAACACACGCTCGAACCGCGGCAGCAGCTCGTGATCATGGGTCACGGCAAGGATTGCCGCACCCGCTTCGGCGGCTTGTTCGAATAGCAGATCGAGTATCCGGGCCTTGCTGTCAGGGTCGAGGTTCCCGGTTGCTTCATCGGAGAGGATCAACTTGGGCTGCGTCACCAGCGCCCGACAGATTGCCACGCGCTGCTGCTCCCCTTGACTAAGCGCCGGTGGATGCCGGTCGAGTTTGTCGGCGATTCCGCAAGCTGCGGCCAACTGCTCTGCCCGCTCGCGCACTTGAGCATCGAGCTTTAGCGCAGGAGTGATGCGGTAGGGGTAGTAGATGTTTTGCCGCGCTGAGAGGTAATCGAGGAGCGCAAAGTCCTGAAACACAAAGCCGATCTGGCTGGCCCGAAAGCGGCGCCGCCCGGCCTCGTTCAGGCCGGTCACATCGGTTCCGGCTACGTCGATCCGCCCGGTGGCAGGCGTCAGGATTCCCGCGATCAAGTTCAAAAGCGTGGTCTTGCCACTGCCACTCGGCCCAACGATGGCGACCCGCTCACCGTCCTGTAGTGAAAATGAAGGGATGCGCAGAGTGAACCCGCCGCCGCCATAGCGAAAGCTTAAATCGTCGATCTCCACCATCAATTCGTTTGCGGGGCGAGGAACACCTCCCCGGCCGCGTCTCGGTTCACTTCGAGGAGCTCGAAATCCGTGATCCGCCAGGCGCCGTCGACCGGGGCCACGGTGAGGTCTGCGCTGTAGGTGTTTCCACGGACATGGAGGTGCTCTGCATGGCCCACCGTCCCGATCACCTGCCAGGAGGCATCGATGGCCAGCGAGGTGGGCTCGCGCAACACCTGCGTGTTCAAAAGCTTGATTTCATGGATGGTCTGGTCCGCCTCTTCGAGACCTCCCCCGGCCATGGCGCCAACCCTCTCAAGGTAGAGGTATTCCAATGCATCACCGTGGGTGACGCTGGCGAGCGCATCATAGATCGCGTCTTCTTGGGTCTCTCCAAAGGCTTCATAGACCACGAGCAATAGGGCTGGGGTGAGTTGCCAAAAGTCATCCTGCGCCTGACCGATCGTCATCGGGTCGAGCCCGGGCGCAGCAAAGGCATCCGTCTCGGAAACATCGGGGCGAGCTGGCAGCAAAACTGCAGCAGCGCCCGCGGCGCATGCGCAAAGCAAAGCAACAACTGCCACAACACGACCCATCTCTCACCGATATCATTGAGCGAACGCCAGTCGAGAACCTGCTCGAGTTGCCCATTGAGTGCAAGCGTAACTCCGCGACTGTTTGTGTGATGTAGTTGCGGTCTGTTTTAACCTTGCGCCCGTGGCAGATACAGTGATGGTTTACTCGTGAAAGAAAGCACGGAGCCCTGCGCACCCAGGTTCACGTCGCTCGAAGAGCGGCCTTTGTATAGCCCCTTTAAAGGCCTCTAATCCTTGTAAAGGTTGTGCGTTTTCGCAATCCTTGGGCATCGAAGCGGTCGGAAAGACATTGGGAAAAAGTGTGCAGGATCATTTCAAAAGCGGCATTTGACGTGTCAGATGGGAAAGCGGTTACACCTCCTATCAGGACTTATGATCAATGGATGATGGTTGCCGCGATAGCGATGGCTGAGAGGAAGACCGTCGCGCACCTGTCGTAGTGGGTTGCCACCCGCCGCCGGTCCTTGAGCCTGCCGAACATGATTTCTATCCTATCTCGCCGTTTGTCGCGCCGCT
>JBCCYG010000003.1:0-39494 GCA_039190145.1 Pseudomonadota bacterium | reverse complement strand
CTTCTCGGAGCGCTCGCCGCAATAGCCGATGAGCACGCGGCCTTCTTCGATAATGTTGAAATCGCCGCCCTCAAAATGCCCCGCCGTCGCGAACTGCCAGATCGGCACATCATGCGCCTGGTAGAATTTCACCACCGTCGCATAATCGGCGCGCCTGACCTTGAGCTGCATGTGGCACACAAGCGGGCCCCAGGGGGTCATCGCCGAACTATCGCGCGCAAAGAAATTGCGGTGAAGCGCCTCATCCGCCTCAAGGTAATGACACAAAACGCCATTCTCCTCGTAGATCGACACCATCTCCGCATGCTGTTTCATCGCGAGTTGGAGGTCGAAGCGGTGGCCGGTATGCTCCGCATTCGCCAGCGTGCGCCCGATCAGCGGCCCGGCCTCCACCCAGCGGTAGTATTCAGGCTTGCCCAGAAGGACCTCTCGCAGCTTGCCGTGATCGTTTCTGATCCCCCAGTTCGGGCGCGTTGATCCATCCATGGGGGGCTCCTCTCTCGGGCTTTCCTCACCGCAAGCTAAGCCACGGCAGGACAAACCGGCAAGGCGTCGACATATCAGCTTGCTCCGCCGCCCCCGAATAGCTATCCCCGCCGGCGGAGACGTGGCCGAGTGGTCGAAGGCGCTCCCCTGCTAAGGGAGTAGGCGGGAAACCGTCTCGAGGGTTCGAATCCCTTCGTCTCCGCCACTAAATTTCCAAGGCTTTTCTCGCGTGTTTGGGTTTGAAGACCACCGCGAATTCGAAGGCTTCGCCGTTATTACCTTCGCTTGAGACGGCGAAAGTTTTGCCCTGCCCGCCCAATTTCGCAATGCGTCTAAGTTCAGGCTCTACCGCCCATCTTGGTGTGCTATAGCGCGAGCTGAAAACCGCAAAGCTCACAGGCTTCCGGGTCCTGCTGTGCAGAGTTGATGCTCGTTCAATGGTTTGCCCAGAGGCCATGACTTCCACAACTCTACCAAGTCGCAGCTGCGCAGCTTGCTATCGAGTGCCATATTGAAGAGGGCGACGTCGCGATGTTCTCAGCTAGTTCTAAGAGTACAGGGATCGCATAGATGTCTTTTGGTTTCAGTGGTCGATTTCAACCGACGATCCGCTAAGCGCTCCAACAACGAAAACCCGTCGTTGACCACCCAAACACAGAATATGACGCTTCGCTGCCTTCGAGGTCCGCGCTAAGCCCATACCTTCGGAATTGGCATCGCGCCCGGATGGATAGCACGCGCCCAAAGCGGTCACCAACGGTGTTTTTTGCGGCGAATTCCAGACCGTTGATTCACCTGCACGATCTGCCGGCGTGACCCATCACAGTGGTCGCAAAATAAACGTGTAAAGAAACAACGGCCAAGCGCACTACCTTGCGACCAAAGATTTGGCTGTCCCATTGCTTCTGCAATTCTGGCCTTTCGCATTGCGTCGCGCCATCCCCGACAGCCTTTAACTCTGACCTGTTGCGTAGCGTCGCACAGTCGCTGCACGGCTGCTGGTTGAGGATGGATTGCAACAAGCTATTCCTACACTTCAAACGCGCTATGAAGCCGGCTGTGTTCACCCTCAATGCTGCGTCGCTTCGCGATTCTTAAAGGGCGAACGATGAGGTGGCCGGTACGCAGCCACTACCTGAAGGGCTGCATACAGCCGTTCGGTTTATTTCCCCAGCTGCTTTCAAACAGGTCTGTTAGAGCCGCAAAGCCTAGCATCTGTTCCGCACGTAGCCGCACGGGCCTAGCATTCTCAACTTCTGGTGATCGTATCTTGGCCGCGCAGAACAAATCATACCGTATAGTTGGACTCCAAGTTGTGAAACGCGCCTTGGTTGAGACATCACTTCGACATTGGCACCGCCGCTCTATTTTCTTCGATCTTTCCGACGATGGGCGATTCCGTGAGACTGCCTTTTTGCCCTTGTTTGCGGGTTCACAAGGGCGGACAAACCCTATCTCTGAGTGCGGGAAGTTCCGGAGGTTGAAATCCGATCAAAACGAAGCTCTGCTTAGTTAGGGCATTGTGACACCGGCCGTCGCAGATCTCCAAGCTGTTAATAGGGAGCCAGAACGCGCTCATCTATGGCTTGATCCAACTGCCTTTGCGCGGCGCGATGAAGGGGGACAGGCGCGAGGTGCGCGCAATCGCTATTCCAATCCTTGCATGCGTTGAAAGAATCCAGTCTCGGCACGGCGCCAAGCAGGCTCTGTCGCAGAAGACTTCGGCCAGCCATCCCAAGACATAGTTATAGCGATCACCGCGCGTTGGGCGCTTTGGTCTGTCCGTGCTGACTGGCCGGGCAGGCCTTCCTGTCTAACGGCAATGCTGGATCGCGCGAACAATCATAGGTTGCTCATTGGCTCAAAAAATCGCCACTCTTACGCTGACGCACGGCCTGCCGCCAAAAAGACCGACCGAAGCTTGCTTCCTGTCCTCATTCGCATGACGCTTTTTTGTCGAGAGGCTATGTCCGTTTTGGGGTAATGGTGTTTTCGAGCGAGAGAGGTAGTGTGGTTTGTCGACAAAACCTGATTGCGCTGCGGAGCAGCGGCAATTCGGCCCAAGAGTCAGCTCAATGAGCGCTAAAGGCGTCAGTCTGGTCCATTCGCCGTGACCTCGTTGCCGCTCGTCACCATTGTTATACCGACATACAACTATGGGCGCTTCGTTGAAGAGGCGGTGCGCTCTGCGGCTGCGCAAACTCACCCAAACACTGAAATCATCCTGGTTGATGACGGCTCTACCGATGACACCGCCGTTAAGCTAGAAGGCTTGCGATCAGAAATCCAGAATCTGCGCGTGATTGCGACGGAACATCAGGGCGTGTCTCGCGCCCGCAACTGCGGCACACGCGCGGGACGTGGGCAGTATGTTGCCTATCTCGACGCCGATGATCTTTGGCATCCGACCAAGATCGAGAAGCAAGTTCTTGCTATGCAGAAGCACGCAAACGATCCGGAATGGGGCGCCGTTTACTGCCTGTTTCGGCCCATCGACGAAAACGCCCGCGTTGTCGCAAGTGCGCCCGCGCTCGAAACTCGGGGGTATTTCTTTGCCCGTCATCTTGCCATGAACCCCATTGGCACCGGAAGTGGCATAATGGTGCGGCGCGACCTGATGCTGGAGTTGGGCGGGTTTGATCCGAGCTTGTCGTACTGCGAAGACTTAGATGCGCAATTGCGGGTCTCTAAGCACCACAAAATTGAGCTGGTTCGAGAGTATCTCGTGGGATACCGCAAACACAGCGGAAGCGCGTCGCAACACCACCTAAAAATGGCTCACGCGGCCCTTAAGGTACTTGGGCAGTACGCATCCGACCCCGCCATCCCAGAGGAGCTGCAAAGGGCCACTTATACAGCGGCGCAGCGCTATACGTGGTTCAAGTATCTGAAGGGCGGCAAACGGTTCAAAGCGTTTCAAACGCTGTCGCGTGCGCTGATGGCCGAGCCTAGGACCACCTTTGACGGTCTCATGACCCAGGCGGTTCCGAGCATCCGCCGGCGCGTGGTCGCCGCTAAGAAGTTGGTGACGCTCGACGCCCGCCCAAACACGCCGCATTTCTACGATCTTGCACCTAGTGACGGCGTAACGCTGCGTGAACCGCCAGCCCTTGCGAGGCTTGCGGCCCGGTTCAAGCAGTTTGATGTGCAGATGTATGAACGGTTCGTGACTGCGCCAGACGATGAAAAAATGGGCGACCGGGCAGAGGAAGAAACCGGTTTGATGCATTCAGAGCGTGTCTCGCCTTTCTGATGATCACGTGAGGAGTAGGCTGCCAGGGTAATGGCCTTTGATCGAAAAAAAGCCCCGCGCGTCTCGATCATCATGCCCGCCCATAATGCGTCGGCATATATCGAAGAAGCGGTTGCCAGCATCCAGGCACAGTCTCTCAAAGAGTGGGAGCTGATTATCGTGGATGATGGATCCACAGACGACACCCTTGCCATGGCAACGCGGTGGGCGGCTGAAGACAGCCGAATCCGCGTGTCGACTCAGCCCAACGCAGGCGCGAGCGCCGCGCGCAATGCAGGCCTTGAGGTTGCACAGGCGACATGGGTCGCCTTTGTCGATAGCGATGACTGGGTGCATCGGGATTACCTTAAAAAGCTCATCCGGCCCCTTGCGCGCGGGCGGCTCGATGCTGCGTTTTGCATCGCTGTCGACGTCTCCTCCGATGGCACCTATGCCAAACGTTGGGTTCCGGCGCCCCACGACAACCTTTTTCCCGTATTTGCGACCGACTGCCCGATTGCTGTCCACAGCGGTGTTTTCCGGCGCGCTGTCATTCAAGAGATCGGGGGCTGGGACACGGATCTGAGCACCTGCGAGGATTGGGACCTCTGGATGCGGTTTGCGCGCACGACCGAGAAGGTCAAAAACGTGATGGAGGAACTGGCCTTCATCCGACTGCGGACCGGGTCGTTGTCGAGGTCGATGCCGTCGCGGCTGGCCCGCGACGGGGCCATTGTGATCGAACGGGCGGTAAAGCCCGACCCCCGCGTCCCCAACCCGCTGCCTAGAATGGCCAACGGTTTGCGGAGCCCAGATACAGACGACCGGGTGGCGCAGCACCTGATCTGGGCCGCATCCCTCGATATCGCGAGCGGTGGCGACGGCAAGGCGATACTTGCCGCGGAGCCGCACCGTTTCTCCCACCCGATCGACCCGGCCGACCTTGCGCCGACCATCTGGGATGCGATCTCCCACACAACGGGGGAAATGGATGACGACTGGTCAAACTACATGACCGCCGTCGAGGAGCTTGTGGCCTGGCTGGACGACAGGAACCCAACTGAGAACCTCAGGCAGCGCACGTTCCAGGCACTTGAGCTGATCATTTTCCAGTATGCCTATCTGGACGAGCCCATTGCCTTTGGCGGAACCTACTGGGCCACGATCGATGTCGAGGAACGGGTCGAGACGGTGACCGTGCCCGATGGGTTGACCCAACTCGCCGTGGTAGTTTTCGAGGGCGATGAGCGGATCGGAACGATCCAGATGGACGTGCGCGAAGGCAAGGTCACCGCGAGCCGTCTGGCCAACGCTCTTGCACAGCGATTTGGCGGACGACTGGTTTACGGGCGCTTGCGTAAGCGCGGGCGCGATGCTCTAGCACTCGTGCCGCATCTGCTTCGGGCGGGGCTTAACCGGAAGGTTTTGCGGTTTGCCGCGTCGTTCCTCCAGATGACGCGGCATTCGCAGTATGACAGGGCCAAGGCGCTGGCGATCAGCCTGGGGCCGGACATCGCGTGGGAAAGCGGGCTTATTAAGGTTGATGAGGACGAGACGGAGGAAGACGGGCCGGTCGAGGCGGAAGCGCGTGAGGAGGTTGTCGAAGATGGCGCCGACGACGTGTTCATGCCTCATGACGATGAATACGGCACAAGCTACTGGGAAGAGGTTTTCGCAAATCAGGACCCCTGGGACTACTCCAACAACTATGAGCAGACGAAGTACGGCCAGACGATCGCGCTTTTGCCCGAACGGAAATTCGAGCGCGCTTTGGAACTCGCCTGCGCGGAAGGCCATTTCACCCAGATACTTGCGCCGCTGGTGGAGGAGCTGACGGCCACCGATATCTCAGAGACAGCGCTGTTGCGCGCAAAAGAAGCCTGTGCCGATCACTCCAACATCACCTATCAGCAGCTCGACCTGAAGAACGGAAAGATACCTGGAAAGTTCGATCTGATCGTGTGCAGCGAGGTTCTTTACTACTTCGAGTCGCGCAAATCGCTGGCAAAGATCGCGCGCAAGCTGGCGGATCATTTGACGCCGGGCGGGATGATCCTGATGGCCCATGGTAAGATTGCCGTGAACGCCGCGACAGAGACGGGCTTTGACTGGGGACACCCGTTCGACGCGCGCAGCATCGGCGACATCTTTGCCAAAGACCCCGGGCTCATCATCGTCGAAGAGGCGTGGTCGGACATCTACGGCATCCAGCTATTCGAGGCGGTGACGGGCAAGGCCAAGAGCCCAGCCACGCCCAAGGTCACGCAGATCGAACGGGACCCCAACCTGACCTATTATGTGTCCTCCCAGATCGAATGGAACGGTGCGGCTCATTACAAGAAGGTGGAGGTGTCCGACGAGCTGCCGATCCTGAACTTTCACCGGGTGACGCCCGATCCGGTACCCGCCGCGCTAGCCCCTTACTGCCACACGCCCGATCAATTCGAGGCGCAGTTGCAGTACTTTGCGCAGAATGGGTTTTACGGGGTTACGCTTGACGAATGGCAAGCTCAGCGGGCGCGCTGGCGGGGGATGCCGGGGCGCGCGCTCGCTATCACCTTTGACGACGGGTACGTGGATTTTCTGGAGCACGCGCTACCAATCCTGGAAAAGTACGGCTTTCCCGTGACGGTCTTCCTCGTGACCGATCTGGTGGGCAAAACGGCGGAGTGGGACGCGCGCTATGGCCCGCCGGCGCCGCTCATGACCTGGGCGCAGATCAAACAGGCCGCCGAGAAAGGCGTGCAGTTCGGTTCCCACACCACGAGCCACCCCTTGCTTACGACGCTGAGCCCGCGTGAGGTGGCCGATCAGGCCCATCGCTCACGATCGGAGATCGAACAGAACCTCGGCCAGCGCGTTGACAGTGTAGCCTATCCCTACGGAGACTTTAACGAGATCGTGGGTCGGATATTCGAGGATAACGGCTACACTCTCGGGCTCGACACCTCAGGCGATCCTGCCGAAATCCATGATCGCCCGATGGCGATGGGCAGGATCGAGCTTTTACCGGCGGACGGACCCGAAAAGATTGCCAGTAAAATCCCGACACCCCGCAAGACCAACCAACTCAGGGCCATGCGCTTAGCATTGAAAGACGGTCTTTTTCGGGCGCGCTACAACCTCTTATGACGCTTAGCCCGCAGATTGGAACATGCGTTGGAAGAGCCCCGGCGCGCCTATGAGCTCGTCCCATGTGCCGGTCTGCACGACGTGGCCGTCCTCCAACACGACGATACGGTCAGCGATCTGAAGCGTCGTTGCCCGGTGCGCGATGACGATGACCGTGCATCCTTTCGGTCGGGCCGCGAGGGCCTCTTTGACCAAGGTCTCTGCGAGAGGATCAAGCGCGCTCGTTGCTTCATCGAGGATAAGCACATCGGGGTGACGGATGAGCGCGCGGGCAAGAGCGAGCCTTTGTCGCTGGCCGCCAGACAGGTCAGCCCCGTTTTCTGTCAGGATGCGATCATAACCTTCGGGATGCTTGACGATGAAGTCATGGGCGTTTGCGGCCTTGGCGGCGGCCACAATCTCGTCGGTGCTGACATCGGCAAGCCCGTAAGCAATGTTATCCCGGATGCTGGCGCGAAAAAGGTGGATGTCCTGGCTGACGGTGCCCAGCTTTTGCCGCCACGTAGCCAGCGAAAAATCTGAAACATCACGCCCATTGGCCGATATCCTGCCGCTTGCAGGCACTAGGATACGACAAAGCAGATCTACAAGTGTCGACTTTCCCGCGCCAGAGGGGCCCGCGAGCCCGTTGATTTTGCCCAAAGAGACGGTCAAGTGCACGTTGTCCAAGGCAAGCTCATCGTCATCGCCGTAGGTGTAGCTAAGCCCGTCCACTTCGATATCCGTTTCAAGACCACGGAATGGCGCGCCTTGTATCGGGCGGCTAGTCTCGAGCGGCGGCTCGAGCAGCGGCAGAATGTTGTGGACTGAGGCAATTTCGGCCGACAGTTCAACGCGCACGCCAATCAAGGCCTGCAAGCGCGGGATCAGGCGCCGCAGGATCAAGACGAAGCTGCCCAGGGCAGGCAGGACCGAAAGGTCCTGACCGATGCTCAGCAGGCAGACCACGCCGATAAGCAGTGCAACGATCGTCTCGATGATGGGATCGACGGCGGCTGAAATCCTCTCTTGCCGCAGACCGGTCATAACCGTGTCATTGATCGCGCGGTCAAATCGCTTTTTCTCATGGGCCTCGCTGCCAAAAATCCAAATGGTCTTGAGCCCGGTGAGAATGTCCCAAAGGCGTCTTGAGACTTCCTCCTGCGTCTCTACGAGCTCGGTCCCCAGCGTCTCGACCCGACGGGTCAAGAATGACACCAGCAAGTAGATCCCCACGCCGCAGACAAGAACGATCAGGCTCATTTGCCAAGACAGAATGACCAGCAAAATGACAAAGAAGAGCGCGCCGCAAAGATCGACAAATGCTTGGGCGACGCCCAGCAGCGCGTCAACGGCCCGCCAAGACTGGTTCTCGAAGGTGTTCATCGATCGCCCTGGTCCGCGGAACTTATCACGGGGATCATTGGCCATGAGCCGTGCAAAAAGCTTGGCCTGAATGCGTTTGTTAACCACCGCGTCATACCACGTCCATCCTACCGCATCGACGTACTGGGCGAGGTTCTTGAGAATGATTATAGCCATAACGACCAGGATTAGGGCTACAAGCCTGGTATCATCCGCCACGTCACCGAGCAGATCGTCGAGGAGCCCGAACCCGGTGGGTTGTATCGGCTCGCCCTCGCCGGACATGCCGAGCAGCGTCGCGAAGATCGGCATCAATAGAAAGAGCCCGGCGCCTTCTAGCACGGTCACCAATACGCCTAGACTGATTAAAGGGAGTTGGTACCACCGCAAATCGCCCAATTCGCGAAAGAGCCGCCAGACGGCCTGCGTGTTGGTCATGACCGCGCGATCCCTGACCAACGATGTCGCGGGCTCAAAACACAACGCCCAAGGCGCGCGGTCCCCCTAGGGCGGCTCACAGTGTTGGTCGTTATCATTTCTTCGGGCGTGAACCTCTTCTTGCCATGTCCCGCAAATTCAATAGGCGAGGACGCCCAGGCCGTGGTTCGACTCTCGGAACACCTTGGCTGGGACTTTTGTCATGACCATGCCCGATACCGTTACCCTACTGGCGTCGAGCGCAGCTAGGCTTGCGACCGCCATGGCCTGGGTTGTTTTGCCATAGCGAAAGGCGACAATCATCTGGTCGATTACTGTCGTGAGCGCGCGGGCATCGGGTACAACTAGAATGGGCGGCGTATCGAGTAAGACGTAGTCGTAACTGGGCCGGGCGGCCTGGATGAGAGTTTTGAACCGCTCCGTCTGGAAAAAATCGACCGGCCGCTCTACCAGCACTTCGGCGGGCAAGAAATCGAACCCGAGATCGGTGGTCAAAAGCGACGGCTCTTCTCGGGCGTCCTCTTCCGGAAGCACGGCGGCGACGATCCCGGCTTGCGCGCCAGGGGCCAATAACTGGCTTAAGTTTCGCTGTCTAAGATCGGCATCAATAAGCAGCACACGCGACCCGGCAGCTGCAAGGGAATGGGCCAGCGCAACAGCTGTTGTCGTCTTGCCCTCGTCTTTGGTGCTCGAGGTTATTCCAAAGATAGTGGCCGATCTTGCCTTGTCGCGTGTTGGTACCTCCCTGTCCGATTCCTTGGAGCGGTAACTGGATGCGAAAGCTAAGCTGGCGCCTCCAGTAGACCTCCGGGGGGGAGGCCGCAAAAGGAGGGCGAGCCGAATATGCTCGATTGCCCTCGCAAGCGCCTCATTGCTCCTTTCCGAAAGGGTCGCCGTTAGTCGACGCTGCTGTGGAGGAGGCAGCATAGGAACCATGCCAAGCACAGGGTGCGCTGAAATAGCCTGCAAGGCATCCACCGACCGTAGGCCAGGCTTGAGGAAGACTTCTCGCAAAATGACTGCGGCTAGGCCAAAGAATAGCCCAGCTAGCGCCGCTATGAGCAGCACGAAGCGGGTCCGGGGCGAAGACGGCTCTAACGGCGTGACGGCGTAGGACAGGACGCGCGCGTCGGCCCTGTGCAGCCCTTGCTGCGCCGCCGTTTCCTTGAGCCGGGTCAGGAAGTGCTGGTAGAGTTCGCGAATTGCTTGAGCCTCTCGGGTCAAGCGTTCAAGTTCGATGGACTCGGCAAATTCAATGCCCTCAGCATCATTGAAGCGGAAATTTTCAATGCCTGCCTCAGCGTCTAAAAGCTGCGCCTGGAGTTCTTGGGCCCTTTGCGTGAGCCACTCTGTCGCCTGCTGAGTGGCCTCGACTTTGCGCAGAACCTGCTGCTCTAGATAAGCGTCGGTCAATGCATTGGCGAGGTCTCGGGTCTTGACCGGGTCGGCGGAGTAAGCAGCCAGCGCAAATAGGTAAGTGCCGGGCAACTGACGGACCTCGAGCGCGTCGCGCAGCATGGCGATCGTGTCCGGCAATATGCGCTCGCCTATGATGACTCTTTCCTCAGGGGAAAGCTCTGTCATGTCGATGTCGAGGTATGGATTGAATTCAGGATCTTCCAGGAGGCCCATTTGGGTCACCACGTTGGACAGCACCTGTTCGCTTGTAATGACCGAGAGTTCGGTGGCGATGGTTTGCGGGTCGAACTGGTCCAGGCTTCCAGAAACGCTTTGTAGATTGACGATCTGCGCATCGGAGGTCTGCAAAACCACCTGAGCGGAGGCCCGATAGATCGGGGTCGCAACCTGCCTAACGTAGATGAATCCGAGGACCGAAAACACGATTGCCGGCACAAGGAGCATCCACAAATTTCGACGAAGCGCTCTCAGGATAGCCGAGATATCAAGCAGCTCTCCCTGTTTCCGGCCTTCGATCGCGGCTATCTCAGTCGCCTGTGGCGTCGGGATTTGATTAACTTCGGTCATGCTGCACCCGAGTGCTCATTCCAAACATGCAATGCTCGCCGCAGCGTGCCTTCACTCCCTGTACAAAAGTAAAGCAGCCTCAATACCTGGTCCATTGGAGCGTTGAGTTCTAGGACTTAAAACGCTGATTTTAGACGCGGAAAGGCGCAAATTTGCGCAGTCTGCGGCAACGTTTCCCCGGATTGCGCCGAGGCGCGCCGCGATCGCCCGAAAGCATTCCGGGCCTATTGTCTTCTAAATAGAAGCTTTTTTAACATTGCTGCATGGTGTTTTCACCGAGTTTTTTGGCTTTCCGCGGTCGCAAGACAAGGCACGAGCCCAGACAGCGCGGACCTATCCAAGGAGGGCTAGAATGGTCCCTGGCATATGCTTTGATGCCCTGAACTGGTTGAAAACCCTGGTTTCTGCCGGGGCCATTTCACTTTCCGCGAGCCTGGGCGCAGCCGAGCCCGAACTGCGACTGGCCTCCGGCGACGCGGTGCTGTTCTCAATCGTGGGCTCGCCCGAATTTGATCAGACCGCAACCATTGCGCAAGACGGAATGGTACAGGTTCCATTAGCCGGACCGATCCAAGCCCAGGGAAAGACACTGCCGGAGCTACAGCGGGACATTGCCGAAGCGATCATCACAAAGCCGTTCCGCATCACCGATGCGGACGGCGAGGAGAGTTGGCGGCGGATCTCGGCGACCGAGCTCATTATAGACGTTGCGTCCTATCGACCGATTTACGTTTTGGGCGACGTGAGAGACAGCGGCGAGTATACGTTTCGTCCGGGGATGACCGTTCGGCAAGCGGTCGCCCTGGCGGGTGGTTTGGGCACGCCCACGGAGTTTCCGATCTCTGAGTTTCAGATTTTGAACCTTGCATCGCAACGTGATGCAATTGAGGGGGACATCGAGGCGACGCGCACAACGTTGAAGCGGTTGGAACGCGATCTAAGCAATATGCTTTCGACAACCACCGTCGGCGTCAAACCCGATGAGGACGCCGACGAGGCCTATGCGGGCGTTAAGGCGGAGGCTCCGGCAAACGACCTGGATAAAACGGCCGAAGACTGGCTGGAGGCGCGCGCTATACAACGTGCGATCACGACGTCCAACACCGAGGTTCGCATCGCGCAACTGGAGAACCGGCTGAACATTCTGCGAGAGCTAGAGCAGTCTCAGCTTCAAGCGCTTGAGATCGAGACCGAGGAGCTAGAGCGCGCTCAAACTCTTGTGGAAAGAGGCATCGCCGCAGCGTCGACGGTTGCAGATGCGCGTCGCGTCGTTCTGCAGATTTCGATGCAAGTGCTGGAGACCTCCGGCGAGATCAGTCGCGTGGAGCTTGACCTCGGCCGGACGGCGGATGAATTCGGGCTAGAGCAATCCCGGCAACAGATCGACCTGCTGACGCAGTTGGGTAATGAGCGCGACGCGTTCCAAGGCCTGTTGCGGGAGCGCGCGGCGATCGACCGAAACCTGATGCTTATGGGCGGAGGATCGCTCCTTCAGCCGGAGGATGTAGACTACGACTTCGAGGTCTTCAGACAGGGCCAACCCGGCAGCCTTAAGCTCGACGACATGACATCGGACCGCCTGATGCCCGGTGACGTGCTAGAAGTCACCGCGACGGTGATCGCCGCGTCAGACTGAGTGGATTTCTGACAGATACTTACGCTAGCTCAACTTGTTGCCGAAACGGCTCATCACCGAGTGTTTGGCGCAAGTGAGGCCTCTTCAAAGGCAGGGCGGCGCACGGGTGCCGAACGGGCCAGCACAGCGGCGGGTACGATCAGCCAGAACCAATTCATATAGATGCCCCGGTAACCGGTGACGAAGAGGCTCACGAGCAGGGATGCGACCGAGAGCACCAAGAGCGCTTTGATCACGATCCCCTTGTCACGCTGGCAAAAAGCCCAGACCAATATGGCGAAAGAGGCCGAGAACTGGACGAGCGCGCCGTATCCTTCCTCGAATATGCGCGCGATTATGAAGCTGTTGACGCCGGATGGGATGGTGATGAACGAAAAGCCTAGCTGCTGCCCAAGGTCGAGGGCGCGCCAGGTCACCTGGAAGTTGTTTCCAACGCCGACGCCAAAAACTTCCCCGGTGCCGAGCACGGACACACCCACCAGCATGGTGATGCCCCTGAGCTGCATACTGCGGAAGGCCGCATTGTTCTCGAAGCGGTCTGAATAATACGCGTTAAAGAAAATCAGGAGTAGAAGGCCGCCCAGCGTCACCGCCACAAGCAGCTTGATAATGCCTGCGGTCGTGAATTTCTGCGTTACGAGTATCGCGACGGCGAAAGCGAGTGGAGCAACGAGAAGCACCGACGACGAACGCGTCAGCATGAGAGCCACCGTGCCCAACACCAAGATCAGAAATACATATCCCGCGGGGCTAAAAACCTTGCGCACCCCGCTGCGCAGATAAACCAACGAGACGCTGATCAGGTAAATGAGATGCGTCGCAAACGTTGAAATCTCTGGGAAAAGTGCAAAGGCGCGATCAAATTGCGGCGGCAGGGTAAAGTTTCGGTTTGTGCGGAAATCCAGGCGTTCGGCGCCCACCGCCAGCTGAAGGAACGCGAAGAGTACAGACGTCGCAGCCCCGACAAAGAAGCCTTTGAAGAATAGGATGGCGGTGTCTTCCTGCCGACAAACGATAAATATCATGACCATGAACGGCAGCGGAAAGACAAGGTAGTAGAAAAAAATGACCGCCGATCCCCCCATGGCGACGAACGAGGCCAGCGTGGATCCGACAAAAAGCAGCATAACCAGCCAAGCGAGCCCGGTGAGCCGGGGCAGAAATACCAGCACGATCGGGTAGGATAGCAAGATTACAAAGTCGGTTGGTTGCAGTGTAATGGGCCCTAGGCTCAAACCAAATGCAGGAAACCACAGCGAAACCCCGAGCCAAAACGCCATGATCCTTAGACCGCGCGGGCCAATCAAAGCGTCCTTATCAGGCACTGTCGTTTGAAACATGGTCCGGCTAATATCCAGCATATCTATGTCGCAGCTTCGAATTTATAGCGCGGGCATTCGGCAGACTAGCCATAACAAATCATGAGACTTTCTTGAGTCCCGGCCGCAGGTTACAGGTTCGCCAAGCTACCGTACGCTGGCGAAATGCCTAAGTCTCATGCAGTTCGCTCACGTGCGCGAGAGGCGAAGGACGCCAAATACCGATGGATCGACATCGGCGTGCCGCCGCGCCGCGAGAACGGCCAGCAAATTCCACAGGATGATCGACCCAGCGACCGCTGATGCTGCGCCGATCGTCCCATAAAGTGCTGTGAGCACCGGCAAAAGACACAGGCCGAGCGCATTGCTAAAAACCATCACCCGCATGTGCTGAGCTTCGTGTTTTGTCATGTCCAGCAAAACGCCATTCGCGCCACAGGCGGCGTGGACGACATAGGCCAGGGAAAAGATGATGAGCTCTGGATAGCCCGCCGCGAAATCGGCTCCGAAAAGCCGCAACACGTCATCGCCAAAGGGTATCAGGAACGTAAAGATAAGGAGCGCAAAGCCGGTTCCGGCCACGGCGCAGGCGGCGCATATCTTTTGAACCCGTGCAGTCTTGCCCTCGAAATAGGCCCGAGAGATCAGGGGCGACGCGACGAGGTTGGTGGCCATCAAAACAATGCCCATCGTTTGCGCGGTCTTTAGCGCGGCAAAGAGGGGGCCCGTTTCTGCCGGAGATAGGATCAAACCGACTACGACGACCGACAGCATCGGCACGCCAAATAAGACCGTAGAGGTGACGGCGAGGTGGCCGGAGGTGACAAGCCATGGATGGGCCCGGAAACTGGCGCGGTTAAACTTTTGTCGCCAGACCCGGGTTTCGGGCCACATGGCGGCTTGCGCTAGGATAATGACGCCGAGGAGACCCGCGACAATTGCAAATCCAATACCCGCATCGAGGATTGGCCCCGCCGAGAAGGCAACCCCGAAGCAAGCCAGGCAAATGACCCCGCGCCAGAGTATTTCGCGCGGTGCAAGGCCACGGACAATGTCGCCGTAGGCGCGAAGAGTGCTTGTTAGCAGTTCGCTGAACGCCATGATCGGTATGAAAAGCGCCGCAAAGATCAGCGCGCTGCGCTCTCCACTGCCGAAGATCCCGGGCGTCAACACGGCCAAAAGCAGGCTACCCATGAGAAACGATGAGACGCCCAGAACTGTGACATAGGATCGGGTCGTCAGAACGTCCCGCGCTAGGGCATCTTCGCGTGCGGCGCCAAGATGCCGGGGCAGATCTCGGACAAGATATTGCTGTTGGCCTGCGACGGCGACCTTTGCCAGGATAGTGCTAAGACCGAACGCAAAGCTAAAGATACCGAATTGCTCGAAGGGCATGGCGCGGGCGAGGGCCACAAACATTAAGTAAGATAGCGCCGCCCCGACGAGCTTCAAAAGCAACGCGGCCAGAGCACCAGAAATGAAGCGTTTCTTGATGCCCGCCATCTGTTTAGGGGTCTGCACGGAATGTTGCTGTGTCAACGTCCGCTCCGCTTTCGTAAAGAGGCTCTGAGGCGTGACTGCAAGTCAGGCTTCACGGCTGATTGCGTGCACTGCAATGGTCAGCGGGTCGCATAGCCGAACATGGCGAAATCGCGCTCGTAGAGTTCTGAGAGGTAGTCCGTGTCTTCGCGGCTGAGCGTCTTTGCATCCAGCGTTTTCTCGTTCGGCGCATTTTTCTTGGGCAGCGAATGCGGGCGACCGAGGGTCTTTTCAAAAACGTCCTGGAGTTCATCGTTCAGGGACTCGAACTTGATGATCTTGTCGACAATGATGTCGCCCTTTCCGTTTGCTTCTTCGGTGACGTAGTAGGCCTGCGGCACGATGTGCCGACGGTAGTCGTTCATCTCATCCTTCGTGAAGCTGTGGAAGAAGTCTCGCAGCGTGCCGGTGGCCCGTTTCCGATAATTGTATTCGGAAACCGCGCGGTCGTAGGGGTCTCGCACCACGGCAAACTTGTAGAATTTCTCAAAATCCTCGGCGCTGATATGGCCGCGGCCGACGTATTCCCAAGCATATAGATGGGCGAGCCGATCTGGCCCCCTGCTTCGGAAGATGTTGCGCCGCAGTTTCAGGCGGCTACGGTTCTTCCAGGGCAAGATACTGCGCCATTTAAGGCCGAGATCCTCAAGGTACACGAGCTCAACGCTCTGCCCCGCTGTCTTGGGAATGTGGACAAAGATCGTCTTGTGCCGTTTAGAGATCATAGTGCGACAGCTGTTAGAATTGATTTCACAGGGGCGACATTAGGCGGTTTAGACCCCTGCAAAAGGGGACGCCGCGCGGGGCGGCGGTCATGAAAAGCGGTAATCCAAAAAATGTGGCATCCCGCGTATCGTTTGCACAGAATTGCGACATTCCGCTGCCGAGCCCTCGGGTCGGCACGCTTTCCAGCGCGAGCGGCTTGCACAATTTAAATGTAGGTCCCTTGGTTTTGCTGGTTAGGCAATACGCCATACGCGTTAGCCGCATAATGCATGTTTGAACCGGGCGCTGCGTGAAACCGATTGTTGTGATCCCCACACTCAACGAGGCCGCTAACATCCTTTGGGTGATCGATCAGCTCTCCGTGTTACTCCGCAATGGCGAGCTGCCCGAAATCTGGGTCGCGGATGGATTATCGTCGGACGGCACAGCCGACCTCGTGCGTGGGCGGGGCCTTGACCATGTCGCGGTCCTCGAAAATCCTGAACGGACCCAGGCACATGCCCTCAATCTCGCGGCAACGCGGGCGCGAGACATTGGCGGCATCGACGTGTTGGTACGCATTGATGCGCATGCTTCTTACCCTGATAACTATATCCAGGGGTTGCTTGACGCTTTGGCAGAAACCAAGGCAGACAGCGTGGTGGTGCCGCTGCGGACGGTGGGTGGTGGACCGACGCGCGATGCCGCCGCAATTCTCTTTGGTTCTTGGCTTGGCAATGGAGGCTCGCCGCACCGTTCGGGTCGGATGCGCGGCTTCGTGGAACATGGTCACCATGCCGCCTTTCTTTTGGACGCCTTCCTGTCAGTCGGCGGCTATGACACCGGGTTTCGCGCCAATGAGGACGCCGAGCTTGACTACAGGCTCACGGCATCGGGGCGCAGAATATTTCTCGAGCCCGATTTGATGGTAGATTATATCCCGCGAGACAGCTTCTCGACGACCTTCCATCAGTATTCCCGTAACGGGAAAGGACGAATGCAGCGCGCACGTAAGCATGGGGTGCGACTGGGGCTGCGCCAGCTTGCGCCGGCGCTTCTGTTGCCCTTCCTGATCGCTGCTGCGCTCACAGGCATTTTCGTTTGGCCTGCCTTTGTGATTGTGCCTGCTGCCTATGTTCTCGGCATTATTGCAAGTGCCATCATCCTTTCGGGAAAGGCAGGAAGCCTAGAGCTCTTTTGGCGTATCTCAGGGCTCGCGATGGCGGCCCACATTGGCTTCAGTTTTGGGGCGACCCGGGAGTGGGTCCGCGGCGCTCTTGATCGGGGATACAGAACCAACTTGAGCCACGACGAGGATCGACTGATCCGCGCTCATGTAAGATGAGGAGCGAGGAAGCGGGCCTGCGATGACGGACACGAAAGCCAGTCTTTTTTTCTGTGCTGCGCCTCGGTCGGGTTCGACGCAACTTGCGGCCTGGCTTGATACGCACCCAGAGATTAGTCTAAGCGCGATCAAAGAACCGAACTTCTTTGCAGCGGCAGATTTTGATCCCGACTATGTCAAACGCGTCCATCTAAGCGATGTAGATCCCGAAAGTTACGTTGCACGCAGGTCAACGCGCTCAGAGCAATTCGCGATCTTTCGCCAGCGGGCGCATTACGATTATCTTTTCGAGTCGATGACTACGCCCTGGCGGCTAGATGCGTCGACGACGTATCTGCACAGCAGCGTGGCCCCCTCTCTCATCAAGGAATACAACCCCGATGCGGTGATCATCTTGTTAACACGACATCCCGTTGTTCGCGCTCTGTCCGCCTACCGCTTGGCGCGTCAGACGGGGCGCACGCGGCGCAGCCTTGCCGCACAGATCGCGTTTGAGCGCGGCGATGCTGCGGCCGAAGCCGAAGGCTTTCTCCTACGCCAAAGCCGGTATCGGGCGGCGCAAACGCGTGTGAGAGCGACATTCCCCGCCGAGAATATCGTCACCATTCGGTTCGAGGACATGGTTGTCGATCCCGGCGCGGCGTTGCGGCCCATCGCAGCGCGCTTGGGGATCGACGCTAATCTCTTCGACACCGATTTTGAAAAGAGGAATACCGGCGATGTTCCAAGGTTTCCTTCCTTTACTGTCTGGGCCACTGAGACGGGTCTAAAATCAGCGGTCCGGAGCGCCGTGCCGCCCGAAACGCGGAAGCGCCTCCGCGCGTTTTTGTTCCGAAAGCCTGGTCCTGAGACGACCGATTTTACTGCCGAGCGCGCCGCCCTCACCGATGCCCTTTCAGAAGAGGTCGCATTTTATGGCGCGGACAGCCCTTCTACTTGACTGGAAAACACCGAGGCCGGGGTCCCTATCAGGTGATGTTATGGCCAAGGTTACGGGCAGCAGAGGGCTATCTTCCCCCAAGGACTTAGAAGCCAATTGGCGGATAGGCGCAGCTCTCGCCGCTACCGGTTTCTCCAGACTGCGAAACCAACGATAATAGCCACATTTACAACGCCCAGAACGGAATAAAGCGGCAGCCACCACCACCACGATACATCGTAGACGACCGCAACCCCAACAGTTGCGATCAAAGCTAATATGGCTGCTGCTAGAACGGTCACGACCCCCCCGGTTGCTGCCTCTTGCGATGTTGAGCCCTTGAGGCGCTCTGTCAGCTTTCGGCCGCCATGCTCCAGTGGACGCCGTGGAACGTTCAGCTCAGGTTTCACTGTGCGTGTACTCTTTAATTTTAGTGTCACCTTCTCAGCGATGACAGTTAGCAGAATTGTCGCCGGAAGTCTTCTCCAACCTGACTGTGGGATGTAATGAAGACGCGCTTTTCGATCGTGCAGTCTTGTAATTCCGGGACCGATCTAGCGAAGTTCGGAAGCGGAGGTGATGCTGCACAGCAGCATGCTATAGACCAAATGTTTAAGAAGCGTGTAGTCGAATCGTTGGGAAAACGAATGCATATCCCCGCATCGCGAAACCTTGATAGGCACAATAATCTGGCATGAGTGACCGATTATCTGGCAAATCTGATTGAAATTTCGGCGCTATCGTTTGCCTTCAGCAGCAAGCGTTTCCCTAAACGGATAATCGCACAAAATTTGGACTCAATCCACCCAAACAACCCCCCACATAAGACTTTGATAATTAATATAAAATTTTTTCCACGGCAATGGAGCGGCAATTAGGGACCGCGAGTATTGAGTTTTGGCCTTTTGGCAGCCAGCCTCAGGTTTTCGCAGGTGCAGCAAACTAGTACATCAGTGCTAGTGGACGATGCTGGGCAATTCGCAGGCTCACACGGTTCGCTCGACCATCGCCCCTGTCTCATTTGGATACAGTCATATGGAAAACCAAGCCTCTAGTCCCGCTCGCAGCGACGACCGCGCGGTTGTTTACGATCAGCCGAATGCTGTCTACGCAAAGTCAACCAAGCGAGGATTTGACCTCGTTGTGTCGATCATGCTGCTGCCGATCCTAATACCGATCATTTGTTTACTCTATGTGCCAGTGCGGATGTCCGGAGGGCCAGGTTTTTTTGGGCATAAGCGCGTCGGTAGGGACGGCCGTATCTTTCTCTGCTGGAAACTCCGCACGATGGTGCCCGACGCCGAAGAGCGGCTGAGGGCCGTTCTCGCCAGCGATCCAGAGGCCCGCAAAAGCTGGGAAGCCGACCGGAAACTGCGCAACGACCCGCGCATTACGAAGTTTGGTGAGTTTCTGCGGAAAACGAGCCTCGATGAATTGCCACAGATTTTCAACGTGTTGAAAGGTGAAATGAGCCTAATTGGCCCGCGTCCTGTAACACCCGACGAGCTCGACAAGTATGGCGCGTCCCGGGTCATTTACCTCGCTATGCGACCGGGCGTCACTGGCCTTTGGCAAGTGTCAGGTCGAAACGATGTCAGCTACTCCGAGCGCGTGATGTTGGATCGCCAATACTTTGCGACCATGTCACTGCGTGTCGATATGACCGTGCTAGTCAGGACCACAGGCGCTGTTCTGCGACGAACCGGCATCTAGTAGAGCACCAGTTTTTGGCGGGCGATGATGTACGCTGGGGCACGAAATGGCAGTACGTTTTCCTCTGACCTGTCCTGCAAGGAAACGAGGTCTTGCACGGAGCGCACTCCGCCTATGCGCGCCGCGTGACCAATTTATCGACCTCCCAATCGCTTGTACGCCTCAAGCGCCCCAACTCGAGCACACCGGCGAAGCCCGTAAGCGCTGCCTTTCCTCGCGATGTTAACCGCGCAACATGCGTATGCTTGGCTAACCCGTCATTAAGGCGACCTTCCACATATCCGGCCATGCTTTTCCTTTTGTATGCAGCCGTGGGGCGAGGAGAGGACAAGTCATGAGCAACGTCACCAGGCGGGACCTGATCTCGCGGATCTCCGGCTCCGGAATCGCGCTCACATCCGGAACGCAGGCTGCAGCATCGCTAGGAGCGAAACGTTTGTCTGGAAATGTCTTCCACTTTGACAGCTTGGCGGGCTTGCCCGAGGCACAAGACTTGAAGCGAGGCGACGTTGCCATGACGCCCGCCGGCCATTTTCGGGTCGTCCCGCCAGCTACCTTCGAAGAAAACGGGTCCACTGTATTCGCGCTTCCAGCGGTCGGCCTACAGGCCGTGCTTGCCCCTGAGCAACCGATCGAGGATGTCGAAGCGCTGCGCGATGATACCCGGCTAGGCTACTGGTTCCGGGAGGTTGGTCACATCCATGTCCGGCACCCTCACCTTATGCTAGAGATCATTGGCTGGGCCAGTCCGCGTGCACACATCACAACGCGTGGCGGCGTGTACCTCGCCGCAGACCCCAACGCGATTGGCCAGCTTCCCACGGCAGCTTTTGATCTATCTCCCGCGCAAGCTGTCCCGGACCCGCGTAGCAATGCCCAAGCATTTCAAGCATGGGTGAACGCGCATCCTGACTTCTTAACTTTGGATCTGCCTGCATGGGAAATCCCCCTGGGGGCACCCATTGATCTTGGAAAACGGAGCGTTCGTGGCCAAGGCCATACAACGCGCCTGATTTTCAGTGATCTGGGAGGGCAGGATGACGCTGTAACGCTTGGCAGTGGTATTGGGCACAAAGGTGGCCGCGCGGGTAAAATCTCAGACCTTGCCATCGACATGAAAGACAGCGGCAGAGATGCTGTGCGCTTCACCGGTGGCCTGGGCTGCGGTGCCACGTTTGTCACCGCCGCCAATGTTGGGCGCGACGCGTTCCATTTCGAGCAAGAGACCAATAACGAGTTTTTCGAGCGGGGTTTCCTGGAGGATTGCGAGGCGCGGGAAGTGGGCCGCTACGGCCTATGCATCCGTCTCGCCCCTTTTGGAACCGACGACGTGCAGTTCTTCAACAAATCACGCTTCCGCGACACGCGCCTGACCAATTGCCGGCTCGCAGATGTCGCCATTCTATTACACGACAATAATGGCCCAGGATCGCGCACGAAAATCGGCGGCGGGATCAAGTTTGACAACTTTCACGCACAGTTTCGGGGTCCTGGCCCGACGCGACGAGGATCCGCGGTCTATATCGAGCGGGCCTCGACGTCCGACGCCTTCATCGACTGGATGACCTTCGAGGATTGCACCTTTGAATGGAATTTCGACGAGGGCAATGCGTCCCGCGACGGCGCGCTAGAAGTCGTAAACAGAAATGGCAGCGAGCCGCTGATCTACGATTTCAGCGACAAGATGACTATCCTCACAAACTACTTCCGCTGGTGGGACTACAACATCGATCCGGCCCCTGTGCTGCACACCTACGACGTACGCAATCCACAACTGGGCATCTACACCAACATTCCCGACCGAGAGTTCGGCACGCCGTCCGCCAAGCCCGGCACGCAAAGTGTTCCGGGATCTGGAGCGACGACCCTCTTCGATGCCTCTGAAGCCGGCGCGGTCTGGCTCGCGACCGCCCGTGTGGCCTTCAACGCAGGAACTCGGGTGACGGCGATCATCTATGGCGGGCCGAAACCGGACCTCGATTGGATCGCGCAGACCGGAAATCTGTCACTTCAGATCAACGGCACCAGGATTCAGGCCACCAATGCCGGCTCTGCAGGCATCAATATTTACTGGTCTGTGTCGCGGCTCTCCTCTTAGTCATGGCTCGCCCTTGCTTCTTAAAACTGGACGGCTCTGAAAGCGCAGATTAGGCATCCATGTGCTTCCAGGTTTCGCCAATTGGCGGCAGACGTATCATGCGCGACAATCAGTGGCTCTAAACCGTCGGCGGCTGGTTGAGCTGTGTAGTTTATGAGACCGCTGCACTGGCCATTGTCGCCATAGGGCCTGCCTCGGCGATACCCTGCCATCGGAAGTCATCTCTAAGGCCTCCCGCATCTCCTCCATTCACTGGATATTGGTGCGAGAAGGACCGAGGGGGGTGCAAGCTTTTTGCTTTCCTGTTCTAGCCGGACGAGCGGATCAGTCTCGTCGACATGGCGCTCCATGCTCGTCTGTTGATGCCAGAGCCTCCTGGCAGTCTTACCCGTCGTGAAATTGCGATCACGATTGTTAACGGTTTTGAACTTGCCGCCGCCAATCGCTGCCTGCCCGCCGCGGGGAACGGCCCTACCGTGGCACAGCTCTGCGAACAACGCCCATACTCGACGTATCGCAAGTGCCTGATCGCGCTCGAAGTCTGCCAGCGTTTGTAGTGAGGAACAAAATTGCTCGGTCAGCTACACGATCGCCAACTTCCGACCGCCCTCAAGTCACAGCGGCGGCTCGACTGAAGTTGGCTGAGCTCCCGCAGATGAAGAGCTTTAGCATTATCGAAAGATGAGAGCTGGGTCGCCCTTGCGTGCTATTCGGCACCACCCGACGCTTGCCCTTTGCAAGTCGAGGTGATCGCGAAACACGTTGATGAGATGCAACGGCAGGTTATCAAACTCGATCTAATCCCCAAACTGCGCAAGACGCAAAGCTACTTGCTCCCGAGATAAGCACTGAACCAAGCCCAACATCTCCGAACTCGCTGCGTCGGCAGAGCATATCAAACCGTTTGGCTCTCACGAAGCCTCGGCCCTTGAATATTTATCGTGGCTCCAATCATCGGCAGGTGGGCATCAGGGCCGAATTCCGGGCCAATTATGATTGCCCGTCAAGTGACGCTTCCTGTCGTTGCTTCCGTAAGGACAACCGAAGGCAGGCTCTCCGCGAATAGTGCTAGAAAAAGACCGTGGAAGCGCTCGCAGGCGCGGCTCGTTGCCGAAGGGCTTCGGTTTGCAGATGGTACCGAAAGCACTTAATCAGATAAGCTGCGAGCGAGGACTAGCTTACCGTAAAGAGGTCGTTTTCCGAAACCTCTCGGCAAGATCGCGCGCCGAGTTGGCCAAGGGCACGGGTTAGTTCGAGCGCCAATATGTCGAACGCGCGATGTGCCCCGTGCTCCCCGCCCGCGCCGACGCCGTAAGCCAGCGCACGACCAGCGAGGACGAAACCTGCGCCGCGGCTCATCGCTCGCAGGACATGGGATCCGCGCCGGATGCCGCTGTCGAATAAGACCGTCAGGCGACCCGATACCGCGTCTGCGATTGCAGGAAGAGCACTAATCGTAGAGGGTCCGAAATCAACTTGCCGCCCGCCGTGGTTAGAGACAACGATCCCGTCGCAGCCAAGCTCGGCTGCAGCCACCGCATCCTCGGGATGCAGCACGCCCTTCACGATGAGCTTTCCTTTCCAGCGCTCGCGGATGCGCGCGAGGCCTTCCCAGGTGAGGCTCGGAGTGATCAGGGTTTTTTGCACATCCGCGTAAGGCGTCGCGGATTGGAGGAGGTCGGCGTAGTTGGCGATGCGGGGCGTTCCTGATCTTATGCTGGCAAGCGCCCAGCGCGGTGTCTGGGCGATTTGGAAGAGCACGTCAGGCGTGAACTTGAACGGCACGGAAAGCTGATTGCGGATGTCGCGGTCGCGCTTACCGGCAGCCGGGACATCCGCGGTGACAAACATCACGTCATAGCCTGCCGCTTCTGCGCGCGCTATGAGACTTTCAGTGACGTCAGTATCGCAGGAGACGTATAGCTGAAACCAGCCGTTGCCCTCCGCGGCTTCGGCGAGTTCCTCTAGCGTTGTGGATGCCGCAGAGCTCGCTGTATAGGGGATGTTTTCGTGTGCACAGAGACGCGCAAGCATAAGGTCCGCGCCGGGCCAAAATGCGTTTAGCATCCCGATGGGGGCCATTCCGAAGGGCGCGGCAAAACGCCGTCCAAACACCTCCGTGCTCAGGTCGATATCGCCGACGTCACGCATATAGCGTGGGGTAAGCTCGACCTCCTCCAGTGCCGCCGTGTTGCGCGCCAGGTTGCGCTCGGTCTCTGCGCCGCCATCGACGAGATCGAAGGCAAAACGCGGGATGCGCCGGCGCGCGCGCAAGCGCAGATCTTCGATAGAGGCGGCGCGGTCGATGCCCCTCATATGGACCAGCCGCCATCGACAGCGATGGCCTGTCCTGTCGTAAAGGCCGAGAGGTCGCCCGCGAGATAAGCGACCATGTCCGCGATCTCTTCTGGGCGACCGAGGCGGCCCATGGGTTGACGCTCTTTGAAAGCGGCGAGCGCCGTGTCGAAGTCGCCCATGGCATGGAGCCGGTCTTCGAGCGACGGGCTTTGCACCGTGCCGGGGCAGATCGCGTTGCAGCGGATGCCGTCTTTCACGAAATCGGCGGCGATCGATTTCGTCATCCCGATGATCGCGGCTTTGGAGGCGCCGTAGGCGAAGCGTCGCGGGGCGCCTTTCTCTGAGGATACGATGGAGGCAATGTTGATGATCGACCCTGCGCCGGCCTCCCGCATGCCCGGCAGCACGGCGCGGATCAAGCGGTACATCGCCTTGGCGTTGAGCTCGAATGAGCGATCCCACGTGGCGTCGTCGCAGTCGAGGATCGTTCCGTCATGGACCCAGCCCGCGCAGTTCACGAGGATGTCGAACGGTCCTGCCTGTGAGACGAGTGCTTCGACGGCGACCCCATCCGTCACATCGAGTGTCTGCGCGGCAATGCGGGCGTGTTTTGCGGCGAGGCCGTTGATGGCGGCCACGTCGATGTCAGTCGCCACCACCGCCACGCCCCTTTCCGCCAGTGTCATGGCTGAGGCGCGCCCGATGCCCGCGCCCGCGGCTGTTACCAGCGCTGTCTTTCCATCCATGGATTGGGTCATGTGTCGTCCCTCACCGAGCGAGCCAGCCGCCATCGACGGCCACAACGCTCCCGTGGCAGTAGCGCGCAGCGTTCGAGGCGAGGAACACGGCCGCGCCCGCCATCTCCTCCGGCTCGGCAAAGCGCCCCGCCGGGATCCGGTCGAGGAGCGCCTTCGACCGGTCCGGATCGTCGCGCAGCGCCTGTGTGTTGTCCGTGGCGGTATAGCCCGGGGCGATGGCGTTCACGTTCACGTTCTTGCCCGCCCATTCATTGCAGAGCGCCCGCGTCAGTCCCACCACCGCATGCTTCGAGGCCGCATAGGCCGGCACCATGAGCCCGCCCTGGGCGCTCAGCACCGAGGATACGATCACGATCTTGCCTCCGCCGTGCGCCACCATGTGCTGCCCGGCCGCTTGGCTCAGCAGCCAAACGCTGTCGAGGTTCACCGACATCACCCGCCGCCACTCCACCTCTGCAAACTCCACCGAGGGCGCCCGGTGGATGATCCCCGCATTGTTCACGAGAATATCGAGGCCGCCCAGCGCTTCCGTGGCGAAGGCCACGACCTCTCCCGCGGCAGCCGCATCCATCCCGTCGAAATCCGCGCGCACGGCGGCTGCCTCCGCCCCCTGGGCCGCGATCTTATCGAGCACGGCCTCGGGCGCGTGGCTTCGGTAGGTAAGCGCCACATCTGCGCCCGCGGCGGCGAGGCCCAGAGCGATCCCCTCGCCGATGCCCGTCGCACCTCCGGTGACAAGCGCCTTCCTGCCCGTCAGGTCGAATGGTCCTGTCATCTTAATACCGGTTGGCGATGGGCAGGTCTTCTGCCGGGAAGAGGGATATCACCTCGCAGCCTGTCTCCGTTACCACGACCTCTTCCTCGATCCGCGCGGCGGAATAGCCGTCCGCCGCCGGGCAATAGGTCTCGAGCGCAAAGACCATCCCCGTCTTGATCTCCATGGGATGCTCAAGGCTGATCGCGCGGCTGATGATCGGCCGTTCGTGGAGCGCAAGGCCCAAACCATGCCCGAATTGGAGGCCGAATGCCGCATCCTCATTCGGAAAGCCCAGCGACTCCGCCGTGGGCCAGACCTCGGCCACCTTGTCGGTCGTCACGCCCGGCTTGATCATCGCGATGGACGCATCGATCCATTCCCGTGCCTTCACATAGGCATCGTTCTGCGCGGGTGTCGCCCGTCCGACATTGAACGTGCGGTAATAGCACGTCCGATACCCCTGATAGGACTGCAGAATATCGAAGAAGCACTGATCGCCCGGCCGGATCAGCCGGTCCGTGAAATTGTGCGGATGCGGGTTGCAGCGCTCGCCGGAGATAGCGTTGATCGCCTCCACATCGTCCGATCCCATCTCGTAGAGGAGCTTGTTCGACAGCGCCACGATATCGTTCTCGCGCACCCCCGGTTTCAGCTCCTCATAGATCATGTGGTAGACGCCATCGACCATGGATGCCGCCTGAGTTAGCAGCTGGATCTCGTCCCAATTCTTGATCTCACGCGCCGCGAGCATGATCTGCTGCCCGTCGACGACCTTGATCCCCTCCTCTTGGAGCGCGTGGAACATCGCCGTCTCGGCATAATCCACGCCCACGGGCATGTCGGCCATGCCCGCCTCCTTGATGAGCTCGGCAATCATCTTGGCGTATTTCTTCATAAGGCCGAATTCCGGCGGGATCGTCCCGCGCATGCCCACCACGCCCGCGAGGCAGTGATCGGGTTCGAGCCAGTCGGAATAGAGCTGATGGTGCACCGCCGCGGACCCGAAATCCCACACATACGGGCTGTCATCGCCGGTCAGGAGGCAGAAGCGGCACATCTTGTCCCGCTCCCATTCGCCGATCTTCGTGGCGGACACGTAGCGGATATTGTTGACATCAAAGAGCAGGAGCGAGCCTGCATTCGAGGCCGCCAGCGACTTTCGCGTCCGCGCCAAGCGGTAGCGGCGCAGGCGATCATGGTCGATCCGGCGCTCGAAATCGACCGAGGTGTGCCCCCAGGAGGGCAGCTTGTCGCGCCATTCCCAATTCGGCTCGAGGTCCTGGGGCGTGAGCATGTTCGGCTTAAGGGCGAGGTTCATGGAGAGCTCCTTTTCGGGCGCGGCTTGCGCGCCCGGCATCTGGGAAAGTGAGAAGGGAAGGGGCCTACTTCGTGACCCAGCCGCCATCGACTGAGATCATCTGGCCGGTCATGTAGTCGCTGTCAGCGGAGGCGAGGAACGCCGCGGTGCCGGTGATGTCCTCAGGATAAGACACGCGCTTTATGACGAGGTTGTTCTCGATGATGTCGTCATAGGCCTGTCCCTCCCGCTCCTTGAAACCGATCTCGATAAGATCCTTGTCGAGCTGCTCCCAAAGCGGGGTAATGACGACGCCGGGCGCGTAACCGTTGACGGTGATATTGTGCTCGGCGAGCCCCAGCGCCCCGCATTCGGTGAGTGCGAGGCAGCCGTATTTCGACGTGCAATACACGGTGACGTCGACGAGCGGCTTCCGGGAGGCGATTGAGCCCACATTGATCAGCTTGTAGGGATAGTCGCGCTTACCCTGGGCGATCATCTGCTTGGCCGTCTCTTGCATACCGAGCCACATCGCCTTGGTGTTCACGTTCATGATGAGGTCCCAGTTGTCCTCATCGATATTCATGAAGAAACGCGGTTTGTTCAGGCCGGCATTGAAAAGCCCGACGTTGATCTCGCCGAAAGCCTCGACCGTCGCGGCCACGGCAGCGGCATTGTCGGCGCGTTTTGTGACGTCCATTTTGACCGCCACTGCCTTGCCGCCGCCCGCGCTGTTGATCCGATCGGCGACTTCCTCAGCTTCGTCCAGATTGAGATCTCCTAGGCAGACATTGGCTCCCCGCGCCGCGAAATACTCCGCATTTGCTGCACCCATTCCGCGGGCTGCGCCCGTGATCAGGATGTTCTTTCCGCTCAGCCGGCTGGTATCCATATGTGTCTCCTCCTCTGAAGTCTCACGGGCCTTTGGCCCTGTTATCGATGAGCGCCTGTGCGCGGGCCTCGGCCTGCGTCAGCGCCACCTGTGCCGGGATGATCCCGCGCAGCATGTCGTGAAATTCCTCGCCGAAGACCTGCGCGATCTGGGCGATCTCGGGCACCGGCGGGCGTGGCCAAAACTGCAGCTCGTCGCGCCAGGACATCCCATCCACCGCGTCGAAGATGTGCGAGGTGCGCCGCACATCGGGATCGGCGGCGACGGAATAGCGCGCATTGGTGCGACTGCCGTTCTGGACGTAGAGCTTCTGCGCCTCGCGCGACGTGAACAGCGTCAGCGCTTCGACGGCGTCCGATACACGCTCTGGTGCTAGGTTTGACGGAATGCCCAAGACATAACCGCCGACCGGGGCGACTTGTTGGATGCCTGAAGCGGCGGGATGGGGGAGATAGCCTGTCTGCCCCGCTGCGGGCGAGCTTTCATCAAGTTCAAAGTAAGGGGCAAGCAAGGTGTAACCGTAGGCCATAGCTACCGTGCCGGCGGCGTAAGGGCGCACGCGCTCATACCAAGACATGGAGAGAATGTCGGGTGGGGAGTACTTGAGTAGCTTCAAGAGGAATTCGGCAGCCTCTCGCGCAGCTTCTGTATTGAGCGTGACGCGATAGTTACCTTCGGCAAGGCATGCGGTGTCATAGCCACCGGCAATGTCGTTCAGATCCAAGATCGGCTGGCCGTGGTCCGCCATCACCATCATCACGGTGTGACCGAGGGCGGTGCCCCGCGCGGCGTTCCATGCGATGCCGTATTGCCCGCGCCGCGGTTCGTGAAAGGTGCGCGCGGCGTGAAGGAGGGCATCAGTCGTCGTCGGTGGCTCAAGGCCGGCCGACGCAAAAAGATCACGGCGGTAAAAGAGTAGTTCTGGCGTGGTCTGAGCGGGGACGCCGTAGGGCTTTCCGCCCCAATGGGCTCCTTGCCAGCCAGCCGTATGGAAGTCTGCGGGGTCCAGCCGCTCGATATCCATCACATCCTCGAGTGATGTCAGAATGCCCGCTTCAGCAAACTCACCGATCCAGGGCAAATCCACGGCGATGATGTCATAACGGCTGGTGGGGCGTGCGGCGTTGCGAATAGCCTCTTCACGCAGACGGTCGATTGAAAAAGCGCGCTGGTGGATCGTTGTCCCCACAGATTGCTCAAACTGGCGCTTGAGTTGATCCATGACCATGAAGGTCGGGTCACCATGGACGAGAACGCGCACTCCGCCCGCGAGACGAAGAGGTTCAGTGCGCACGCGTAGAGGCGGTATGGACTGAGCCCGCGCATAGCTTCCACCGAAATAGTAGTCTTGCGTCTCGGGGGCCTCTTTGCCGGTCACAAAGCGTTGCTCGACAACACGGCGGAGGCGACCGCCAAGCTGTGTCCACTGCGAGAGCAACATATCGCTCGGGTGCATGGAGAAGGTTTTGCCGGTCTTTGTCCGCGGGCGTTGATCGATAAGGCCCGCATCGACCATGTCTTTTAGCCGCCGATTTGCTGTTGCATAGGGCACGTGGCTGGCGCCGATGAGCGCCGTTGGCGTGATGATCTTGCCCTCGAAATGTCCCCGTAGGAGGTGCAGCGCCATCCGAAGATGAGCATTTGGCTGGCAGAGATCGAAAACATCATCAAGTTCGTCGGACAGCGCGTCGAGAAAGCCCAGCATCTGAAGCGTGTTCTCTTGGGTTCCGGCGCCGGAGGGTGCTAGGGAAGCAGCGCTATGTCCAATGGCGATATCCATGCTGTTCAAGAGCGCTTTCTGCGTGCTTCCACTTTTTGTGTTGGTAGAAAAATCCGGATTGGACTTTTCTGATGGGATTTTCTTCTTGGCCATGAGGCACCTCCAAGACGTTGGTCAAATCCTTGGTCGCCGAGTATCGAAAAAAAGTTCTATTTGAACTTTATAATATCCAAAGTGAATAAAATGACCCGCTCGTGATCTCGGTAAAGATTGCACGCTGAAGGACAGGCTTGGCGATCGCTTGGGATAGCGGGATCGGCAGTCGAAAAAGATCAAAACCGACAGTTCTTGGGAGGAACTCAAAGATGAAGACTCTTAGCATCCTCGCGGCGACAACGGCCCTGGCCCTATTGGGTGGCGTTGCTTCTGCGGAAACGTTTAAGATTGGCATCACGCAAAACAATGTCGGCGTGGATAGCTATCAGACGACGTACGAGCAGGCCTTTATCGCCGCTGCAGAGGCTAATCCTGATGTCGAAGCTGTTGTGCTGGATGCGGGCGGTGATGTGGCCCGCCAGATTGCCCAGATGGAAGACCTCATTCAGCAGGAAATGGACGCCATCATCATTTGGCCCACCAATGGCGAGGCTGTCATCCCCGCTGTTCGAAAGGCCAGCCAAGCCGGGATTCCGGTCATCGTCACCAACTCTAACATTGCGGAGCAGGGCTTCGACTTTGTGGCCTCGTTCTCTGGCCCGGACAACATCACGCAAGGTGCGCGCTCTGCTGAGATAATGTGCGAGCGCTTCACGGCGCTTGGCATCCAGGATGAGGCCCGCGTGGTGCAGATCTCGGGCCAGCCCGGCTATACCACCGCGATTGAACGCGCCCAGGGTTTTGAGGATCGCCTGCCTGAGGTTTGCCCGAACGTCACCCTCGTGGAAACGCAGCCCGGCGACTGGAACCGTGAAAAATCCCAGCAGGTGATGGAAGCGTTCCTCGTGAAGTATGACGACATCGACGGCGTCTATTCTGGAGATGACAATATGGGTGTTGGCGCCCTGAATGCGGCACGCGCTGCGGACCGCGCAGGTGACATCGTCTTTGTCGGCGCGACCAATTTTGCTGTGGGCTATGATGCCATGGCTGCAGGCGATTATTGGGGGTCGATCTATCAGTCGCCCGTTGATGACGCAGAAGCAGCGCTCAAAACCGCGCTCGACGTGCTCAACGGCAGTGAGGTGCCGTTCCTGAACTACTTCGACACGCCGAAGATCACTCAGGATAACATGTCCGACTTCACCAAGCCGGTGTTCTAAAGGGTTCTCCCGCCTGCGGGGTGTGGCGCGTCAAGCTCTGCGCCCCGCATCTACTTTTGAATGAGGGAGAACAAGATGGATCGGGTCAAGGACCGCGTTTGCATCGTCACTGGCGCCGCCCGAGGCATCGGTCGTGCCGTTGGCGAGGCTCTCCTCGACGAAGGCGCAAAAGTTTGTTTTGCAGATATCAATGGAGAGCAGGTGGCGCAGGTCGCCGATGCCAATCGAAGCCGCCTGAATGGACACGGCGGAAACGTCACCTCGGTTCCGGTCGATGTCACTAATCGAGAAGAAGTCCGTTCTATGATCGCTCACACAGTTGAGCGCTTCGGTAGGCTCGACGTGAAATTCAACAATGCGGGCGTCAACCGTCCGATGAATTTCATGGATGTCACCGAAGACAACTGGAACTTCATTATGAGTGTCAATGGCTTGGGGTGCATGATTGGCATCCAGGAAGCAGCGCGGCAGATGATTGCCCAGGGTGGCGGTGGCAAAATCGTCAACACCGCCTCTATCGCCAGCCGACAGGGCTTTGACAATGTTGCCCCCTATTGTGCATCGAAATGGGCGGTGGTTTCCCTTACGCAATCGGCAGCCCGCGATCTCGCCAAGCATAATATCACCGTCACCGGCTTTGCCCCGGGCGTTGTGGCTACGGAGATGTGGGAACAAGTCGACAGGGACCTAATGGAGATCGGCGCTGCTCAGCGGCCAGGCGAGGCGATGGAGAACTTCTCGTCAGAAATCATTCGCGGACGCGTGGCTAAACCCCACGATATTACGGGGACAACGACTTTTTTAGCGTCGCGTGACAGCGATTACATGACGGGTCAAATCGTTATGATCGATGGGGGCATGACCCTCGTCTGAGACGCTTGCCCTGTGCGCCCGGCAAGAGGCGCTGCGGGTCGCTAAATGGAGGACACCATGACCGATATGCCGGAGCACACGGGCGCCTCGGGAGAAGGCACGATGACGGAAGCCTCAGGACTGACAAAGCAGCAGGTGGCGAGCCTTCTGGCCAAGAACGGCATCCTGATCGCTTTCGCGCTGTTCATAATCGTTTTCACTTTGGCCAATGCCCGCTTTTTGTCGCCCGACAATGTGTTTAGTGTTGTGCGTTCCTCGGCGATTTTGGGCGTGATGGCGCTCGGCGTTACCTTTGTAGTGGTCTCGGGCAATCTCGACCTCTCCGTGGGCTCTATGATGTCGTTTTCCACGATCGTCGTCCTCGACCTCCACGACAAGATCGGCCCCGCTTTGGCCATTCCGGCCATGTTCGCCATGACGCTTTGCCTCGGCGCGATCATCGGCTTCCTTGTAGGCTATCTGAAGCTCAACTCGCTCATCGTGACGCTGGGCATGCTCTCGGCCATCCACGGCCTGACGCTGACCTATTCAGGCGGCAAGAACATGGACATCGCCGACAAGGAGGGGACGTGGTTCTCCATCTTCGGGCAGGGAGAGGTCGCGGGCATTCCGGTCCCCATCCTCATCTTCATCGCCCTCGCGGCGCTATTGGGCGTCGTGCTTTCCCGCACTCCCTTCGGCCGCAAGGTTTACGCCGTGGGCGGCAACGGCACGGCGGCCACCTTCTCCGGCATCCCGCGTGCGCGGACAGTCTTCTATTGCTACCTGATCTCGGCTGTCTGCGTGGCCACTGCTGGCCTCATCCAGGCCTCCCGGTCGCTCGGTTCGCAGAACACGGTTGGACAAGGCCTCGAGCTCGAAGTGCTCGCAGCCGTCATCCTCGGCGGCGCCTCGCTCCTCGGCGGCTCCGGCACGATCTTCAAGACGGTCATCGGCGTCCTCATCCTGGGCTTCATCCAGAACGGGCTCCTGCTCATGGGGCTGCAATTCTACGTCCAGTTCGTCGTGACCTTTGTCATCATCATCCTGGCTGTCTGGCTCGATATCGCAGCCAAGCGCGGCAAGCTGCTGTCACCAATCGCTTGAGGGTCAGGACCATGGTTAGTTCATTCCAATCCGGTGCTTTATCAAAGCTCATGAAGGGTGGCGCGATCTGGGGCTTTATCGTGCTGCAGCTCATATTCTTCAGCGTGGCGGGCGAATATCTCGCGCTCACCGACACCGCCTTCATGGATTACGAGAACATGCTGCTCTTGCTCAAGCAATCAGCCCCCATTGGCATCATCGCCATGGGCATGACGATCGTCATGGTGAATGGCAATATCGACCTCTCCGTGGGTGCCACCTTCGCCATCGCCGCGATCATCTTGCTTGATGCCATGACCTGGCCCATCTTCGCGGGCCTGGGCGACTGGGTGATCCCTGTGGCCTGGCTCCTCGCGCTGGCCGTGGGCACGATCCTCGGCGCCCTCAATGGCTTTATCGTCTGGAAGACCGGTGTCGACGCCTTCATCGTCACGCTGGGGGCAATGCTGGGCTACCGCGGCATCGTCTTCATGTTCAACGGCGAGAACCCGACGAGCCACCTCAACTGGACGCTCGTCGACTTCGCGGAGGCGCAGTTCCTCGGGCTCCACACCGCCACCTGGTTTCTCCTCGGCGTCACGATCGTGATGTGGTTCGTCATGACGCGCACGGTTCATGGCCGCAACGCCTACGCCGTCGGCGACAACCGCGAGGCCGCCGTCAATGCCGGCATCCGCGTGGGCCCCCACATGATGATAAACTTCGCCATCATCGGCTTTCTCGCAGCGCTCTCGGCGGTCGTCTTCTACTCGGAGACGGGCTCCGTAAACCCCAATGACGGCCAGCTCTACGAGCTTTGGGTCATCACCGCGGTCGTCCTCGGCGGCACCAAGATCACCGGCGGCGCGGGCAATGTCATCGGAACGCTAGGAGGCGTCATCGCGATACAGCTCCTGCGCAAGGGCCTCGGCCATATCGGCGCGGATACCTCCACGGTGAACCTCGTCATCGGCTGCATCCTCATTGCCGTCCTCTTCCTCGACCGTCAGCTCAACGTGAAGGGCAAGGAGGCACTGAAGGTATGACCGACCCTGTGCTGCGCCTTGAACACATCACCAAGACCTTCCCTGGCGTCAAAGCGCTCGACGACGTCTCCTTCTCCGTCCTTCCGGGCGAGGTCCATGCCCTCATGGGTGAGAACGGCGCGGGCAAATCAACCTCGATGAAGGTACTCGGCGGCATCTATCAGCCTGACGAGGGCGCGATCTTCGTGGAGGAGGAACGCACCGTCATGCACGGCCCCCTCGACGCCAAGGCCAAGGGCATCGTCTTCATCCATCAGGAGCTGTCACTCGCCGCAGAGCTCACCGTCGCCGAAAACATCTATCTGGGCGAGCTGCCCCGCCGCAGCTTCGGCCGCGTCGACTGGCCCACGCTCTATGCCAAGACCGACGCCATCCTGAAAAAGCTCAAGGTCGGCTTCAACGCCCGCACCCGCGTGGGCGATCTGTCGATCGCCAACCAGCAGATGGTGGAGATCGCCCGCGCGCTCACGGTGGACGCCAAGGCGGTGATCTTCGACGAACCCACCGCCTCCCTCACCGATGCCGAAAAGGTCGTGCTCTTCGACGTCATCGCCGACCTGCAGAGGGAGGGCGTGGGCATCGTCTATATCTCCCACCGAATGGAGGAGATCTTCAAGATCACCGACCGCATCACCGTCCTCCGCGACGGGCAATATGTCGGCACCGTCGAGACAGCCGCCTCCGATGAGGAGGGCGTCACCAACATGATGATCGGCCGTAGCCTCGATCTGAGCCGCAACACCTCGCACCACGACCTCGGCGCCACTGCGCTCGAAGTCCGCGGCCTGAGCTGTGGCAAGCTCTTCCAGGACGTCAGCTTCGAGGTGCGCCGCGGCGAAGTGCTGGGCTTCTACGGCCTCGTCGGCGCGGGCCGCACGGAGATCGCAGAGACGCTCTTCGGCCTCCGCGACCCCTCCGCCGGGGACATCCTCCTCGACGGCAAAGCCGTTCGCATCTCTTCGCCCCAGGACGCCATCGCCAAGGGCATCTCGCTCGTGCCGGAGGACCGCAAGGGCCAGGGCCTCGTCCTCGGCATGAACCTGCGTGACAACATGACCTTGCCGCAGGTCGACGACCTCCGCGCCGGACCCTTCGTGGCCGAGGGCGCCGAGATCGCCATCTACGACCTCTACCGCGACAAGCTCAACATTCGTGCTCCGGGCTGGAAGGCGGAGGCCGGCAACCTCTCTGGCGGCAATCAGCAGAAAATCGTCATCGGCAAGTGGCTTTCGATGAAGCCCAACGTCCTCATCGTGGATGAGCCCACCCGCGGCATCGACGTGGGCTCCAAATCCGAGATCCACAAACTGCTCCGCCGCCTCGCTGCCCAGGGCTACGCCGTCATCGTTATCAGCTCGGAGATGCCGGAGGTGCTCCACGTCTCCGACCGCATCGTCGCCATGTACTCCGGACGCGTCATGCGTACATTCACCTCCGAAGAAGTGACCGAGGACAACCTCATCCAGGCGATTTCGGGCCTCACCGGCGAGCGCGCCGCCTGAGCGGCGACCCCACAAGATCGAACCAAGGAGCGTCCATGAAACTTTTGCGCTACGGTGCCCCCGGCGCCGAGAAACCCGGTCTGCTCGACGCGGTCGGCCGGGTTCGAGACCTCTCCGCTTATATTACCGACATCGCGGGCCCCGCGCTCACGCCCGAAGGCCTCGCCGCCATCGCAAAGCTCGATACCGATGCCCTTCCCATCGTCGACGGCACGCCGCAGGACGACCTGCGCCTCGGCCCGTGCGTGGGCGCCATCGGCAAGTTCATCTGCATTGGCCTCAACTACGCCGACCATGCCGAGGAGGCGGGCATGCCCATCCCGGCGGAGCCAATCATTTTCAACAAGTGGACCTCCTCCATCGTGGGCCCGAACGATGCCATCCAGATCCCCCGCGACAGCACGCGCACCGATTGGGAGGTGGAGCTCGGCGTCGTCATCGGAAAGGCCGGCAGCTACATCGAGGAGGCCGACGCATTGAGCCACGTCGCCGGCTACTGCGTCGTAAATGACGTCTCCGAACGCGAATTCCAGCTCGACCGCGCCGGCACCTGGGACAAGGGCAAGGGCTGCGACACCTTCGGCCCCACCGGGCCCTGGCTCGTGACGCCCGATGAGGTGGGCGACATCGATGCCTTAGGCATGTGGCTCGAGGTGGACGGAGAACGGATGCAGTCCGGCTCCACGGCTACACTGATCTTCAAGGTGCCCCAACTAATCTCCTACTGCTCCCTCTTCATGAGCTTGCAGCCAGGCGACGTGATTTCCACCGGAACGCCGCCAGGGGTCGGCATGGGGATGAAGCCTCCACGCTACCTTAAGGGGGGTGAGACATTGACTTTGGGTATCGACAACCTCGGGCAGCAAACCCAGAAGGTCCTCCCGGCAGCCTAGTGCCCTACTGCCGTAAGAGGAGGTTTGAGCAGAACTTGGCTTGAGGGAGTGCCGGGCGCTAGTAATCATTGGCTCATGCCCAAACGAACCCCTTTTCTACTTCAGAACGAGCCCTGAGCTCATCCCTCTCGCGGTGATGCTTTGCATCCAGGCGCCACTCCTACTTCGAGACTTTGAATACCTGCTGCACGAGCGAGGTGTCGACGTTAGCCATGAGGCGGTCCGATCTTGGCGTCATAGGTTCTGCCCTATGTTTGCGGCAACAATTGAAGGCGTCGGGTTCACGGCATGAAGTCCAGCCGGTAGGAGTGGCACCTCGAAGAGATGTTCGTGAAGTCCAACGGCGAGCTGCACTACCCCTACCGCGCGGTTAACCATTAACGCTAGGTGCTCGAGAGCTTTGCCACGAATACCAAAGATGAGCACGCAGCTTTAAAGTTCCCGACGAAAGCCATGCGAAAGCATGGTCACGCCGAGGTCGTCGCGACGGACAAACTCTGTTCCTACTGGGCTGCATTGCAGGACATAGGCGCTGGCGACCGCCATGATACGGGAATGTCACTGAACAACAGTGCCGAGAGCTTACACCTGCCATTTCGACGACGAGAGCGAGCAGTGCCCCGTTTTCGGGGAATGCGAAGCCTTCAGAAGTTCGCCGCGGCCACGCCTCCGTCCATGTCTCCGTGTCAAACCAATTCAATCAGAAAAGCAGTCTCGTCTCTCAAGACCTTTCCAAGCTTAACTGAGCCGCCCCTTTGGCCGAATGGCGCGGCCTTTGCGCGGACTAAGGGAGGGCGTTGTTATCCTAATAGGGACCCGTTCGCATTCTTCTAACAGCACGCCCACAAGCCTCGCATGCATTTCGCCACGCGATTGGGTTTAATTCTCGCGAGAAGCAGACGCTTCATCATCGGAATTTAAACCTGGAGCGACCTAGGAGTGTCAGCTTTTGCTGAACCTTATAGAGCAGCTTCAAAACGTCTTCGTCCGACTGCCGTTCGCTAGCGGTCCAAGATCACCTGTCGAAGCAACTGAAGGGGCGCACTTCAAGCGCTAGCGACGTGCGTCATGCCCATCCGCCAGATCACCGCGGCCGCTCAATCAGTTGCGCTCCGTCACTTAAGACACTGATGCCTGCTCAAGGGCCGCCAACGTCCGCAAGGCTCCGCTGAAGAAGACCATCGGTTCCTTTTCCTCGCCCCGCGACAGTGAGGCCACGCTCCCGATGACGATGTCATGATCTCCCGCCTCGAACACGTCGGATACGTCGCAATCCAACCATGCCAAAGCCCCCGCCAAGTGGGGCGTTCCATGCGGGGAGAGAGACCAGTCAATTCCTGCAAATTTCTCCTCTGACGTTCGTGCAAAGGCGCCGCAAATTGCCTGTTGATCGAAGGCCAGGATGTTGATCGTAAACGATCCGGCCTCCCTGATTTTTGGCCAGGTCGTAGAGCTCTTGGCAGGCAAAAACCCCACAAGCGGTGGCTCGAGCGACACAGATGTGAATGCGCCGATCGTCATGCCTTCCGGTTTGCCCTCCAGAAGCGTGGAGACAACAACGACGCCAGTGGAAAACGTGCCGAGGGTCGCTCGAAACTGCTTGTGATCAAATCCGTTACTCACTGCGGCCCCCACCTTTATTCTTGCCATCTGAGAAGCCGCTTCTCCAAAAGCAGCATGACCCCGTTCATTGCCACCCCCATGAGAGAGAGCAAAAGCAACACCGCCAAAACGCCACCGGTGCGATAGGTGCCTGAAAAGAGGCTCACCATCTGTCCGAGGCCCGCCTCTGCAGCCACCATTTCACCCACAACCGTTCCCAAGAGAGAGTATATGACGCCCAGCCGAATGCCCGCGAAGATCGAGGGGACGGCGCCGGGCAAAATGATCTTCGTAAAAATCTGCCGCTGCGTGGCTCCCATCACTTTTGACAGACGCAACAACTCCCGGTCCGCAGACTTCACGCCTGCCTCGGTGTTGATGAGGATGATGAAGAAAACGAGGCTCCAAACGAGAACGATTTTCGATTCAATGCCTACGCCGAACCAAAGGATGAAGATCGGCGCAAGGGCCACCCGCGGGAGGGCGTTGAGTGCCGCGAGATAGGGGGCGCAAATGCTGTCTAGCAAAGGAAAGCGCGCCAAAAGGAGCCCGAAAGGGATGGCCGTCACAACGGCGAGGAAGAAGCCGATGAGGGTCGATTGCAGTGTCGCACCAATATGCCGCCAAACCGAGCCATCGCCGAACATCTGCACGAGAAAACCCCACACATCGGTGGGTTGACTGAAAAAGAACGTGTCGATCATTCCAGCGCGGGCGGCGTATTCCCAGGCGCCAAGAAGGGCAACGCCAACGCCGATCCGGAAGAGCCATATGATAAACCCATCTCGTATCGCGTCCCGCTTCATGCGCTCCAGATACTCGCTTTGCGTGTCTGCCACCGATTGGGCCATCGACGCGTTGGCCTGCGTCTGGCCTCCAGCGGTGCTCGGTGCATGATCAGTTGAGGTCATCGCTTTCTCCAAGCTCGGCGCAAAAAAGCGTTGTTGGCAGCGCACCCAGGAGCGCTGCCAACGTCGACGTGACGATGCCAAGGCATAGGTGCTGCGACCTATTCAATGATGATGCCTTGGGACACAGGAGCCACGATGTCATTGCAACTCTGCGCATCATCGGCGAGCTCCTGCGCGAACTGACCTGACGCCACGAGATAGGCTAGGACGTTGTCATAGCCCTTGCAGTCGAACACGTTCTGCCAAACTGAAGTGTACTTACCGACGATGGCAGTGGCGATTTCGAGCGGTTGTCCACTGGCCTCGGAGAAGATCGCGGCGACCTCATCGACGTTCGCGTCATCCGAGATAAAGGCGATCACTTCATCATGGGCCTTAAGATACGCCTCAAAGAGATCGGGGTTCTCTGCAACATGGGAGCGCAAGGCGATGCGCGAGACGCCGGGATAGGTGCGGAAAAGCTCCGGGCCCTCGCCGGAGGGTAAGTCGATGACCATCTCCCCGGTGTTGCGGGCATCGAGGATCGTTTGCACAGGCTCCATGGTGATGATGATGTCGACCTGCTTGGCCTCAAAGGCGGCCACCGCCGTTTGGCCGAAGCCCACCGGCACCCAAGTTACTTCGGTGTCGGGATCAATCCCGGCGTCCTTGAGCAGCACGCGGGTGAAG
>JBCCYG010000002.1:0-43322 GCA_039190145.1 Pseudomonadota bacterium | reverse complement strand
GAGCGACGATGAGATCGATCAGGCCGCCATCGTGAGCACGCTAGATGCCTGTCTCATCACCGACGCAGAACTGCAGCAGGACTATAGCAAGTTCCAAGACCGCTTCCCGCCCTGGTAAAGCGCCGAGATGTCTACCGCTGGTCGACCGCCAAGGGAGTTACCGCCGGCGCTCGCGCCGCGATGATGCGGGTTGATAAGCGACATTGGCGCAGGGTGCGCAGTAGCATTTGCCCGGTTCGACGGGCAGCCCGCAGAACCAGAAATCGTCTGTCGCGGGATCGCCAAAGGGCCATTTACAGGTCTTTTCTGTCAGCTCCATCAGGCTCAGGCGGAGCGCTCTCTTCATAACTTCCCGCTGGGATTCCAGGGCTTCCGGGCTGATGTCATTGGCAGAAGGTTGTGGCGGAAGCCGTTGATCGGCGGAAAGGATCTGCGGCAGCTTTGCGGGTGCGGCAGATTTAGCCTTCTGCCCGGCGGCAACCGAGGTCTTGTTTTTTGCGGTCTCGCTTTGATTGCGGGCAGTTTCCTGCTTGGGCTGAGATGCTGGTTTTACTTTCGCAACAGGGTTGCCCGCGACTGAACGGTTCGACAGCCCGAGCCGGTGCACTTTCCCAATGACCGCGTTGCGGGTAACGCCGCCCAGCTCCTTGGCGATCTGGCTCGCGGACTGCCCGTCACCCCAGAGCTTTTTCAGTAGCTCAACGCGCTCTTCGGTCCAGGACATGACCGCTCCTTACAGTCGGGATGATCAGCTGGCGGGCGCTCGCTAGGGTGTCAGCTCATGCCGACCGATCAATTTTCGGGGCGGAACCTAACCCGAACAACAAACTTGAGTTTCGCGACGAACACAATATCTGCGACTAAGGTTTCAGGCCTATGATCTGCAAAGCCATCCAGGCTTCGCTATTCTGTATGCTTCTGTTCCACAACGATACTTTCAATCCGTTCGTAACGAGGTGCCCTTGGTTACGCCCTCAGTCCTTCCCGAGCCTGCACGCCTAAAATCACCTGCTTCACTATCCCAATACGGGCGCGAGGCGCTGGTATCTTACCTTCTTACAAAGCTCCGTGGACGATGTCCCCCACGACTTGAAGGTACTCTGCCCCAACCCTGAAATCCATTTTGCCAATCTTCGCGCCGCACATCGAGCCGAGAATGCCGGAATAAACACGGGCCCTATTCCTTCATTCTGCGCTTAAGCTCCAAACACATAGCGTTGCGCCCCGCTCGCCTCGGATGCCAGACTTTATCCCGCCTGCGCGGGCAGGGATAGGCAATGGATCCGACCGCCACTTGGGATAATTGCCAATATCGTCTTGGCTGACACATTCGAGACCAGGCCTTTTAGCAGGCAGCGCACGTTCTGCCGTCCAACAAGATCGCATTGAGTTCTTTGTCGACGTCGGAGGCTCCGGCGAACACTGTCACAAAATGCTTTGATCAGGGTAGGGTTTTATTCCGTAGGGCATTGTTTTGACGTGGCGATCGATCACAACCAGCTCGTCTGCCAACTGGGGAAGATAAAGAACTTAAAAAGTCACGGCGCCAGGGCAAATTGAAAAAGCCGGCTTCCGTCCTCCACCGAAAAATCACAAACCCGTGCACCGCCAGGTTTGCATAGACACGAGTATTTCTGCTTAGTGGTGCACCGAGGGCAAGTTAGTGGTCAAACCAGAGTATCTGCAGCCAGCCTGCTTTCATTAGCGCCTTTACGTATCGACTGGCTAATTTGCGCTTATAGTCCCTGGTTGGGTGGCATCATAGGTCTAGCTGCCAGCGCGTGAGTCGCTCGTTGAATGCGGACGTCCAAGATTTGCCAGTTCTAGCAGAAGACCAGAAGTCTTCGCGCTCTTCATTTAGTTGAAGGTCATACCAAAATGCACGGCACCGTGCAGCACCTAGGCGTTGAACTCTAACATGCTCACGTCATTGCTAAAGCTATCTAATCCTAATCGAGCTGTGTCGCTGTCATAGGCTGCCCCGGCAGAGTTAGATGCTCTAAGTGACTTTTGTGGAGCTGCCGCCCTAAAACCGAGATACGAAAATTGTATGGATGCCGTCTACTTTCGCATAGCTTTCATGAACCCTGTTAGTGAGTGGTTCGGGTGGCAGTTCGATCGACAGATTTCCACTTGTTAGATCCGCAGTTTGCTTTAGCTGGCCGCGTGAAAGAGCTTGAAAACCCTCTCATCCGAATACCGCTTCTCCCGCATGCCAACCGCCCCTTTTGGGCCTTTGCGAAGGCAAAGTCTTTGGGAGCACGGACACATTTTCTGATTGTTTGTTCAAAGCTTCACTTTGCTTCATTTGCGAGGCTCGTCTCTTTCACCTGCTCTGCCATCCATTGATGCATTGCACTGTTTGAGTCGCGCTTGTGGGTAATAGCATGGAGCTGAAATTGCCCGCCTTTGATCGGGAGCTCCCGAAAGGCCAGGCCGAACCGTTTCGCATGCTGGATCGCGACGCGTTCCGGGAGCGAGGCAACAAGGTCTGTCTGCTCCAGAACGGCCAGCGCAGAAAAGAGTGACGGCACCACTGTTCGAACAGTTCTGCTTAGTCCTTCCAACTGAAGAGCGTGATCTATCATGTTTCTTTTTGACCCAGAAGGGGACACCAGAAGATGGTCCGCGCGTGCAAAGTCGTCTAAGTCAAACGGCTTGTTGAAAAGAGAATTGTCCTTTCGTGCCACAGCGACGTATTTCTCGGAGTAAATCGGCTCACAAATCAGGCTTGGGTGATCGCCTAGAGTGTGTTCAAAGTACACTACGGCCATGTCGATGCGGCCATTCAGCAGCGCCTCCAGTGCCTGCTCGCTGACAAGCTGAAAGCCGTAGATCGACACCTTAGGCGCGCTGCGCCGCAGGCGCGAAACCAGGGCCGGAAGGATCGTCGCCAACTCGAAATCAAAAGCTCCGAGGCGCAACTCACCCGTAACATCGCTGGGGTCGAACGCAGCAGCCGGTGTCAGCGTTTGTGCAAGAGTGTCAACAACTTCTCGGATTTTAGGCTCAAGCTCGCGGGCCAGAGCCGTGGGTTCCATACCGTGGGACCGGCGCAGAAAGAGCGGGTCCTTGTAGACACCGCGCATTCTTTTTAGCGCATGGCTTATGGCCGGCTGTGTTAGCCCCAACTCCTCCGCGGCCATGGTCCCCTTCCGGTGACGCATCAAGGCGAGGAAGACCATCATACTTGTCGGGTCGATGCGCCTGATATCAGATGTGCTAATATCCACCATTAATCATATTCATTAGTTGAATCTCAATTCTATGCCTAGCGTCAAAACCAACGCCAGGGACGGTCATCTACTGCCGATTACGATGACACCGCGCGAGATCAGGGAGAATGAAATGATGATGAAACACACGATAGCAATTGGAACTATGGCGGTCCTTTGGGGGAGCGTGGCGCTCGCCGGGGGACATGCATCTTGCGGCCCAGAAGGCCAATCCGTGCGCGTCTTAGGCAGCGACTTTCCTGCCATTCAAGCCGTTACCGCCAAGGCTCAGGCTAATTGCGGGGGAAGCACAAGCGAATTTGTCATCAACCTGCGCGACGACACGCGCGATATGATGAACCAAGCTCTTACGCCAACACCGTCACAATTCAGCTCGGTCATTGTTGCGAATTCCACCCTTACGCAGCTTATGAATGATGGGCTCGTGCGACCACTCGATGATCTCGTCGCAAAGTACGGCGGCGACTTAAATCCCAGTCAGTTCATCACCCTCGATGGTAACATCATGGCGGTAGCTTTCATGGCGAATTCCCAGCATCTTTATTCGCGCACGGACATCCTCGCGCAAGCTGGCGTGGAGAGCATCCCGACGACAGTGGAGGAAATAGTCGACGCCGCCGAAGCGATACGGGCGGCGGGGATAATGGAGCACCCAATCGTCATGAACGCGACGGGTTGGAACATGGGCGAGCTCTTCAACCTATTTTACTTTGGCCATGGCGGCGATTTGTTCATGCCAGGGTCTGCGGAGCCAAACATCAACAATGAAACTGGCGTAGCAGCCTTGGAGTCGATTGCGGCACTCGCTGAATACGCGCATCCCGATTACTTGAGCCATGCCTCTAACGAGACCCAAGGCCTGTGGGAGGCGGGCCAAGCAGCGCTTGGCATTATGTGGGGCTCCCGTGGCGGAGCCATACTCGACGAAGAAGGCTCTTCTCCTGAAGTGATCGAAAACACCGTGCTGACGGGGGCGCCCACCGTGGGAGGGGGTGAAACGCCTGTTGCGACGCTTTGGTGGGATGGCGTGACCATCGCTGCCAATATTAGTGACGAAGAAGCCGAAGCAGCTTTCGCGGCCTTGGTGAGCGCGCTTACTGCCGATCTGATGGCTGATCACAATGACGACGCGATCTGGCTTGTGGACGGCTTCACCCCGGGCCCCGCCGCCGCTGGCGTCGCGCAGACGGCGCAGGGAGGCGCGCGCCCCTATCCGATGATCCCGTACATCAACTTGATGCACAACGCGGCTTCCGCTGAACTGGCGGACTTCCTCAAGGGCGACGAAAGCGCCGAAGAAACGCTCGCCGATATCGAAGCCGCATACGTGACTACCGCGAAGGAAGCCGGCTTCCTTCAGTAACGGCGCGTCTCTCCCGCGCCCGACCGGGGCATCTCCCGCATGCCCCGGTCAAACCTCGCCTCAGAAAGCGTCTGGACCATGCCACACCGCACCTTCTTCTGGTTCATCCTGCCAACACTGTCGGCCATGATCCTTTTCATAGCTCTGCCGATCGTGTCGGTGGCTATTCAGTCTCTCTATGTTGAACACGAGCAGGTTTTAGTCGTGTCGGAAAGCTGTGGCCCGTTCGGTTGCACTGAAACCACCAAGGTAGATCTTGCGGCAACGGAAGCCCTCAGAGAGGCCCAGCCCCTGGGGCAGTTCAACGGGTTAGGCACATACCTAAATCGCGCGCATCTCGCGACAGCTGAGATCGGCGAGGCGTGGCGAAGCTCCGAAACCATCGGCGGCTTCATAGGCGCGGTCTTCGATTTGCCCTTTTACAAGGCGCTGGCATTCACAATGACCTACACCGCGGTCGTGACGCCCTTCGTGATTGTTCTCGGTCTCGCCATCGCACTGGGCGTGAACAATCTGCCTCGGATGTTCAAAGGTCCGACAATCTTCATCTCACTTTTGCCGATGATCGTGACCCCCTTGGTGGGTGCCCTCATCCTCTTTTGGATGGTCGATGGCGATGGCATCATCGGGGCAACGATCCAGAATGTGTTCAATGATCCCTCGCTAAGCTTAAAATCCACGACGGCGCTCAATTGGGTCATGTTGATCGTCTACGGCATTTGGTCGTCGCTGCCTTTCAGCTTCATCGTTTTCTATGCTGGCCTGCAAACCGTTCCCGAGGAGCAAATGGAAGCGGCAATGCTCGACGGTGCGTCAGCATGGCAGCGCACGATCTTCGTGACGGTCCCGCACCTGATGCCGCTCGTGGTTTTCATCACTCTCATTCAGCTCATGGACAATTTCCGCGTCTTTGAGCCGATCATCAGCTTCCAGGCCGAGGCCCATGCGAGTTCGCTGAGCACGATAATCTACCAGGATCTGATAGCGGCAGGTAACCCGCTCTATGGCTCCGCAGGAGCAACTTCAGTTTTGACGATAATCGGCGTCGCGATCCTGCTCACCCCGGTGCTGATCCGCACATGGCGCGATTTTAACGCGAAGAGCCATTAGAGGAGACGGCCCCATGGCGACCAAAGCGCAATCCCGTCTCACAGCTGCAAAAGTCATTTCACTGGGCCTTGTGGCGCTCTGGCTCATCATCGCAGCCTTCCCCTTTCTTTGGACAGCCTGGGGTTCGTTCAAAGTGGAGGGCGACTTCTTTTCAAAGGCGGACTGGACGAATGCCATCTATGGCGCCCGCACACAGATCGAAACCGGGGGCGCGTTTACAACGAACGGCTATGAAGGGGCTTGGATCCAAGAGGCATTTTGGCGCTCGGTGTTAAATACCGGGATCGTGGTGTTTTTCACCGTGATCATCTCACTCACTTTTGGAACCCTGGGAGGCTATGCGCTCGCACGCTCCGGTTTCCGCTACGCGTTCTGGATACTGATGGCGGCACTCGTGTTTCGCGCCATGCCCCACATCACGCTCGTCTCAGGCTACCTTCTTCCGTTCTTCGAATGGAACGTGTGGGGCATCCTGCCCACGACCATCATCGTTTTGGTGGCTATCAATCAGCCCTTTACCCTCTGGATGCTGCACTCTTTCTTCCTAAACATCCCCAAGGACCTCGATGAAAGCGCCATGGTGGACGGCTGCACGCGCTTTCAGGCGTTCCGGGAGGTCATCATGCCCGTCATGTGGCCCGGCGTAATCACCACCGGTCTCTTCTCTTTCTTGCTTGCCTATAATGACTTCACTGTCACTCGGATGCTGCTTGCTCAGGAAAACGAGACCATGATCCCGAAAATAGCGAGCTTCATGGGATCGACGCAGGTTCAGGGGAATGTGATGTTCGCGGTCGCCGCAGTCGTGTCAGCTACGGTGCCGTTGATCATGCTCATCATGTTCTTCCAACGCCAAATCGTGAGCGGCCTGACGGCGGGGGCCGTTAAGGGATGACCCTGGCCGATGCCGATGCGCCCGCTCGGGACGCGTCGATCCACGACGAAAACAAGCGCGCGATTTCGCCCTTGCGATCGGCGTTACGATCCACAAACGCGCGCGCCATTGAGGCGGCCCTCCGTGAGGCATTCGCGCCCGATGCAACCGTCCGTCTCGGCCATCCCTTGGGCGATCTCGCCGGAGCCGATCTTTGGACGAAAGTCTACGCACCGCTGCAAACCGCCCTGCCCGACCTAGAGCGCGCTGATTTCATCGTCATGGCCGGCCCGCGCTGGGGCGAAGGAGCATCGGGCAACTGGGTGGGCCTGGGCGGCAACTTCCTAGGTACGTTCGAAAAGCCTTGGCTCGGCATTCCCCCCACGGGAAAGCCAGTGTTTTTCCGCTACCACGAGTACATGCGCATCGAGGATGGCCGCGTGGTAGAGATGGAAGCCCTTTGGGACATCCCACAGCTAATGGCCCAAGCGGGGGTCTGGCCCATGGCGCGGCAGCTTGGCGTTGAATGGATGTGTCCTGGTCCCTCCACGGGACAGGGCCTTGTCTCCGATCCCTTTGATGCCAACTGGGCGGACGCCTCAGTGCAACTCGTCTGGGACATGCTTCACGACCTCAAACAGGGCGATGCTACTTCGCCGGACCGTGGCCTGAGCGGATACTGGCACCCCTCCGCTCCCTGGTATGGGCCGACCGGGATCGGCAGCGCTCGGGGTATTAAAGGCATTCGCGACGTCGTTCTGAAGGGCTTTCGCAATGGGCTCTCCGAGAATACCCGCCACCTAAGTGAGGGTGTGTTTTTCGGAGATCGAGATCTCGTCGCCTTTACAGGGTGGCCCTCAGCCACCGCCACTCATTCTGGTGACGGCTTTCTCGGTCTCGCCCCCACAGGACGGCGCTTCACACGGCGCAGCCTCGACTTCTGGCGGGTGGAGGAAGGACAAATTCGCGAGAACTGGGTCATGGTCGACATGATCGACCTCTTTCGCCAACTAGGCGTCGACGTCTTCGCCCGCATGCACGCATTGCAAGTCCAATGACAGATATCCACACCGCAAATAAAGCCGCCCTCGCGCCGCTGCGCGCCTCGATGGTCGACTTTGAACCAGCCACGGTTTGCGGTGCCTTACGCAGTCTCATTACACCCGATGCAGTCATCCACATGCCCCACCCTTTGGGTGACATGATAGGTCCTGACGCGCTTTACGAGCGTTGCTATGCCCCTCTTTTCGACGCCATGCCGGACCTAGAGCGTCGCGACTGGATTGTGATGGCGGGGCGCACTGAGCGCGGGGACAATTGGGTAGGGTGCGGCGGGCACTACATGGGCTCCTTCGTGGGGCCTTGGCTCGGCATCCCGCCCACCGGACACCTCGCTCACATGCGGTTCCACGAATTCTATCGCTTCCAAGACGGTCACGTGGTGGAAGTACAGGCGCTTTGGGACATCCCCGAATTAATGATGCAGGCCAAAGCCTGGCCAATGGCACCATCGCTCGGCCTAGAGTTTTTCATCCCGGGGCCGGCCACGCTGAATGGCCATGTCCCGGGCCCCTGGGACGAGGCGAAGGCCCAGGCATCATGCGACCACATCGTTACGATGCTTACTCACATGAAGAAACATCCCAGCCAAGGCGGTCCTGAAGTTATGGAGATGGCCCGGTTCTGGCATGATCGCATGAACTGGTACGGTCCTGCCGGCATCGGCACTGGGCGCGGCATCGCGGGTTTCCGCAACTGGCACCAAATACCTTTCATCAACGCCATGCCGGACCGAGGACAATACATAGATGAGATTACCTATCACTTCTTCGGGGATGGCGATTACTGCGCGGTCACCGGATGGCCCAACATGATCCAAACCGTGACGCAAAACGGTTGGATGGGCATCGCTCCTTCTGGTCAGCGTATCACGATGAATAGCCTCGACTTCTGGCGCATCGAGAACGGCAAAATCCGAGAGAACTGGGTGATGGTGGATATTCTAGATGCCTACCGCCAAATCGGGGTCGACGTGTTAGCTCGTATGAAAGAATTCAATAAAGTCCGCGTCAGTGGGCGTATCCCGTTCCCTGTGGGAGCGCTCTAATCTTGCGATAAGGTGGCCCAGAATTCTGTTTCTTGCCGTAGACCTTGGCCAACTGAGTGCACAACCCTCACCATTGGCGAAGTCAAATGAATTGAGGGGGCGCGCATCTCGTGAAGATAGTCTCGCGCATCATGGCCGCCGACATCGCCTACCCCAAGGAGGACGACCGCGGCGCCCTTAGGTGGACGCGTCACGGCTTGCACTAAGGATATCGCGCGCCGATCAATGACGAGATTTTCATCCCCCGAGAAACCCTCATCGAACTCTACAGCAAAGCCGATCTGCACCCTAGCTACTAGCTAACTGCAGCACTCGCTGAAGTCTAATTTGATAGAAGTAAGGCATGCTTAGTGCCGCTTCCGAGATGCTCGATTAGCAAGCTCAAGAGGTCTAACAAGTCATTCGCGACTGTTGATCGGCGTGAGTAGTTCCTTTGCCCCACTCTCATGTCGCTCGCAAAAAAGGGTCGCAGCAGAAACACATAAGAGGTACGCTCGCGAAGTAGGCCTTCTAGCATTGCGGTCTCACCCCTTATCTCGTTCGCGTTTTCTTCCACTGTTTCTTAGAGAAATAGGCTTTGACGAGCTCTCTAACCCCATCACTTAAGCTTAGATTGAGGGACATTTAGCAGCTAGATCCAAGCCGTCAGGCAGCATGCAGAAATGGGAAGGCTTCTGTTTCGAACTGCGGCGAAACTCACGCAAAAACAGCTTGAAAAGGACGACGGTTCGCGCGTCAGAAGCGCACCCATGAATAGCGTGGATTGGGGATTTCGGCCGAAGCCAATGCCAACCATCTCTTTGTGTCTTCTTCACTTTGGCCACAAACCAAGTGCGATCTGTTCGGATCGAAGCTGTCACTTTTTGGATCGGACACGGTCGTGGTACGGCGGTCATCCTGGCTTGTTCAAATTGCAGCTCATTTGCTTTTGTTTGTGCAGCTTGGCGATAGAAAGCTTCAAGTCCCACCAGCACAGTTTGTGCGGCGTGAGTACTCCTAGAGCGTTGGGAGCGCTTCTTACGCAGGGTCATAGGAAGCTAGATACGAGCACGGCCGCTACAGCCAAGGCCAGGGCGTATGGGCTCATATAGCGTCGGTCGAAAGGTCCGAGTGCCTAGCCCGCTCAGCCTTGTTAAGGCTGAACGGGCCTTTCTAAGTGTTACTCCATGCGTACCGGGAAGAACATCGTCTCGCCGGAATGGTCATCGACACCGTCATTATCGGTCGAGACCCACATCGTGCCATCCTCAGCAATGGCTAAGCCTTCAACCTTGTCGAGGACGTAACCGCCCGTCGATGTGAGGTAGGGAAGGATGTCAACCACGACCTCGGGCTCCAGCACCGCGGGGGTCTCTCCAATCGCAACCATCCCGGCCATCTCAGACATCGGCACTCGGGTGATCAGCTTGGTCACAGCGCGCGTGTCATGCTGATTATCCCGCTCGATGAAATACATGAAATCGCCATGGGCCACGATTTCTGAGAGGCCAACCCATCCCGTCGCGGGTTCGGTTTTCTTGTAGTGGATCACACTCCACTCTCCTGTCTCCAGGCTATAACCGAGGACCTTTGCATGGTTGGCAGGATCGTCGCGCCATTCCCGTTGGACTGCAACGTAGAGCATGTCGCCCACGCGCGTGATCCCTTCAAACCCAAAGCGGCGTTCCACGGCCAGAAGCTCTGGCGGCAGAGGAACATAATCCTCGAGCGCGCCGTCTTCACTGACATGGTAAATGGCGTGCGGGATAAGGCGGTCAGAACGGCCTTCTGAAGCGATCCAGAAGCCGCCCTCGCCGTCAAGCGCGATACCCTCCATGTCAAAGAGCTGTGCCGGCTGGCCCTCGCGCGTGACGCGGATCGCATCAACGATGCGCGCAGGCGTTTCCGTGACATCGACGTGGAAGATTGTCGGCTGCATACCGTAAAAGCTGTCGGACACCGCAAAGATCGTACCATCTTCGGCCATGACCTGACCTGAGATTGCCCCCCATCCGGTGAGCTCGTCCATGCCTGCGGAGGTCAGATGAGGGTAACTTGCGGGGGCGTCCTGGTATTCGAACAGCATCACATGGGCGCGGGCACCTGCGTCATCGACCTCGTTGGCAGAGACAAGCAGGTTGCGCTCTGGGATGGTGACATAACCCTCCGGCCCGATCCCGGATGGCAAGAGTTGTTCCAGTACAGGGTTGGCCGGGTCTGACACGTTGTAGACCCCCACGATGGAAGACCTCTCCGCACCGACGAAAACGTAGGGCGTGCCGCCAAAGACGTCGAAGGTCACACTTTCCGGTTCGACCCCTTTGTTGCCGGACCGTTCCTCAGGGTAATGGCCCACCTCGATGATCGCGTGTTCAAACTCGACACCGCTTTCATAGACGATCTCGCCGTCCTGGCTAAAAATGGTCCACCCGCGCGAGCCGCCATCCATGTCACCCTCGTTTGCGGTGGCGAAATGGGTGTTGTCGATCCACGCAACGGAGTCGGGTTCGCGCACCACTGTGATCGTTTGGTCAAAGACGAGCGCGCCTTCTTCCGCGGTATCCACGCCCTCAAGGGTGACTTCGCTCGCTGAGAAGTGGCTCAACACGGTGCCCGCTGCGTCGAGCACGACCATGTGGTTGTTTTCCTGCAGCGTCACAACGATCTCGTTTTCGTCGTTGATGGCGACAAATTCCGGCTCAGGATCCTCTGGCGCGACATCCGCGAGGCCCGTAATATCCGCGGTGATCATAGCGCCACAGTCGAGCCCGCTCTCCGCCGTCGGTACGATCGCCACAAAGCCAGCAGGCATCTGACCCACGCGGCCTTCACCCAAGTCTTCGTCACGCTCATTCTCAATAGCGACAGCTACGAAGCTGCCATCGGGAGACACAGCGACACTGTCGGGCTGACCTCCGAGGTCACAGGACGCAAGGACAGTTTGCGTCGGCACGTCGATGGCATGCAGCACGCCGGAAACGTTGATGAAATCTTCTGAGGTGTTCTCGCCGAGATAGGCCGTGCTGCCCGAAACCGACACGCTCGTCGGTTCACCTTCAAGCTCAATCGCGCCCGCCGCGACTGGGTTAATTGGGTCGGAGATGTCAATGAATCCAACCACCTCCGCCGGGCCATCGGTATAGATGAGCGTCATACCGTCCGCCGTCGCCGAAATGATTTCGGCGGAGCTTTCTTCCGCTTCCGGAGCATTCTCGGCAACCATGAAGGAAGCGATGCGGTTGAAGTTCATCTCTTGTGACAGCGCCGGCGCAGCAAGCAGCGCGGCGACTGAAGTCAAAGTAGTAGCTCGAAAAATCATATGTGTCCCCAGATCGTGAATGAATGACGACGCAGTGTCGCCATGCGCTGAGAGAGCCCAGTCAGGTAACACTCGTATGACGTCTTTGGCTTCGGCGGAGATTTGGGGCTTAGTTTCGACGGTATGCTAGGCGGACAGCCCGCACAGAGCTGCCCAAGGGAGGATAAATCCGAACCCGCCTCTCGCGACGCAGGGCGCCTAGGGTCGCAATGCCAAAAGGAGCAGCCTTAAGCGATCTTTAGCCCTTGGCTCCAAACGCCCGCCAGGATCGGTGTGCTCCGAAGCTTGCGCACGCGGAGCACATCCCCCCGCATGCCGACTGCCAAGCTACCCCGATCATGAAGATGGGCACATGTCGCCGGGTTGAGGGTTACCGTTGCAATGGCGCGGGGCAGGTCCTGCCACAGATCGGCTAGCCGAAAAGCGGCCAGCAGGAGGGCAGAAGGCACGTAATCGGATGACAAGATGTCCAAGAGGTCGCGCCTCGCCAGCTCCTCCGCCGCGACATTTCCGGAATGTGAGCCGCCGCGGATGAGATTGGGCGCCCCCATCATCACAGCAATCCCGCGCTCGTGGCAGACTTCAGCGGCCTCAACTGTCGTCGGAAACTCAGCGAACCCCACGCCGTGCTCGGCCGACGCCGCGACATGATCGGCCGTGGTATCGTCGTGGCTCGCCAGAACCGCACCAAGGCGGCGGGCTTCCTTGACCGCACCGAGCTCATGGGCCTTGCCAAAACGTTTCTGAAGGCCGAGCAGGTTTTGCACATGCGCGTCGAATTCGGCATCCGTCATGCCGCGCTTCTTGGCAACATAGGTCTTGAGTGCCGTCAGCTCGCGAAATTGGCGCTGGCCCGGCGTGTGATCCATGAGGCTAACGATACCAATGCGGTCCGCAGGGCCAAAGGCGGCAAGCTCCTTTAGGAGCGTTTCTGAGCAAATCTCTGCCCGCAGATGGAGGTAATGGCTGATCTTGAAGACGCCCTCGGCCCGCGCCGCCAGGAGCTCGTCCGCCAGCGTGCGGGCGTAGTCGACGTAGCGCGCCTTACCCGCGCTGTGGATCGAACCCACACGCATGGCGTCAAAGACAGTAGTGATGCCTGTGCTAGCAAGCTCGGCATCATGGGCGATGAGCGCCGGCAAATGGGGCCAGTCCACGTCCGGCCTCGGCTCAATGTGGCGCTCGACATTGTCGGTATGAAGCTCCACGAGCCCCGGCAACACGAAGTCCCCTGCACAATCCATGGCGCCTGTCGGGACGTGGTCCCCTTCGGTAATATCGGTAATCGTGCCGCTCTCAATGGTGACGCACCCGTCGAGCACGCGATCGTTTAGAACGAGACGCGCATTCGCCAGACAAAGGTCCGAGGGACTTCCGGTATGGGGTGCCGCTGCCAGAGATGGCGCAGTCTCTAGGTTCATACTTGGTCCTCTATCTCTGCTTTAGTGCTCGGCCCTGTGTGACCCGGCACGAGCCCTTGTGGCTCGCTCGGAATGAGCATCAGCGTCGCGCGCGCAATCGTTTCAGTGAGCGGCCCGTCATTCGACAGGTGGCGGATGTCCATCCCAATGGGCAGGCTCTTAGCGGCTTCCGACAGCCGCTGCGCGATCTGGTCTTTTGTCTCGCGCCCACGGCCGGCCAGGCGCCGTGCCAGTGTCTCCGGCGCAGCGGTGATGTTCAGCACAACAAAGTTCGGAAAGATATGCGCCGCGTGGCTTAGGGCTGTGCGCGAGAAATTCACGAGGCAGTCTTTGCCCAGACCAAGTTGGTACTGCACAGTTCGCGGTATCCCATAGGCGAGCTCGTGCGCGCGCCAATGAATACAAAAGGCACCGTTGGCCACGAGGTCTTTGAATTCCTGCTCCGTGACACCGTCGTATTCCTCGCCGCCCGCGTCTTTCGGGCGTGTGATCACGCGCCTCACGAGGGTCGCATTGGGCAACGTGCCCTTAAGACCAGCCATAACACTGTCCTTGCCCACGCCAGAGGGGCCGACGATGGCGATAACGCGCCCCGTCATGCGGCCTGTTCCGGGGTAAAGACGCTTACGTCGACGACACGGTCACATACGCGAGCGCGGGCAGCTTCGTCGTGAAAGATGCCAATCATCGCGGCACCACGCGCCTTCGCATTCTCGATCAGCCTTAAAACGACGTCGCGATTGGCAGCATCAAGGCTTGCCGTGGGTTCGTCGAGCAACATGGCCGGGTATTCGTGCACAAAGCCTCGCGCGATATTCACGCGTTGCTGCTCTCCTCCGGAAAAGGTCGTGGGTGATAGAGACCACAAGCTCTCGGGGATATTGAGGTCGCTGAGGAGAGCTTCTGCCCGCGCTTTCGCTGTGTCGGCATCCACACCCACGGCGCGGAGCGGCTCCGCAACGACATCCACCGTCGGCACCCTAGGGACGACGCGCAGGAACTGGCTCACATAGCCCAACACCTCGCGGCGCAGGGCAATCACGGCACGGGGCTCTGCGCCAACGATCTCCGTGTCGCCGATGCGGATAGAACCGGCTTGTGTGAGATAATTGCCGTAAATCATGCGCATTAGCGTCGACTTACCTGCGCCCGATGCGCCAACGAGCGCTACGCACTCCCCTGCTGCTACGCTAAGCGACACGTCAGACAAGACGCCGATCTCGGTGCTGCCCTGATTGTGCAGGGTGAAAGTCTTGGAGACATTGTGAAGCTCGATCATGGCTAAACCTGCAAAACGGAGCTCACGAGGAGCTGGCTATAGGCGTGCTGCGGATCGTCGAGGACCTGATCGGTCAAGCCCGTTTCGACCACGTGCCCGTCCTTCATAACCATCAGGCGGTCCGCCAGAAGGCGCACCACCGCCAGGTCATGGGTCACGATAATGGCCGAAAGCCCCATGTCGCGGACAAGACCCCGTAAGAGATCGAGAAGCCGCGCCTGGACCGAGACATCGAGCCCACCCGTGGGCTCGTCCATAAAGACAAGCCGCGGTCCGGTTACGAGGTTGCGCGCAATCTGAAGGCGCTGCTGCATCCCGCCGGAAAAGGTCGTGGGCCGGTCATCGACGCGGGTGGCGTCAATCTCGACACGCTCAAGCCAGTCAGTGGCTTTGCCTCGAATGTCGCCATAGTGACGCGCGCCCACGGCCATGAGCCTCTCTCCGACATTGCCACCCGCGCTGACGCCCATGCGCAGCCCGTCGCGCGCATGCTGGTGGACAAATGCCCAATCGGTACGCCCGAGCATCCGGCGCTCTGGCTCGGACATCTGCAATGTGTCCCGCGGCCCCTCCGCGCGCGTATCAAAGACGACCTCGCCGCCATCCGGGGCCAGATGCCCTGCGAGGCAGTTCAGGAGTGTGGACTTGCCGGATCCGCTTTCACCAACGATCCCAAGCACCTCGCCGGGGTAAAGATCGAACGATACAGCAGCGCAGCCAATATGGGCGCCATAGCGCTTCGTGACGTCCCGGGCAGAAAGGAGCGGCGTCATGCGCTGTCCTCCCCGGCAAGAGAGAATGACCGCATCTGCGTCATCGCTCCGGTGAAGCCCGCCGCCTGCCTGCCTTCGCAATAATCGGTGTCGGAGCAAACGAACATCCGCCCGCCTGCGTCGTCGGTAATCACTTCATCGAGATAAGTGTTCTCGGCCCCGCAGAGTGTGCAGGGGTGATCAGCTTTCGAGGCTTCAAACGGGTGATCATCGAAGTCGAGGCTGACAACCTCAGTGTGGGGTGGCAGGGCATAGATGCGCTGCTCGCGCCCTGCGCCAAAGAGCTGGATCGCTTCGCTATCGCCGAGCTTCGGGTTGTCGAATTTCGGGATAGGCGATGGGTCCATCACATAGCGGTCCTCTACTTTCACTGGGTAGGCGTAGGACGTGGCGATATGGCCATGCCGGCTGATGTCTTCGTAAAGCTTCACGTGCATCAGGCCGTATTCCTCAAGCTCGTGCATTTTCCGCGTCTCGCTCTCACGCGGTTCGAGGAAACGCAGGGGTTCCGGGATCGGCACCTGATAAACAAGGATTTGCCCCTCGCTCAGCGGCTCTTCGGGGATGCGATGGCGGGTCTGGATGACAGTCGCCTCCGACGTTACCGTGGTCGTTTCAACCTTCGCAGTCCGCTCAAAAAAGCTGCGGATAGAGACGGCGTTAGTCGTGTCATCTGCGCCCTGGTCGATAACCTTAAAACGGTCCTCCGGCGTCAGTACTGCCGCGGAAACCTGCACGCCGCCCGTGCCCCAGCCGTAGGGCATGGGCATCTCCCGGCTGGCAAACGGGACTTGATAGCCTGGTATGGCCAGCCCTTTGAGGATCGCACGCCGGATCATCCGCTTGGTCTGCTCGTCGAGGTAAGCAAAGTTGTACGCGTCTTCGTTCATGCCAGCCCCCGATCGGCGAGCGCCGCTTTGAGGGCGTCCGGCCCGGTGAAGTGGATCGCGTCCATGCCCGCGGCCCGCGCGCCAAGGCAATTGTGGAAACCATCATCGATGAAGACGCATCTTTCCGGCGCCAGATCGGCCCGGTCGCAGAGCAGGCGATAGATCGCCGTGCTGGGCTTCACGATGCCCACCTCCCCGGAAACCACCGTTTGCTCAAAGACGTCGCCTACCTCGGGATGCACCTTGAGCCCCTCGGGCCAGGTCTCCGCCGACCAATTGGTGATGGCGTGCAGTGGGACGCCTTTGTCTTTGAGCGCGTAAAGCAGCTTCCATGTCCCGTCGATCTTGTTCGGCACCGTCAGCGCGTAACGCTCCACATATCGCGCGAGGCGCGCGGCGTCGTCTGGGTCGCCCAGATCGCGCGCCGCGTCCGTGAAACGCGCACCGGCGTCGCAGGCAAAGTTGATCTTGTCAAAGCCGATGCGGGCGAGGAAGTCGCGGGCACCTGCGGGCCCCAGATCATCCTCCCAAGCTAGCACTGGGTCCCAGTTGACGAGCACACCGCCGATGTCAAAGACCACCGTGTCCACACTCATTCCGCAGCCTCCTGCATCTGCGCCACTCCAGCCTTAGCGCGAAGCTTTCGCACGAGCTCGAGCTCCGCCTGAAAGTCGACGTAGTGAGGCAGCTTGATATGCTCTAGGAACCCCGTCGCCTGGATGTTGTCTGCATGGTAGAGGACGAACTCAGCGTCTTGAGCGGGCGCGCCCACATTGTCCTCGCCCAGTTCCTCCCAACGCAAGGCACGGTCCACCAGCGACATCGAGATCGCCTTTCGCTCCGAATGCCCAAAGACCAGCCCATAGCCCCGCGTGAATTGGGGCGGCTCTGTTTTCGAACCCTTGAACTGGTTTACCGTCTCGCATTCTGTCAGCGTGATCTCTCCGATATCGACCGCAAAACCCAGCTCTGGGATGTCCATCTCCACCGTGACGGCGCCGATGCGCAATTCGCCGACAAACGCGTGGGTGCGCCCGTATCCGCGCTGCGTCGAGTAGGCGAGGCCCAGCGTAAACCCCTCGTCACTGCGGGTGAGCGCCTGAAGCCGCAACGCCCGGTCTGCAGGCATCTCGAGGGGCTCTCTTGTGAGGTCGGGCGGGTCGGTGTCGTCGAAAGGCGCTTCCTCGATCAGACCCTCTTGATTGAGAAACTCCGTGACATGGGGCACGTCACCCGGCATCGCCTCTCGGGCAGGTGCCTCGGGCACCTCGCCGTCAGCCGCCAATTTGAAATCTAAAAGACGGTGCGTGTAATCGAAGGTCGGTCCCAGGATCTGCCCGCCGGGAAGGTCCTTAAACGTGGCAGATATCCTGCGGTCGCAGGCCATTGCGCCGGTATCGACCGGCTCGGATGCGCCAAACCGCGGCAACGTCGTACGGTAGGCGCGGATGAGAAAGATCGCTTCGATCAGGTCGCCGCCGGACTGCTTGATCGCTAGCGCCGCAAGGTCAGGGTCATAGAGCGAGCCTTCGGCCATCACCCGGTTCACAGCAAAAGTCAGCTGCTCCCGGATCTGCGCAATGCTGAGTTCAGCGACCGAGATGTCTCCACGCCGCTCCTCGGCGAGCCACGCATGGGCGTTTTCGATGGCGCGCTCACCGCCCTTAACTGCAACATACATCAGCCAGCCTCCATCGGCATCACACGGGTCGTGCGCGGCAGAGCGGCGAGCGTGCTCCCACTCGTAAAGATGAAATCGAGCCCCCTCGGAAAGTGCTTCCGGTTTGCCGCAAACGCGTCGGTTTCTGGAAGCGACAATGCGTTCGTCGTTTTGATCCCCGGCCCGCTGAGCATCGCCCCGTCAGCGCGCAGCTTCTCCATTTCCACGATCAACGTGGCAGAGCGATCCGGATACTGCGACGTGCCCAAAGGATAGGATGACAGCGGCGACAGGGCTTGCCATGTGCCGACGGCGAACATGCATTGATCCGCTGAGGCAAGCGGCGCGCCAGTATGGAAAGCAATCCAGTCGCGTACCGCATCACAATCCACATCGCCGGCGAGGTAAACCGGGGTGTCGGTGTCGCAAAGCGTCAGGATCACGGCGCCAGCGGCGACAGAAAGCGGTTCAGGAGGCGCGGCCCCGGCGATCTCACGGAGCTCCCCCGGGCGCGCCATGGCCTCCATCACACTCCTGAAAGCATGGGCGGCATGGCGGGCAGGATCAGCAAAGCCGCCAGTAAGTGCCTGGGCGTCCATCAGTCTTCTCCCCGAACCATTGTAAAGAAATCGACTTTTGTCGCTGCCGCTTTCGCTGCACGTGCGGCCTTCGCTTGGTCCACCTCAGAGCGAAGCGGTTCCAACACCTGCGACCGAACGTCCGGGGCCCGCGCCGTTTGCATCAACGCATCGACGAGGGCTGCCGCTTCGGCATCTTCCTTGCGGCGGCCCTGGATGTAGGCATGGCCCACCGTGCCATCTTCCAGCTTCAAGGCACAGCGTGTGACCGTCATTTCACCCAGGTTGAATGGCGACCCGGTGCCGCCAGCGCGTCCTCGCACCATCACGCTGCCTATCTCGGGCTTGCGCAGCCAGATCGACCTCGGACGCGCGCCGAGAGCTTCAAGGAGCGCCGTCACACGCCCTGCCGGTGCCTTCGCTAAAAGGCCCATCCAGTCTTTGCGGGCGTCAGTTTCGTGGGTGATGTCTTTCATCTCGACAACTTTGTGAATTACTATACAACTAGACATATCATAACACACAAGCCCGCCAACGACAGATGAAATTTGTGAAACTTGCGTGACACAACGGCCAGAACGCCGATCTGGAAAGCTATCGCCAATGCCTTGCGCAGCGATCTGGCTGAGGGTCGCTATGCACCGGGAGACAAGCTCCCCACCGAGGCTGCTTTAGCCGAGCGATTTGGCGTCAACCGACACACAGTCCGCCATGGAATCTCGGCCCTTGTGGAGGATGGGTTGATCCGGACACGGCGAGGGTCTGGGGCTTTCGTCGCCGCACGACCCACAGAGTATCCCCTCAGCAAGCGCACACGTTTCACTGAAAATCTGCGACGTGCCGGCCGCGAGCCATCGCGGGAAACCCGCTGCCTTGGGTTGCGCGCGGCGACGCCCTCCGAGGCGTCTCTGCTCGGCATCGAACCTGGCGCATCTGTACTTGCCACCCACGGCCGCAGTTTGGCCGATGGCGAACCGTTAAGCATGTCGGAATCGATTTATCCGCATGACCGCTTGCCGGGGTTGGCGGAAGCCCTGGAGGAACAACAGGGCGTGACTCATGCGCTCAAACGCGTGGGGATTACTGATTACACGCGCGCGTCGACGCGCATCACCGCCGTGACAGCGGATGCCGTGCAAGCGTCTGTTCTGGAAGTTTCCGAAGGCGCGCCGCTCATCCGCACCAGTTTTGTTAATGTGGATCTGGACGGCCAGCCGGTGGAATTTGGCCGCACGCATTTTGCCGGGGATCGGATCACGCTCACCTTGGACGATGACATGCCCCCGGCTCGCATGAACCAGGGACATGAGGACTAAACGGGCGCTTACTCGAGCCCCATGCAGTTCGCGTAATACGTCACCGTCGCGGGCCAGTCCGAAAAGATGCCCAGCACCCCCACATCCTGCGCTAGCGCATCAATGAGTTCATACATCACGCCATCGCTGTCGGTGACCTCGGCGATGGACTGATAGTACCAGCCGCCCCCCGTCACGAGCGGGCCGGAGCGCTCCACCGTCCAGGTGATAATGTCGAGGCCCGCCGAACTGGCCTGAACGGCTAGTTCAGAGGGCACGATCTCACCGTTCTCGACGGTCACAAGCATCCATGTCGGTGGCGCGATGATGTTTACGCCCATTCCCTTCAGCTCTTCCATCGTGTTGGGCCACGTGGCCGGGTCCATGGGGGAGTAGCCGTCGATATTGTACTCATCCATCAGGTAGACTGCCTGCGCGCCGAATTCCGGCTCCGCCTCGATCCAGTAGAGCACGTCTTCGAGGTTGAAACTCTGCAACCAGACATCTGAGGGCGGGATCCCTGCGGCCTTGTACTCGTCAACGAGCTTTTGGGCGTAGTCTTCCTGGCTAAAGCCGTTGAACGGCATTTCGACGGAGGGGGTCTTGAGCTCTGGCGTGAACTTCGCGCCGAGGGAGCGGAAAAGCTCAATTGATTCCGCATGGGTCATAATCGTTGCTGGCTCTGCCGAATAAAGATCGGTGCGCCAGTCCGCTGTGCCGCCGAGATACGCCTCCACCGTCGTCGCACTTCGGTCGGCTGCATCCATCTTGGGTGTGAGCGTGCGGTACTCGGCCAGTGTGATTTCAGAGGTCCGGCACTCTGCGGTCGCAGTGCTGTCCCCGTTTGCGGGAGAGAACGGCGTCACACAGGTCTCCGCCAGAGGCGTCGCCAGGATGTTCGTCGTCGTGTGCAGGTCGTTCTGCGCGTGGCGGCAGACCAGCTCGAGGTCTTCAGTGAAGGTTACATCGCATTCCAAGATGCCCGCGCCCATGCGCGCCGCAGCAAGGTTTGACTCTACTGTATGCTCCGGAAACTGCATCGGCGCGCCGCGGTGCCCTATGGAGAAATCAGAGACCGACGCCTCCTGCCCAGAGCAGGACATCAGCTGCTCTTTGAGAGGGCCGCCGGCCATACGGTCGATCAGATAATAAGGGCGGGGGCCGTACTCGACCCGGTCGACCGATTGAGCAAAGCCGGGCGTAGCGAGACAGGCCGCCGCAGCGATGAGGAAGGTGCGATACATAGAGAATCCCTCGATCTTATTGGTGTGTCGAGGGTCTGCCCTGATTGCGAAGGGCGGGTGACGCGGAGGTCAAGGTTTTGTGACAGACCCGGGCAATTCTGGACCGCGACGGGCGTAGAAGGCGCGATCCACGCAAAGCGCCCGAGCATCCCTAAGTTTAGAACGGCGACGCAATCGGCGTCAGCTGCGCAGCACCACCCCGATGGCGTCAGCTTTCATACTTCTCAAGAAACTCGTCGGCAGCCATGGAACGGAAATCCTCCAGCGCGTGTCGGAGTTCCTCATGCGACCAGTCCCACCATGCCAAAGCGATGAGCCGATCGGCGATCTTCTGTGGTTGCCGGGGTCGCAGCGGCCGGGCCGGTGTCCCGGCCACGATCGTGTAGGGATCGACATCCTTGGTCACGACGGCACCGGCCGCGATGACGGCACCGTGGCCGACGGTCACCTCCGGCTTCACCATCGCACTGGCACCTATCCAGGTATCATGGCCAATATGGGCCACCCGCGCCCGCCGCCTTGCGAACCAGGTCTCGTCGCGCTCCGCGTCGTCCCAGTAATCTTGAGATCGGTAGAGGAAATGGTGACAGGACGCCGTGTCGAGCGGATGGTCCGTTGCACCGATCCGCGCAAAGGCAGCGATGTTAGAAAACTTGCCGATCTGAGCATTGGCAATATCGGCATAACGATCGCAGTAGGAGTAATCCCCAAAGGACGAATGCGCCACGCGGCTGCCGCGGCCAATCTCTACATAGGCGCCAAAGGTCGTATCCGTGATCTCGCAATCGGGATGGATGAATGGCTCATCCGGCTTAAGACGCGCCGTCATTCCTTTCGCCCGATGAGCTTTCCTCGCAGCCAGCCAGAGAACCAATCCATGAACATGACCATAACGATGATCAGCACGATGTAGTAGGCGACCTCCTCCCAATCCTTCTGGGTCTGGATCGCCTGGGTGAGCATGAGCCCGATGCCGCCGCCGGTGATCGCGCCGATGATTGTGGCAGAGCGCGTATTCGACTCAAGGAAATAGAGGATTTGCGCCAGCAGGACCGGCACGACTTGCGGGATCACCCCAAAGCGGTAGCGCTGCAGAGGCTTCGCGCCGGTGCTCTCGACGCCCTCGATCTGTTTGCCGTCCACATTCTCGAGCGCCTCCGAGAAAATCTTTCCGAAGGTGCCGGTATCCGTGATCAAGATCGCAAGCGTCCCCGTCAAAGGCCCCGGCCCAAAGGCACGCGCCAACACCACTGTCCAGATCAACGCGTCGACTCCCCGGACGAAGTCAAACACCCGCCGCGTGCCCGCACGGATTAGCATAAGCGGTGAAAAGCGTTTCGCGGCCAAAAAGGCCAGCGGCAAGGCCAGGATCGCCGCGCCCATCGTGCCGAGGAACGCCATGAGAAGGGTCTCTCCGATGGCCCAGACGACATCCTTGTGCCGCCACATGGCATTGTTCCACCAATCATAGATCGCGCCCGTTATATTGGCCCGCTCGGGGTCGAGACGGTCGCCGAAGAGGATCCGGCCTAGGCTTTGATCATGGTAAGGGCTGTCCAGCGTGAACCAGAAAAGCTCCCACCCCGGGAAGTAGTTGAATACTTCAGTCCGCGCGCCGGTGAGCGTGATACGCCCCTCCGGTGTCGTGATCGCGACCCGGCGGGAGGAGGCGCTGATCCAGTCAGGCAGCTCAGCAGGAAGGTTCGTTGTGACCGCGCGGCCCTCTGCCTGCGCCTCGATGAGTGGAAAGTTCGGCAGTTCGATTTCGGTGCGATTGTCCGGGAGGTAGCGCACGACATGGCCCGCGCCGAGGTCAATCGTCAGCACCTCATCCCCTGTCACCCACGCCGGGCGTTCGCCCTCGGGATAGCGGCCCTTGCGCTCCCCCTCGACAGCATATTCGATCGACCCATCCCGGTTATCGCGGGTCACATGAACCTTGTGGGACCAGCTATCGGCGGCAAGCGTCACCGCATTATCCATATTCGCCCGCTGCGCGAGCCCCGGCAGGTCAAAGGCGAAGAAGATGTAAGTGAAATAAGCAAGGATGATCGCCGGCACCGAGAAGGCAAACAGCCTTTTGCGCCCAAAAAGCGTATCAGCTGCGGCCTTGGCGTCGGTGAGGTTCGTGTCCACGGTGGTCATTGGGCCTGCCCCTCGGTCAGTCGGTTGCGATAGCGGCTCGACACCTGATCGAAAAAGACGATGGTGGAGAAAAGAAGAATGAAAATGGCGGCCGCCTCGTCAAAGCGGCCCGGCCCCCACGACATCGCATTGCGCAGCTCGTAGCCAAGACCACCCGCGCCGACAAAGCCGAGGATCGCGGAGGCGCGGATGTTGATCTCAAACCGCAGGAGCCCGTAGCTGACAAAGTTCGGCGCGACTTGAGGAAGGACGCCCAGCAACATCCGTTGCAGCCAAGAGGCACCGGTGGAGGCAAGACCCTCGACCGGCTTGAGGTCTGCATTCTCTGCCACCTCAGAAAAAAGCTTGCCCAAGGCCCCCGCCGTATGGATTGCGATCGCAATCATCGCAGGCACCGGCCCGCCGCCGAGAACAAAAATCAGCACCAGAGCGATAACGATCTCGGGCACTGCCCGCATGATGTCGGAGATACGCCGGAAAAGCGGAATAAGGCGCGGCCACTTGGCCAGCCCGCGCGTGCCCAAAAGGGCGAAAGCAAGTCCGCCGAAAGCGCCTATGAGGGTAGAAACGGCAGCGATATTAATCGTCTCGATAAGCGCCGGAAGGTATTTCAGGATCAGACCTGGCAGTTCTACGCGCTGCGCCCAGGCCTCGGACAAAACGCCCGCCGGATAGTCGCCGATCTGGCCCAGCCCGTCCCAAAAGCCGCCCGCGTTGCGATCATCGACGACGTTAAAGCCGGAGACCATCAAAACAACGAAGATCAAGAGCGTCAGCCCGCTATACAGCCTGCGCCGCTGCACTTGCGCCATGTAGTCAGACTGGATCGTCCCCACACTGCCCGGTGCCGCACCGACGGTTGCGTCTGCCATGCCCCTGTCCCCCTAGAGCTCGCCCAAGAATAGCCGGCAGCCCTTTCAGGCTACCGGCCGCGTCATAGAAATGGCTTAGCCACCGATCTTGGCCTTGCGGGCCTCGACGATGGATTCGTAGGTCGCGTGGGTCACCGGCTGGAAACCGAGCGTCTCGCCTGCGGCCACAGAGTAGGCGCAGTCCACGTCACGCTCATGAAGCGTGTCAACGAGCTCGGTCATTGTGGCTTTCACGTCGGCTGGCAGCTCAGTGCGGAGAACGATCGGACCCTCAGGAATAACCTTGGATTTCCAGATCTGCACCAGCTCGTTCATGTCTACGAGACCGGCATCAACGGCCTTGCGCAGCGCGCCAGAGTTATAGCCATCTTCCCAGTTGCCTTGAGCGTCGGCCCAAGTCACGCCCGCGTCGATGTCACCGTTGGAAACCGCCACAATCGTCTGTTCATGGCCGCCGGTGAAGCGCACGTCACCGAAATAGTCGCCGGGCTCCATGGTGATGGCATCGCCCGCCTGCGGGATTTCAATGGACGGGATCAAGTAGCCGGAGGTGGAGTTCGGATCACCGAAACCAAAAACTTTGCCAGACATGTCTTCAAGCGAGGTGATGCCGCTATCAACGCGAGCAAAGCCGATGGAGTGGTAGCCCACCGAACCGTCCATGTTCACCTTAATCAGAACAGGCTCCACGGCGTCTGCATCCTGAAGGTGGATCGCGGCGTAGGAAGAGGCACCCAGCCACGCCATGTCAAGCGTGCCGCCGAGGAGGCCCTGGATCACACCGGCATAGTCAGCGGGCGCAAAGAGTTTCGTTTCGACGCCCAGCGCCTCGGACGTGTAGTCCTGTAAACAAGCATAGGAGTTCAGGCGGTCCTGGGCATTTTCGCCACCGAGGATACCGATGCGAAACTCGGTGATGTCCTGAGCGAAAGCGGCGCTGGATAGCGCGGTTGTGGCAGCAAGCGCCAATGCAATGGTCTTTTTCATCTGTCTCTCTCGGTTGGATGAAGGGGTCCCGCGCGAGCCGCGGGTGGGTGAACTGGCTCAGGCGTATTGCTTGGTCCTGTCCAGCGTTTCGATTTCGGTGGAGGTGGAAGCCTCGGAAAAATCCGCCCCGGCACCGTAGATGTCGCGCGCCGCTCCGGTGGTGAGCTGTGCTGGCGTGCCGTCGAAGACGATGCGCCCGTCGCGCATCCCGATGACGCGGTCGCAATATCGGCGCGCGGTATCGAGCGTATGAAGGTTAGCGATCACCATGCGGCCATCCTCTTCATGGATGTCGCGCAGGGATTGCATCACCACCTGCGCGTTCATCGGATCGAGGGAGGCAATGGGCTCATCGGCCAAGATAATCTTTGGGTCCTGCATGAGCGCGCGCGCGATCGCCACGCGTTGTTGCTGTCCGCCAGAAAGCGCTTCGGCGCGTTTCGGGGCCTGTTCCGCAATGCCCAGACGATCGAGTATTTCGATGGCCTTATGGATGTCCGCCTGCGGATAAAGATTAAACAACGTGGCGAGCGTCGAGCGGCGGTTCAGCGTCCCGTGGAGCACATTGGAAACGACGTCCATGCGCGGCACGAGGTTGAATTGCTGAAAGATCATCGCGCAGCGCGACTGCCAGTTGCGACGCGCGGCGCCGGTCAGGCCCGTGACCTCCTCCCCGTCGAAAGTGATAGAGCCCTCGGTCGCGTCGCTGAGCCGATTGAGCATCCGAAGAAGCGTTGATTTCCCCGCGCCCGAGCGTCCGATGATGCCGATCATCGTGGGCTCCGCCACCCTGATATTGGCAGCGTCCACAGCGATATTCGTGCCGAATTTCTTCGTCAGGTTTTTAATGTATAGCATTCTGCCCCCACCTATTGAGGCGGTGGGTAGGGGCGGTTTGCTAAGGAAACGTGATAGATTTGAATCGGTTTGGCGACGTTACGGTAAAGGAAATATGACAGTGCATCGTTTTTGGGCAGCCTTGGCGTGAAATGAAAAACTGAAGCCGCAACCGCGTTTTGTCATATTTTCGTTACAAACGCCCATCGATTCGAGTAGCGTTTGCTTATGATCCGTAAGCTTGCGCTTCTCTTATCCTGCCTCACCGGCCTACCCGCCGCAGGCCTCGCCGCCATCGGCGATGTCAGCTGCGATGACCGTTCGCGGATGACCGCGACCCTTGCACAAGTTCTGCAGGCAGAGCGCCAAGGGTCGGGCCTACGTGATCCCGAAACGACGCTCGAGGTCTGGGTATCACCCAAAAGCGGCGACTGGATCATCGTTCAGCACTACGCCAGCGGAACATCCTGCATCGTTGCCATGGGTGAATATTGGGAGCCCACGGTCCCCAACCCGGCGTGACAAGCAACGGTAAAGCCTTCGCTTCTTTTGTTCACTTAAAGCGCCATCCGTATAAAAGGTGCCCTTGCTGGGCGTGCCTACGCACGCAGCTTTTTACGGGCAAAACCCTAACATAGCTCAGCTTTGCTCTGCCGGCCCCCGCAAATGATGCGGTGTGGCCTCGCACGCTCAAAGTCTGGCCTGATTCACCTCAGGCAGGGTCTTTGCGAGCTTCTGCTGATATGTGCAAATACGTCACTGGGGTAGCTTCGGTCACTATGCGCTCGTCGAGGACCTCGGAGGCGACGTGTCATCTTATGGTATTTTCGCCTGGTCAATGTGGGGAGTCATTGTGGGACGGCGATCGCGGATCGCGGATCGCGGATCGCGGATCGCAGGATAAGGAATGGAAGCACCCAACGTACCCGCCATTCGCGCGCTTCGCCACGCCTCGAATGAGGTCTACGTCGTTGGCCAGATGCTACCTTTAAGGTGAAATAAGTCTGAGCGGTGAGGAACTATCTCGAGCTGGAAGATAGTTGGAACGACAGAACGTCTTCAACATCGTAATCGACAGCCAGTCGATTGTTGCCATCTCGTGTATATGAAAGTGGTGGAATTCACGCCGTTAAGCCAAGTAAACGGATTTGCTTTAATTCTGTAAAGCAAAACGCTTACGCGAGTTCGCTCGGAAATTTCTTAAGATACCCGGATCTTGCTTGAAAAGTGGATAGAATTTGAGCTGCTGGTCAGACCAGAGAGTCTTTGACTGATTTTTTGAGAGGCTGCACACCCTGACCTACCAGAACGCAGGGATTGACCGGGATAGGGGCACCTCAATCGGCCGGGAATTCAATGCGTGAGGAACGCGCGCATTAAGGCATACTAAAGTGACCCAAATCGATAAGAAGATAGGCAACCTTCGCGCAGTGCTGTCCTTGTAGGCCTAACCAAGATGGATAGTACGGTCAGATTTCTAGGTGCCGCACTTGAAGATTTCCTATACATCGCTGAAGCCTTTGAAATCTCGCGCTTTTGGGTCGCTTCCATGGGCAGCCCAACGCGGCCTTTCGATAACGGTCATTAGAGCTGTGCTTGCATTCTGCTTTGCCGACGTTTGCTCTCGCGGCAGGGATCTGCCGAACATCCTACCGGGGAATCGATGCGACTATCGTTTCTGAAGCAAAAGTAAGCTCTAAGCGGTTTCTTCCTGTGACCCAAATAGGACGTCCTTTGACCTTAGTGGATAGGCATGTTGAACTGTTTGAAAGCGGCTCTAAAATTTTTGTGCGACCATGGTTCTCCACATTAAAGCGGACGCAGTCTCTCGACTCATAAATTCAGGCCAATTTCTTAGGTTGCGCCAGATAGCGGCAGCACAGACCGATCCCCTACCTGCGGAGCTCGGCTTAACTATATTTCGAGGCGAGGTAGCGGCGGGACGCCTTTGGGAGGCGGCGCGGATCTGGGAAGTTACAACTACAGAAACGGATGGCGAGGCTCTGATCAAGGACGCCTACGGCGCGTTTCTAGACCTTCTTCAATTGGACGATCCCGTTCGTGCGATGGCGCGCATCGCTCGGCTTGAAGCCGGGCCAGATGACGCCGAATTTGATTGGATAGCCTACCGGGTGCGAAGCGCAAGCGGAGGGATGGGGATCGTGGAAATGCCGCCCGCAGAGCAGCTATTGGACATCGCAAAGGCGTTGGTAGTTGCGGGCAAAGCCGTTTTTGCCGACGATGCCCGCGCGATGTGGCATGATCGCATGAAGGACGTGGACGCGTGGCGCCGTTGGATCGTTCTAGCCGAGGCGGCCGGGGACCATCACCAGATTGCAGCGCGAAATATGGGGCTGGCGCGTTTGCTCTATTCCGAGCGGGCGGAAATCGCGCAAGTCAAAGAGGCTTTGACCGCGGCCGAGATCAGCTACGACCAAATCAGCCACGGCACCGGCAAGATCAAAGTAGCTGAGATCCGAACCGAAATGGCGATCCAGCGCGACGGCGAAAGCCCTGACCGCCTCGATCCGATCATCGACGCCTATCTTGCTGCAGGTTGCCCGCGCGACGCGCTGTCCGCGCTGCTGACAGCAAGTTCAATCGCCCATGAGCGCGCGAACCTGCCCTTGGCCAAGGCATATTCCGACCGTCTCCAAGCCCTCGCTGACGCATGCGACATGGCGTTGGTCGCACGGCAAGCCGCCTTTCGACTTGCTGATATGGCGTTGCGGGAAGGGTATTACGCGCGAGCGCGGGACCTGTGCGATGAGGCCCTGGCCGAGGACATGCCCACCTTGGCGCAGGCCGGACTTCGGGCGTTAAAGGCTACATCGCTGAGCTCCGCGGGCGACAATGAGGGTGCAGCTCAGGAGCTGTCCCGCGCTGTCGAAATGTACGTTGATAAAGGTTTCGAAAGCTCAGCTTCTGATCTTATCTCAGTTTGGGCGTCGGCCATGGTGGGCGCAGACCCCTCGCAGGCGTCTTATGACCTCGCATCCGCGCTGATGGATGATTGGGCCGCGAAGGACGTGGCGCGGGGCGATCACAAGGCCGCCGCAACCAAACATATCGAGCGGGGCGCGATCCTTCTCGCTCAGGGTATCTTGCCGCGTTCCAGGCAGCCGGGCGCGCTTGAGGCGATCATGGCCGCTGGCGAAGCCGCGTTGCAGCAGGGCGAAGAGCTCCTCTCTCAGATCAAGGAACGCGACTCCTTCGACCTGCACGCCAATCTGGCCCAGATTCGCAGCCAATTGGGCATGATGCGCAACGATCCGGACGCGTCAGTGAGCGCCCTCGTGCACGCTCAGGAACTTTACACCAAAGCAAACATGCCCTTCCACGCAGCCAACAGCAGCTTCCTGATCGGCTGCCATTTCCTGAACGCCGCCAATGCCCCAGACGGCGACAAGGGACGGAACTTCGGGAAGGCGGAAAATCATCTCATCTCCGCCTTCAATTTCTATCGCGATGTCGGGGGTATGACGATGCAAGCCGTGAATGCCGCCCATAAGCTTGCAATGCTGTATCTAAACATGTTTCCCTTCGTTCGAGACGATATTCAGGGTCAGTGCGCGGCTTTTGCCGAGGAGCTTCTGGACTGGGCAGTGGCGGCCATTGATGATCTACGCCGCGCCTACTCCGCCCCGACCCGACTGGCGAGCCTTGAAGGCAAGCTGACCCAGACCGATCTCCAGGCGAAACTGCTGACAGAGGCGGTTCGGCTGCACGTCGGATCGGTGCCAAACTATTCCAAGGCATGGCAGTGGATGGCCGCATCGAAGGCACGCTCACTTAATGATTTGGTTGCGACGGACGCCTTTGTCTCTGCCGAATTGCAGACGGCAATCGCGGAAAAGCCAGGGGTTATGCGGCTGATCGAACTGGAACGCGCACAAATCGAGGAACGGCTCAAGAGCCCGGTGGCCGCGAGAATGGCGTGGGAGGAGCGGATCTCGAAGACGCGGCAGGAGCTCCGAGCGCTCTATCCACCGATCTCGGACTACCTCGACGCGAGGGAGGGACGGGTCGCGCCAGCCGCCGAACTTGAGGCGACGTTTGCGGGTCACGAACATGCGGCTTTTATCGATTGGACGATCTGTGGCGATCGGATCTTTTTGAGCGTAGCGCGCCCGGGGCAGGCTGTGACCATCGAGCGTCTGCCGCTCACCATGTCGGAAGTGACGCGGTTTCTGCGCTTTGACTATTCCGCTTCCGGGCGAAGGACCTTGCTGCGCGATGAATGGTTTCTGCTGTCACAGCTTGATCACCTTGTGACCCCGCTCTCGTGGCTGACACAGCCAGGGGAAAGCCTTATCTTCTGCCCTTCGGGCCTCCTGCGGACGCTTCCGCTCCACGCCCTGGAGATAGACGGCGCGCCGGTTATCGCGCGGAACCCTGTATCTTGGTCACCTTCTGTCTCTCTTTTGCGCCACACACGACGCCACGAACGGACACCCGCGTCGGGCCGCGCCACTGTTTTCGGGCAGGCAGAGCTCGATCGGGCAGACACGCGCACTTTCTCCCTCGCTGTCGCTGAGAGCTTGGGCACGACGCCGTATCTTCGCGGCGAAGTCCGGGCCGACCGCCTCAAGCATGCGCTGGAGACGAGCCAGATCGTGCACTTCAACGGGCATGCCGTTTTCAACGAACGCGAGCCGCTACACTCGCATCTCAAGCTTGCCGCCGGCGGCACCTTCCGAGCCCGGGACGCTTTCGATCTGCGGCAAGTGGCAGCCCGCTTGGTGACTTTAGGCGCGTGCGAAAGCGCGGCGAGCCGTCTGATGCCCGGAGACGAGCCCTTTGGTATGGTGGCCGCACTGCTGCAGGCCGGCGTTCAATCGGTCATCGGGGCGCTTTGGAAAGTGCAGGACAGGGCCACCGGGCGCATCATGGCGCAATTTTACCGCGCCATCACGGACCCCGATCACCCGCTCGCACCGGATGTGGCTCTCCAACAGGCCGTCAATACGCTAAGGCAGGATCCCGAATTTAACGCGCCCTATTACTGGGCCGGCGTGATCCTAAACGGTAATCCCTGGACCGAATTTTCCACAACGCTCAAGGAGTGAAGATGTCTGAAACCCTGTTGCTCGATGCGCCCCTGGTGCCGGACCCCGATGAAGCCTTCGAGTTATCTGATACGGAAACGACCGCCTTTCTCACCGATGACGAGGTAAAGGATGCGCGCTTCAACGTGAAAGTCGTCTCGGTCGAGCGCGTAGCGGATGGTTTGGCCGTGGCTCTCAAGGCGGGCTTTGATCCGATGCCAAGGTCGCGGTTCACTTATGCGCGTGTCTCGATCCGGGCGATCCGCCCCGACGATCTGGAGTTCGTGGATTTCGCGCCGAAGGAGATCCGGGATAGCAAGGCGATCAAGATGACGGTGACGAAGGCGCTTTCGCTGTCTGCGGAGGGAGAGGGCGTCAAAGGCGAAGTGGCTCTCGGCGACCGCACGGCTGAATACGCCTATTACGACTGTATCGCGCGCGGCATGGCGAGTTCAGGAAGCGTGCGCTGGACCTTCGAGGAAAACGAAGTGATCAGGAATGGGATCGGCACCCATCAGGTCATGTCCTTCACTGTGCCGATGCAGACGCCATTCGACATATCGGTCCAGACCACGTGCAACGTAATCCGACCGGGTATCGCAGGGCTGGGCGACAAGATCCGGACACTCGTTTTTGGCCATGATGCCTCTCACGGCCGCGCCCGCCCGGCCACGATCTCACCGCCTGAAAAGGTCAGCCGAGGGTGGTTTCGCCGTTTGTAGGGTCAGTGTGTCTCGTGCTTGAGTCGAAGGTGGCGCGCCATGCCTAACGCAGCGCCGTAGAATGCGCGGTACGCATCTCCAAAATGGAAATGACCAAGTGCTCCATGTTACAGGCGCTTTAAGGCCGCTGCTTTAGTGCGGATTTAGGTTGTGATTATTCAGTATACTGTGCCGACCTTTGGTCTGCTTCTTCATTTCTAAGTCTTGTCCAAAGAAGCAAGTTAGGCGCAGTCGTCAACATACTGACGGCGTCATTGCGATGCGGCGCGGACAGTGGTTGTAAGCGCCTTGCACCCCAGGTTCATCAACGCCCGATCCCTTTCGTCAACAGCTGCGTTAAATAGGGCGCGGTTGATGCATGTCTCGGCTTCCGTTAGCGTCACAGTGCCAGACAAATGCCGTCCAGCTTTTCGAATGAACATCCGAGAGGGAGGATGGACGGATGGCACTTCAGAAGTTCTACAAAGACTTTGAAACGGGACAGGCCGAACCGGCGGTTGGTAAGCTGGCTGAGCTCCTTGAGGAAGTTGTGCCGGAGCATTCCGAGCTCCAAGACAGCGAGCCAGATGGCACGGTCACGGGGCGATATGCCTCAATTAGCGTGGATCAGTACATCCATTTCTTTTCCTGCGATGTGACCTTTGAGTTGGACAATGACACGCAAGGCATGGTGCCCGCGGGTCTGTGGGTCGGAGCGCTTTATCTCAGCGATCATGAGACCGTCTTTGGCAACCGCCTGGTTCGGTTTCCGGGCAATGGGGTGCCGACTGTCCTGACATTTGGCGAACCAGCGAAACACACGGAGCGCTACCGAGCAAACAGGCCGATCAGGATGTCATCCTACCTCGTGGCAAAGGAGTTTTTTGAGCAAAGCCAAACGCTGTCTGGCGATAGCCCTATTGCCGCTGTGGCCGATCTCATCACCCCGGGCGTCAACCAACACGCGCTGGCCAAGCCAGAGCGCATTGCTGAGACGCTGACGAGCCTGCTCAACAATCCGTATCAAGGGCACATGGCGCGGCTCTTTGTTGAAAGTACGGTGACGGCGTCTGTCTTTGAGCTCGCGCAATCGCTGAACGACGCGCAGGAGGAGCAGCGGCTCTCCGGACCTCACAAGAGCACGCTTGCCATCGAGGCCCGCCACGTGATCGATACCGAGCCCGAGCAGTTCGGGTCGATTATCACGCTTGCTTCGCGTCTCGGAACGAACGAGACGACGCTGCAACGGGAGTTCAAGGCGGAGACCGGTCAAACGATCTTTCAGTACGTCATGCACCGGCGGATGCAGGCCGCACGCATCCTCATCCGCGACCGAAAGCTGGCAATTTCACAGGTCGCCTACAAGGTCGGCTACAACAACCCGGCAAATTTCTCGACGGCCTACAAGCGCTTTTACGGGCACAGCCCAGCGGAAGAACGCGCCTAAGTTACGGCTTTTCAAAAGCTTAAGACGGTTTTTCAAAAGCCTCCGACATGGCGGAGTGACTTCACGCGCCTATAGCCTGCGCTCGAAACGCGTCCGCAAGACAGCTTTGATTGTTCAGATTTTTGGTCGCTTCGCGCGGCACGCGTTCTTTCGCATTGCAGGGGAAGGGTGAGTGATGCTTCGGGATTTTAGTGGATTTTCTTTGAGCCGTACCAGGCTGCGCCGCCTTTTGGGGTCGGCCGCGTCGATCGCCTTAAGTGCGAGCTTGGCACAAGCGCAGGATGCGCCAGCTGCCTCGGGCGGGGGGGTGATTGTCCTCGACCCCATCATCGTCACTGCCCGCCGGGTCGAAGAAGAACTGGGCGAAGCGCCCGTAGCTGTCTCGGTTCAAACCGAGGAAGATTTCAGTTTTGAGAAAGTCGATGAGCCAGCTGACCTAGCCAACCGCGCGCCCAACGTCATCGCTTTTGACTCCAACGGTCAGTCCTTCGTCATTCGCGGCGTTGGCTCGCAATCCATTCAGGGCCTCAACAGCGAGGTCGGCGTGGGCATCTTCCTGGACGGGGTCTATGTCGGTCGGCCGGATTCAGCCCCCGAATTCCTGTTTGATCTCGAACGCGCGGAGATCGTGCGCGGCACGCAGTCTTCGATCTACGGTCGAAATACGATTGGCGGCGCGGTTAACTTGATCTCCCGCCGGCCCGGTGAGGAGCCGTTGACCGAGCTCGAGTTCACCTACGGCACCGATGGCCTGGGACGCGCGAAAGTCGCCTTTGACCGGCCGCTAACGGATGATGGCAGGTGGTTGAGCCGAACGGCGCTCGCTTTCACCCGCGCGCCAGACGGCATCGACAACATCGCCACGGGAGAGGACGACCGCGTCCTTGAGGCGCTCAATGGCCGCTTTACCGTGACGGGCGAATTGGACAGCGGTGCGGAAATCACCTTCTCCCTCGATCTCGAATCCGTTGACGACAAATCCCTGGGTGGCTTTGCGACGCTCGATCTTGCCTTTGACAAGAAGTCGGACCTCGACTTCCCCGGGCGACGTCAAGATGACCGCGCTGGAGCGTTTCTAAGGATAGACCAAGATTTTTCCGGCTTCTGGTTCCAGTCGACAACCAGCATTCGTGGCACCGATCAGGATCTCTTCCTAGACGGGGACTTCACATCGACCCCGACCGCCACTTTGCCTGCGCTGCAGCAGGGCCGCGAGCAGGAACTCAGGCAGTTTTCACAAGAGTTCCGCATCGGCTCCTTCAATCGCACCGTGGAAGAGGTCGGTGAGATTTCTTGGAACGCCGGCCTCTTCCTTCTGGCTGAGAGGTTCGACGGCTTTGAGTCCTTCGATCTGGCGTTTGTTCCCTCTGACTTGGTGAGCCGAAACAACCTGGAGAACGACAGTACGGCCGCGTCTCTCTACGGCAACGCCACGTGGCAGGCGACGGAGAACCTATCCGTCTTTGGGGGTCTAAGGTACACCTATGAAGAGAGTGACGCGGACGTAGAGGTTTCGAGCCCGTCAGGTACCGATTTCTTCGGCACGCCGATGGCGGGATCGGAAAAGGTCACGTCGGATAATCTAAGCCCAGAAATCGGATTAACCTACCGTTTCGACGACGAAACGCTCGCTTTCGCGCGTGTTACCTCTGGCTTTAAATCCGGCGGGATCGCGCAGTTCTTTAATGCGGACGGCAGCGTAAACACCTTCGATGATGAGACAGCTTGGACCTATGAGATCGGCTTCAAAACGGAGTTCCTCGGAGGTCGTGCCGCGATCGACGTGACTGCGTTCTACACCGATTGGAGTGACCTGCAGGCCAACGTCTTTATCAGCGACATTCAGCGCGTCACAGCCAACGCGGCGTCGGCCGAGTCCAAAGGAATCGAAATTGGCTTAGACTCGCAGTTGAGCGAGGAGCTCAGACTACGCGCGGCCTACGGATTTCTCGATACCGAGTTCACAGACTTTGAATTTACGTTTTTCTCCTTCGGGGCAGGAACAAACATCACGCAAGACTTCTCGGGCAATCCGCTCCCGCTGGCACCCGAGCACACGGCAACACTTACACTCGATTGGGAGAGAGAATTACGCAATGGCCGGATAATTGGGGCGAGCGGCACCTACACCTATCGCGACAGGTACACATTTGATCCGGAGGGGGCCTACCGGCAGCCCGAAACGCACATCCTAGATGCATCTGTCTCTTATGAACAAGACGGTTGGACGGCCACTCTGTGGGGCAACAATCTGACCGATGAAGACTACCTGACCAACTACTTCCGCTTCGGCACCACGGATGTGGGGATCGCAGCGCGCGGGCGCACCTTTGGCGTGACCGTTTCAAGGGAGTTCTGAACCGCGGGACCTAGAGAAGTGGAGGCCTGAATGTCCGCAGACATGTTCGCCAGCCTAAAGCTCGTCCGCTCTGACATGGCGGTCGAGCGCCCGCGTCTGGCCTTGGCCATCGCCCTGGCCTGCGGCTCGGTTCTGCTTGATATGGTGCCGATCTGGGCGGTCTACCGCCTTACGCAGATGCTCGCGGATGGGTCGGCAACGGCGGAGAGCTTTTGGCAGCTTACGGCCCTAACAGCTCTAGCCATTCCCATCGGCTACTTCCTCTTCGGGCTGGCGACACGCAACTCGCACATCGTGGCGTTCAACCTGATCTATGCCCTCAGGCAACGCGTCGCGCGCCGCATTGCTCGAATTCCTTTAGGTGCGCTCGGCAGCATGCGCTCTGGCCAGGCGAAGCAAACGGTGATCTCTGAGCCTGAGCGCCTAGAGCTTTTGGTCGCGCATGCGCTTCCCGAGGGCTCGAGCGCGTTTTTCACCTGGGTGATCGTTACCGGGTGGCTCTTCTACGTGGATTGGCGCATGGCGCTTGCCGCGCTCCTCTTCGCCCCGATCTCCTTTGTGCTCATGGGCTTTGCGATGAAGGTCTCGATGGGCGAGGCGGAAGAGTATCAAAAGGCGCAAGGCACGCTGAATGGAGCGGTTGTCGAGCATCTAGCCGGAATGCCGGCGGTCAAGATCTTTAACCCCGGCGGCGCGGATCGATCCGAGACGGCCGCGGCCATCGACAACCTCGCTCAAATGCAAAGCGAAATGGGGCGCGCTTTCGTTCCCTTGGGGGGGACCTTCTATGCGCTGATCCTCGCGAATATTACCCTCATTTTGACAGTGGGTGTGTGGCTGCTTCACGCCGAGCAGATAACCCTCGCGACCTTTCTGTTCTTTGTCATCCTGGGTGCGAATTACAGCGCGCCTCTTATGCGGCTCTTTGAGCTTTTTCACCACTTCGCCCACATCTCGCTGTCGGCTTCTGCCCTGCAAAGCATTCTGGACCAGCCAGAGCAGCTTGATACGAGGGCAGTCCTGCCTCTGCAAAATCACGACATCGTCTTTGAGAATGTCAGCTTTGCCTATGACAGCGCGAACGTGCTTGAGGGCGTGAGCTTCACGGCGAAAGAAGGCGAGATCACTGCGCTTGTCGGCCCGTCCGGCGCGGGCAAGAGCACCATCGCCACGCTCATCCCCCGCCTTTTTGACGTCACCGAAGGTCGCATCACCTTGGGCGGGCACGACACGCGCGACATGGGGCTCGATCAGCTCATGGACGCGGTGAGCTTTGTGTTTCAGGACCCGTTTCTCTTTACGGCGACCGTTGCCGAGAACATCCGTTACGGCAATCCCGACGCCACCGACGCAGAGGTGGAAGCGGCAGGTCGCGCGGCGCAGGCAGATGATTTCATCGCGCAGCTTCCACAAGGATATGAGACCATCATCGGGCCCGGAAGTCAGCTTCTTTCCGGTGGGGAGCGGCAGCGGATCGCCCTGGCGCGGGCAATCCTCAAGGACGCGCCGATTATCGTTCTGGACGAAGCCACGGCCTTTACCGACCCCGATAGCGAGTACGAGATCCAGCAAGCGCTCGGCGTTCTCACCCGCGGCAAGACGGTCGTCGTCATCGCCCACCGGCTGCACACCATCGCCGGGGCCGATCAGATCATCGTCATCGATCACGGCAAAGTTCAGGAGACCGGCACCCATAGCGCGCTCCTTGCAAAGAAGGGCGCATACGCTGAGCTATGGGCAGATCACACGGCGGCGCGAGGTCTTGGCTTGAGGAGCAGCGCCCATGCAGAATGAGGCCCCTCTTAATTCCGAGCTCGAAAGCATCCGGCGGCTCTGGCAACTCGCCGGCCCGAAACGGGTGGAGCTGACCACGGCGATCCTTTTTCGCGCTCTCCAGGCTGCCGCCATGGGCATCGCGTTCTACGCGGCCGTCCTGCTGGCAACGCACCTCGTCGACGGCGGCACGGTAACCATGAGCCTTGCCTGGCAGATCACGGGTCTCGCCGCGCTCTCTCTCGCTGCGCAACTGGCATTTAGCTATCTTCATGTGAAACGGGCATGGGACGCATCCTTTCAGGTCGGTCGCGACCTACGGCTACGCCTCCTCGCTCATCTCCAGCAACTGCCCATGGGCTTTCATCTGTCACGGCATGAGGGTGACACGACGACGGTCATTACGACCGACATCTCGATGATCGAGAGCTTCCTCTCCGACGCGCTCGCCAAGATCGTGCAGGCCATCGTACTGCCCTCGGTGCTCATCCTCTTCATCGCCACGCAGGCACCGAGCCTTGCCCTAGCAATGGTGGCCCCGATTTTGATCGGCGTTCCGTTCATTATCTGGCTCGTGCGGCGCTTTGCGGGCGTGGGGATCGAGCGACAAAACGTTCAGGCCCGGGCGGGATCGGTCATGATTGAGTATGTCCAGGGCATCCGCGTCGTTCGGGCATTCAATCAGATCGCGAAGGGGCAAGAGACCTTTGGCGCGGCACTCGAACGGTTTCGAGCGATCTCAATCGAGCTGGTCTTCCTCCTCGCCTTTCCACTCGTTGCCTATGTTGCGGTCGTCATGTGGGGTGTGCCCGCGCTGTCCGGCGCTTCGGCCGGCCAGCTCGATGCCATTGAGCCTTCGACGATCATCACAGCGCTCATGCTTGTCTTTGCGGTCTACGTCCCGCTTGCGGGCCTCGCGGGGATTTTCGAGCGTATTCGGATTGCCGATTCATCGCTCCAGCGGTTTGAGCGCGTGCTTGCCGCAAAACCGCTCCGGCTCCTGAACGAAGAGACGCCCAATGGCTCCTCGATCGAGTTCAGCGGCGTCTCCTTTGCCTACGATCTCGGCGTGCCGGTGCTTCAGGATGTGAGCGTCACCTGCGCGGCGCGCTCTATGACCGCCATCGTCGGGCCCTCGGGGTCGGGGAAATCCACGATCCTCAACCTCCTTCCCCGCTTTTGGGACGTCAACGAGGGCAAAATCACCATCGGTGGGGCCGACATTCGCGCCATTCCGCCAAAGCAGCTCTCGGACCTGATCAGCGTCGTCTTTCAGGATGTGCACCTCTTTAGCGGCACGATCCGCGACAACATCACAGCGGGCGCACCGGACATCGATCAGAAGAGATTGGAACACGCCGCCAAGGCCGCCCGCGCGCATGAGTTCATCATCGGGTTGGAACAGGGCTACAACACCCCTATCGGCGAGGGAGGCGCGAGGCTTTCCGGCGGCGAGCGCCAGCGCATCGCAATTGCGCGAGCCATCCTCAAAGACGCCCCGATCATCCTCCTTGATGAAGCGACCGCTGCCCTTGATCCGACAAATGAGCGGGCCATCCAGGCCGCGCTAGCCGAACTCGTCGCCGACAAGACCCTGATCGTGGTTGCTCACAAGCTTTCCACGATCGAAGCCGCGGACCAGATCCTCGTCCTTGAAAAGGGGCAGATCACCGAACGCGGCACCCATTCCCAGCTCATCAGCCAGGACGGGCTTTATGCCCGCATGCACTCCCGCAAGTCGCGCGCCGCCGCCTGGCGCGTGGCCTAAACCCGAAAGGACCGCACCCATGAAACACCTCGCTTTCGCTGTTCTGGCGATCTGCGCGGCAGATGCCGCATTCGCTGGAGATTACCCAAAGACCGTCTTTGATGGACGCGGTCTTGAAGTCACCATCGATACCGCACCCGAACGCGTGGCCGCGCTATGGACGGGGGCGGCAGACCTTCTTGTAGCGCTGGATCGACCGGTAGCCGGGGTTACAACCTACGAGGCAGAGATGCCGGTGTACCTTGGCGACGCGCTGGACGGCGCGGTCGACCTCGGCGACATCACCGCGCCCAATCTAGAGCTGATGGCCGTCTCTGACTTTGACCTCACCGTGGGCATGACCCGCTACAATGCGCCTTATGCCGAAGACATCGAAAAGTTCTCCGATTTCCTCACCTATGAGGCCATCAACATTGACAGCTCCCTTGCCTCCATGGCGGCCCTGGGCGCAGCCTTGGGGGAAGAAGACAAAGTCGCAGCGCTGAACGCCGACTTCGTGAGCCTCATGGAAGACATGGCCTCCCGCGCCCCTGCGGAGCCGCGCGAGGCGCTCTTTGTGTGGTCCTTTCAAAACACGCTTTACGGCTACAAAGACAATCTGATGACCGCCGAACTGGTGAGCCGTCTTGGCGTCGTAAACCCCCTCGGCCGCGAGGAAGGTGAGCTGACCGCCGACAATGCCTTTGTCATTCTCGAGGCAGAAGACCTCCTCGAAATTGATCCCGATGTGATCCTGATGTTCGTCTCCCATGGCGGCGATGCTGCGTTCCAGCCCGCTTATGAGCGGCTCAAAGCCTATCAGAACGGCGAGATTTATTCGGTGGGCTACCAGTATTCTCAACCCGGGGGACCGATCGCTCGGGAACTCATCCTGCGCGAGGCTGCACACCTGATTTATCCGGAGGTTTTTGAGGCCCCCGCCATGCCAGATGCCGCGCGTGCCGTGCCGCTCGAATTTGCTCGGTGACGACCTCTCGGGCTCTGGCCCTCAACGGCATTCTGCTGGTGGCAACTTTGGCGGCGACCCTTTTGAGCGTCGCCAAAGGGGCCCACCCAACAGAGCTACAAGAGGCACTGGCGTTTCTGTGGGCAGATGATGGATCGAATGCCGCTTTCGCGGTGCGTGAGCTCAGGCTGCCACGGGCGCTCTGTGCTCTAGGCGTCGGCGCGGCCCTCGCGCTCTCCGGCGGGATCATCCAGGTCATCATCCGCAATCCGCTCGGCGATCCGGGGCTCACAGGTGTCACAGCGGGTGCCGCCTTTGGCGTCGCCATCACGCTCACGCTGCTGACCGTGTCGCCCTCGATCCTCCTGGCGGCCGGCGTAGCAGGTGGGCTGATCGCTGCCAGCCTCACCTACGCCTTGGCCCGGGGCTCGAGCGGTCTTGAACCTTTCCGCGTGATCCTTGCGGGGATCGCGGTCGCTGTTTTCTTCCTTGCCGCGACTAGCGCAGTCATGATCGTTTCCCGCTCATCCATGCAAACGCTCTATTTCTGGATGGTCGGCGGTTTCATCAATCGAGGATGGGCCGAGTTCGCGCTTTTTTGGCCGGTTGCCAGCGGAGCCGCTCTGGCCACGCTCGCCTTAGCCCCGATCCTGAAGCTCCTTCAGTTTGACGACACGATGGCAGCGGCCATGGGGGTGTCCGCCGGCCTCTGGCGGATCGCGGCGGGGGTGATTTCAGTCCTACTCGCGGCGGTGAGCGTGGCAGTGGCGGGCCCCATGGCTTTCGTGGGGTTCATCGCCCCGCATCTGGCACGATTGGGGTTGGGCGAAAGCCTACCCTCTATGGTCAAATGGCTCATCACCACCGCGCTCACCGGCGCGGCCTTGGTGAGTTGGGCCGATGCTGCCACGCGCACGCTCTTCGCCGGTCGGGTGCCAGCGGGGGCTCTCATAACGATCTTGGGCGGGGTCGCCTTTCTCATGCTCGCGCGTCGAGGTCTGCGCTATGCGGCTTAACGCGGTAAGCTTGCATGCCATTTTCCTTGGGATCTTGGTGTTTTCGGCAGCTTTGTCGCTCAGGTTCGGGGCGGTTCCCGCATCCTGGTCAGACGTCGCCAGGGCTTTTGGTGCTGCGCCCAGCCCGATCGCACTGGCGATCTATGAGCTGCGCGTCCCCCGCGCTGCCTGCGCCGCGCTCATCGGCGCCTATCTGGGCCTTTCCGGCCTGATCTTTCAGACAGTGCTGCGTAACCCGCTGGCGGACCCGACGCTCTTTGGCATCTCAAGCGGGGCGTCGCTCGCGGTCGTCGCAGCGATGGGGGCCGCGACGGCTTTTGCTTCACCGGACGTGGCCCATGCCGCCGCGACCTCGATCCTGCCCATTCATTTGGTGCCGCCTATCGCGCTCGCAGGTGGGATCGCGACAACGGGCCTGGTCGTTTGGCTAGCCTGGCGGGACGGGCTCTCGCCCCTGCGTCTCGTGCTGTTTGGGGCGGTGCTTGCCGTGGCGCTCAACGGGATTGTCATGGTCATGGTGCTCAGTCTCTCTGAAGCGCGAACCGAGCTGGCGATCCTTTGGCTCGCAGGCTCTCTCTATGCGCGCGACTTGGCGAATTTCTGGCCTGCTGTTCCGTGGGGGATCGCCGGCATCGGCGTGATCGCCGCCACCTTTCCCTGGCTCTCAGGTCTGCGATTTGACGCCCACACCGCGCAGGCGCTGGGCGTCTCCACGCGCGTGGCTACGCCTGTATTCTTGGCGGCTGCAACGGGCCTTGCAGCGAGCGCTGTCTCGGTGGCTGGCCCCGTCGGATTCGTTGGGCTCCTCGTCCCCCATGCGGCGCGATTGCTTTACGGAACCCGATTGAGTCATCTTGCCATAGGCTCCGCGATACTTGGGGCCTGCCTGGTTGTGGCAAGCGATCTCGTGGGCCGCATCATCGCGCCGCCCATCGAGATACCGGTCGGAATCGTCACGAGCCTCATCGGGGCCCCGGTCTTTGCCTTCCTGATCCGCCGTGAAATCCGGAGGACGCGGCCATGATCGAAGCGCAAAACCTTTCTTTGGAGTATGGTAATAAGACCGTGCTGCGGTCGCTCAATCTCAGCTTCTCTCCGGGCGAAATCACGGTGCTCATTGGCGCGAACGGATGCGGGAAATCAACGCTGCTCCGGGCGCTTGCGGGTCTGCAAGTGCCGAGCGATGGCGAGGTGCTGCTAAACGGTCGCCTGATCTCTGTTCTGGCCCGAAAGGAAATCGCCAAAGAGATCGGGTATCTCAGCCAATCACCTCAGGCGCCCGAAGGCATTACTGTCCGTCAATTGGTCGAGCACGGCGCCTTTGCCCGATCGCCTCTCTTTAGGCGTCCGGACCCAAGAGACATCGATCAAGCCCTGGACCGCGTCAATCTTCTCGCCTTTGCTGAGCGCCCCTTCGACAGCCTCTCTGGCGGCGAACGCCAACGGGCCTGGATCGCACTTGTCTTGCTTCAATCCCCAAAGATGCTGCTCCTAGATGAACCCACGTCATTTCTCGATCTGGGCTACCGCGTCGACATCCTGCGCCTGATTGAAGAGCTCAAGGCGGAGCGCGGCCTCGGGGTCATCATGGTGTTGCACGACATGAACGAGGTGCTTCGCTTTGCCGACCGGGTCGTGGCGCTTCACTCAGGTCGCGTCCTGCGAGATGGCGGGAAGGACGTGATTGACCCGGGTCTTCTTGAAACACTCTTTCAAGCAGAGGTCTCTTTGGAGCGCGCTCAAGGAGCGAAAGTGTTTGTCGTTCCTCACTGGTAGTAGAATTGAGCGTCTAACTCACGAAATACAGTCGCACTGCGCTGTGCAACTCACCTACCAATTTGCCGTTAATTAGGCGTACCCTTAAGGCTGTCAAAGCTTATAAAACTTGCCGAGCTCTATAATTTACCGTGAGTCCTGAAGTTGAAGTGATGCGCATCGATCCGGTTCTTCGTAAGCGGCTCTTGGTTGCGGAATAGACTTCAGATGCAGTTCCAACTTCCAAGGAACCCATGGAGGACCAAATGATAATCTGCATATCCAGTTGAGGGCCGGAACCCAAGCTAGAGGTGCCCCTGAGAGCCTTGTCGCTGGGTACGCTGCCGTAAGTCGCAACGAGTATAGGACGCATCACAATTCTTGCTGTCAGGCCTCATCATCAATGGATGATGGTTGCCGCGATAGCGATGGCTGAGAGGAAGACCGTCGCGCACCTGTCGTAGTGGGTTGCCACCCGCCGCCGGTCCTTGAGCCTGCCGAACATGATTTCTATCCTATCTCGCCGTTTGTCGCGCCGCT
>JBCCYG010000001.1:0-125571 GCA_039190145.1 Pseudomonadota bacterium | reverse complement strand
CAGCGCTCCGGCAGCGATCACAATCGTCGCGCCCGTGAGCATCGGCACTGTGGGCACCTCGGCGAACCACAGCCAGCCCACGATGATCGACCACACCATCGCCGTGTATGTGAAAGGCGCCAAAGCCCCGGCATCGGCAAAGCGGTACGCGGCCGTCAACATGATCTGCCCTGCGCCGCCCACGAGACCCGCGCCCACGAGCAGAGCCGCCTGCCAGGGCGACAGCCAGTCCCATCCGAAAGGCAAAGTGCATAGCCCGAGAAAGGCGGCGGTCACTGAAAAGTAAAAGACGATCGAGGCCGTACTTTCCCGCCCGGCCATCTCCTTCACGAAAATCTGCGCCAAAGCCGCCAGCGCGGCAGATCCTAGGGTGAGAACAACACCCAAGGTCGCGGTGTCCCCAAGGTCTCCCCCCAGGCGAGGCCAGATGATGATCGTCACCCCCAAAAGCCCCATGAGCACTGCGCCGAGCCGCACAAAGCGAAACCGCTCGCCCAGCATGAGGGCCGCCAGCACCACCATGATGATCGGCGTCACGAAGCGGATCGCCGTCACTTCCGGTAGTGGCAGATAGACGAGGCCTGCAAAGCCGAGCCCCATGGCGGTGGACCCGACAATCGCCCGCACAGCATGTGGGCCCCACCGCACGGTTTTGAGCCCGTCATGCAGATGTCCCGTCCGCCAGAGCCACGCAAAGATCACCGGCAGCGCAAAGAAGGAGCGAAAGAACACCGCCTGCCCGGCCGGGACCTCCACTGCCTTGATGAAGCCCGACATCACCGTAAAGGCGAGCATCGCACCGGTGATCAACGTCGCACCAAAGGCCGCGCCCCTTAGCATGGGCGCGTCCGATCCCCGTCGCGCAGCGACAAGCGCCCGCGGCGAGGGAGGGTGGGCGGGCGGGCCCGCGCACCCTCACCCATCACAGAAACGCTCGCTCGATAAACCAATAGGCCCCAATCACCCCGATGATGATCGAGCCCACGATGGCGTTCGCCCGGTACATCTCTGGCAAATCGCGCACCATGGCCTCCTCTGGGTCGTCGAGCCGCGCGATCCGCGCCGCCCAAACCCCCAGCAGGATAAGGAGAAACGCGCCCAGGATCACCGCTAGCTGACCAATCTCAACGCCGATGTTGAAGGCGATGAGCGACACCACAAACTGGCCCTGCGACAGCCCGAAATCGCTCAGCACACTGGCGAAACCGAGTCCATGGAGCAGCCCAAAGGCGAACACGACCGCGGGGCGTACCCAGCCAAGTTTTGGCTGCAGGATGTTCTCAACCGCGACCCAGGTAATCGACAGCGCGATGAAGGCTTCCACGAGCCACATCCACTCATCGGGGATGTTGATCACCCCAAGCGTGGCAAGTGCCAGCGTAACCGTATGGGCGACCGTGAACGCCGTAACCTGCCATAGGATCGGCGACCATTTCAAAGCGAAGAAAAAGAGCCCGAGCACAAAGAGGATGTGATCGACCCCGAGCGGAATGATGTGCTCGAACCCTGCCACGAGGAAGCGCCAAAAGGCCTCGCCCGCCGTCTCCTCCACGACGCCATCGGCCGGGAGCAGCTCGGAGAGCTGGCCATTCTCAACCAGCGCCGCATAGACCTGTCCGCCACGCGACTGCCGCACGATGAGGACACCGTTCTCCGCCGCCCATCCGAACTGGACCCCCTCGCTACCTGGCTCCATCGGGGCGGAGACTGCGATCAGCGTCTCCCGCGCGAGTTCCTCGCTCTGCGGCACGCTCACCTGGACGCCATTAAGGCTAAGTGCTCCCGCCCCTTCGAGCATGAAACCAGCAGACAGCTCCGGCCAGGCGGTCTCAAATACCCCGCCCAGCTCGGCAGGTGGCAACGCGCGCAGCGCGTCATAGGCCTCCGCCTCCGGCGCATCATTGGTGTCGGAATAAGTGCTCAGATCGACGCCCGCCAAAAGCGCCTCTGCATTCAGCAGAATCTCCGCCTCAAAGAGCTCTGGCCCGACCGACACATTCGCGATGGCCGGGATCGTTTCATGGGAGCGCAACTGCCCGCCCCACAGGATGGTGAGCAGGCAAAGCATTGACATCGTCACCGCTCGCATGGCCCTTAACGATGCAGCTTTCGGAGTTACCATGCGCTTTCTCACCCTTCTTGCCGCTGCAGCGACGCTTGCGAGCCCCGCGCTCGGCCATGAGTTCTGGATCTCGCCGGAGGCCTATAAAGTGGCGACCGAGGAGCCTGTCAGGGCAAATATCAGGGTGGGAGAGAGCTTCAAGGGAAATGCCTCCTCCTTCTTTTCCCGCTCAACGGAGCAGTTTTTTGTGCTCTTGGGCGGTGACCGGGTCGAGCCCGAGGCGACGCTTGGGGACCGCCCGGTCCTCAACCGGGCGATGCCTGACGAGGGTCTCGCGGTGGTCGTCTATGAAACCACAGACAGCCGGCTAACTTACCGTGACTGGCAGAAATTCGTGAACTTTGTGGAGCATAAAGACTTCGACGGCGCACTCGAGCGACACGCTGCACGTGGCCTCCCAGAAGAGGGCTTTGTGGAAACCTACCGCCGCTATGCAAAGTCGCTCATTGCCGTCGGCAACGGGGATGGTGCTGACGCTGAGGTCGGCCTCGATACCGAGATCATAGCGCTCGCAAACCCCTATACCGACGACCTCTCGGGCGGCTTCCCCGTGCGCGTAACGCTCTATGGCGCGCCCCGCGCCGATGCCCAGGTCGAAACCTATGCCCGCGCGCCCGATGGCACCGTCACGGTCGCGCTCACGCGCACCGACGCGGACGGCGTTTCGGTAATCGAAGTAAAGCGCGGCTACGACTACATGGTCGACGCGGTTGTCCTCGAAGAACGCAAAGAGACTGCGGCTTGGCACTCGATGTGGGCGAACCTGACATTCGCGGTCCCGACGCAGTAGAGCTGCGGCTCTTTAGCATGGTGAGTGCGCCAATAGTGCCGCTCGGCGGCCCTCAATCCGGTACAAGAAAGCGAGATGGAATTCTCGCACTTCGCGGTACATTGATCCTCAGAGGCCCCTGCTGGAGACGTCTCAATACTTCCCACCGGGAGTGAAACGCCACCTGTAGAAGTGCAAACGGCGTGGCTCCGCTTACCTAGCTACAGTTGCGTTAAGCTCAGTTTCAAACATGACCGCCGCCTCTTCTATGTAATTGCCCACGGTCAGTTTGAGGCCCGTACGATGAATCGCACAAACGGCGTTATCGCCTTCCTGTACACATCGCCGATCCGCTAAGACCATGCGCGGACTATACCGCCGGAGCACGTTGCCCATTCAAGCTTCTTCCGGTCCTTACGTGCAATCAGATCATGCATCTCGGCCAACACATCGAGGTTGCGCAGAAAGCTTTTTTCTCCGTGGATCGCGTCGCTTTCGTGTTTACGGGCTGCAATATTCGGCATGCTCATGCACACCTGATGCCACCGGCGAAAAGACCGGCATCACCGCATGCCAGGACATCAAAACGCGGGGGGCTGTTATGGAAGCCTCCGCCAACTCAAGCTCGTGCGATGCTTAGTACTGCCGCACCGCCCATTGAGCTGCATCCGCTACCACCGGGCTCGGGTCACGCAGGAGCTTTTGTGCCGCGGTTTTCAGCCTCGCAGAGCGGCTATTGCCGATAGCATAAAGCACGTTGCGGACAAAGCGGTCTCGCCCGATCCGCTTGATCGGAGACCCAGAAAAGCGCGTGCGGAAAGCGGCATCATCGAGCGCAGCGAGATCTGCAAGGTCGGGAAAGAGTGCCTCGTCCCGCGCCGCGTAGCGCATGTCGGCCGACGCCTGGGCAAACTTGTTCCAAGGGCACGCGGCCAGGCAGTCGTCACAGCCATAGATACGATTGCCGAGCTTGGGTCTGAGCGCCTCATCCACCGGCCCCTTATGCTCGATCGTGAGATAGGAAATGCACTTGCGCGCATCGAGCTGGTAGGGGGCCGGAAACGCATCCGTTGGGCAGGCATCAAGGCATCGCGTGCACTTGCCACAATGGTCCTTTTCCGCGGGATCAGGGTCTAACTCGGCAGTCGTGAAGATCGATCCAAGGAACATCCAGTTCCCTAGCTCACGGCCCACAAGGTTCGTGTGCTTCCCCTGCCATCCGAGCCCAGCAGCCTCCGCCAGGGGCTTCTCCGCCACCGGCGCGGTGTCGACGAAAACCTTCACCTCCTCGCCGCTCTCGGCCACGAGCCAGCGCGCGAGCCGCTTAAGCCGCTTCTTGACGACGTCGTGGTAGTCCTTCCCGCGAGAATAGACGCTGATGTTGCCCGCCTCTGGCTGCGCCAATCCTTCTAACGGATCGCTCTCCGGCGTGTAGCTCTCCGCCAGCATGATCACAGACCGACATTCGGGCCAAAGCACCCGTGGGTCCCCCCGCCAGTGCGACCGGTCCTCCATCCATTGCATGGACCCGTGCCGCCCTTTTTCCAGCCATTCCCCAAGCCGCGAAGGCACGTGGTCAATGGCGTCAGGCGTCGTCACCCGACAAGCGGTAAAGCCCACCTCTTCGGCCTCGGCCATGAGCCGGGTCCGAAGATCTGGGAGGTCAAAAGTCAAGGTCTGCGTAGTGCCGTGGCGGCGGGAAGCCAGGCACGACATCTGCCAGGATAGACCGGAACGCCGGGCGCGATTTGATCTTGGCGTACCAATCCTTCACTCCCTCTGATCGGTTCCAGTCGACATCCGAGATATAGTCTAAAGACGACAAATGCGCAGCCGCCGCGAAATCAGCCAGTGTCATCACATCTCCAGCGAGCCAGCGGCGATGGTCGAGGAGCCATGTCATATAGTCCAAGTGATATTTGATCGCCTTGGCCCCAGCTTTGACATTAGTAGAATCCGGATAGCCCTGACCCATGATTTTCTTGTTCACTCGCTCATAGAGGAGCTTTGAGGTCACCTCCTGGTGAAACTTGTCGTCAAACCACGCCACGAGCCGGCGCACTTCCACACGCGCCTCTTTCGACTGCGGCAGGAGCGCCGGCGCGGGGTACGCCTCCTCCAGATACTCACAAATTGCCGCGCTCTCTGACATGGTCAGCCCACCGACTTTGAGCACCGGGACTTTGCCCGCCGGATTGCGACGCATGAAATCCGGCTCCCGCTCCCAGTAGCGTTCTTCCACCAGCTCGACCTCGATCTTCTTCTCGGCAAGCGACAACCGCACTTTGCGGCAAAACGGGGAAAGCGGCGTGTGATAGAGCGTATTCATGAAAAGCCTGTAAACTTTGTACGGCACCCCATGCCTGAGCCGCCTGCGCAGATCAAGTTTCTGCACTCAGGCTTCAAAGCAGTTCGAGCGCCCGTCGGCGGCAATTGTGTCTGCTCCAGCGAGGATTTGCCGAGCGCGGCGCTGCACAAAATCCGATGGGCGGGAAGCTGAGCGCCCCTTGGGGTTGGGTAGGATCGCCGCCAGCCGTGCCGCCTGATCGCGGGTCAGCGCATCAGGACCCACGCCAAAGTAGTGCCGCGCCGCGGCCTCGACGCCAAAGACGCCTTCATCGAACTCCGCCACGTTCAGATAGACCTCAAGAATGCGCCGCTTCGACCAGGTCATCTCCACGTACGGCGTAATCAGGGCCTCGAGCGCTTTGCGCGAATAGGAGCGCCCGTGCCAAAGGAACACGTTCTTCACCACCTGCTGGCTGATCGTTGAGCCCCCCCGCACAGCGCCCTCTTCAAGCGCGTCGCGGATCGCCATCGTGTCGAGCCCCCAGTGGAGGCAGTAATTGGCATCCTCCGCCGCCACTGCCGCCCGAGCCATGATCGGGGCGATTTCCCCCATCGGGACCCAGTACCGGTCCACCCCGCCGAGCCGCCTGCTTTCCTGGACGATGTAGGGGGTTGTCGGCGGGTTGATCACGGCACCGGCCGCAATGATGCCAAGGATGAGCACCAGTACCACAAATAGAGAACGAAAAACCCTGCGCCTTAGCTGCCGCCAAAACGGCAACCGCCGTTTCAGCTTTACGGTTTTCTTCTTTGCTGCTTTGCGCGCCATGGATGCGACATGGCACGCCACAGGCCGCCACTCAATGTCGAGATAGCCTCAGCGCCATTCCCACATTGGGGGCAATGCGGTAATCTAATCACATTTAATCGACCCAAATGCATTTTTAGCAAAGAAGGACTTTCGCCATGCTTCGCGCATTGCCGCTCGTCGCCGCGTTCGGCCTCGCGCCCAGCCTAAGTCAGGCCGATCCACTGCCCGCTCTTAATCTCACTCTGGGCGAGACAACGGTCTCCGGGCTTTCCAGCGGTGCCTTCATGGCGGTGCAGCTTCAGGTCGCCTTTTCCGGGGCAATCTCGGGTGCAGGGATCGTCGCAGGAGGCCCCTACGGATGCGCTGACGGTAATGTCTATCGCGCTGTTCGCGTCTGCATGAATGCCTTCCTTGGCGAGGCGGACGCCGGGGACGCGATCGAAGACATCCTCGCCCTGTCCGCCGAGGGCGCCATCGACAACCCTACTAACCTCGCTGGTCATAGGCTTTACCTCTTTCACGGGATGTCCGACGACACGGTCGACCGCGCCTCCATGAACGCGCTTTCCGAAACCTACGAACTCCTGGGCGTTCCCGGCGAGCAAATCATCTACGAGACCAACATCGACGCAGGCCACGGCTTTGTCACGGAACGCGGAGATCTAAGCTGTAGCACAACTGACCCCGACTTCCTCATCGATTGTGACTTCGATCAGGCGGGCGACATCCTCAACCAGCTCTATCCAGGCCTCTCAGACGCCTCCGAGCCCCGCGAGGCCAGCTTCGTCACCTTCGACCAATCGCTCTACCTTAACGGTGCCCAAGGCATGGACGAGACAGGCTTTGTCTACATACCCGAAAGCTGCGCAGGCGGTGCCCCCTGCAAGCTCCACATCGCGCTCCACGGCTGCAAGCAGGGCCGCGAAGTGATCGGAGAGGACTATGCCCGCCTCACCGGCTACAACCGCTGGGCGGAGGCAAACGACATCGTCGTCCTCTACCCCCAAGCCCTGAAGATACCGTCCTCTTGGTGGAACTGGTTCGGCGGCAACCCCAACGGCTGCTGGGATTGGTGGGGGTATGCGGGCGACGACTATCTCAGCCAAAACGCCCCCCAAATCGCCGCCATCGCACGCATGGCCGCCATATTGGGGGCGAGACTAGGTCCATAAAGCTAGCCGAGGCGAGGCGTCTGGTTTGCGGTAGAGAGCTGACGTCGGAGATCGAGCTCAGAAGGTACGCTTTGAGCGCTCCGCAACTCCAATGAGTGCTCCACGGCGGAAAGCGCCGTGCGCTTCGGGACCAATTCGATGACCGTTTTGCCGGGCTGCGCCGCAGCATTCGGATGAATGGATAAACGGAAGGATGCAGTGTTCGAACAGGACCAGCGACGACCTAAGACCCTGTTCATCCAACGGCAGGTCTTCGGACCTGGCATTCTTGGTCACGGCCATCGCTGAAGGGAAGTGATTGGAAATGCCAGATATTGCTCAAAGCTAAGGAAGCGGATCGCCCGTTGCAGGATGCAAAGCAACGGCGGACTGCCGACACAAAACGGTTTGGGCAATCTGCAACCTAGCGAGCGAATCGCGACGTCAAAATAAGGCCGCGTGCGCGTTGCAGGCTGTTTTTCGGACCCACAGTGAGGCTGCGTTGATAAAAAAGTGCCGTTGGCTTTCGCCTTTGCCCGCCGCACTAGCACGATGCCACGCCAATGAGGCCAATCCGTGATGATTGTTGCAATTCCCAGAACAAATGTTTGCACGCTTTGCAGCGTTGGGGATGCGCACTCTTCCCCTCGTGGATCTCTTTGTTAAGGTTCAACGGGGTCTGTCGCTGATGGGCATAGCGCAGCGAGTCGCGTTCCGATCACACGAAAATCTCCGGTGAGATCAGTTTGTAAGTTTCGTGTCGACGGAAGCACAGACGGGCTGCGTTTAGACCTCCATGCAATGCGTGTTGGGGCGCTGGCTTGGGATAGACAGCCAAGCTGAAGGTCTAGGGGGTAGACATGGCAAGTCGGACATTTGATTGGGACAGTGTCTTTGCGGCTGGCGACGCACCTTCGAATGCTAGCCTTGGGTCGCTAGACGTCACTTTCTCGACCTCTGACGCCCCGGGCGGCGCGCCCGCGACCCAGTCGGTCAGTGTGAGCAGCGCCGAGTTGGGAGCCTCGACCCAAGGGCACCTGCGGCTGGCAATCGACGCGGATCAGCCCGGCCAGGGTATAATTCAGACGATTACCTTCGATGAGACCGGCTTCCCGCTTCAAAAAGGGGTCGCGGATCTGACCTTTGATTTGTTGGATGTGGACCGATCCCTCTGGGAAGACCAGGTTCAGATCATCGCCTACGACGTCAATGGCTCGGCCTTAGACGCCAGCGCCATCACGCTGACGCCCGATGGCGGCGCAAGTACACAGGTAAGTGGTGACACGGCGCTCGGACTGACTGAGAGCGATGCCAATGAGGCAACGGGCAATGTGACCGTCGAGATCGAGGGCAATATCGGCCGCGTCGACATCATCTTTACTGCTGGCCCCAACCTCACCCAAGGTACGGCCGCCCAGGATGTGGGCATCGGCCCGCTCAGCTTCACGCAGACCGTTATCTTCGACGATAGCGATGACGCGGATGACGGCTCGATCATCGGCACCGACGCCGATGAGGTCATCTTTGGCGGAACAGAGGCCGATGGCGGGCTCATGGGCGGCCTCAATGAGAGCGGTGCCGACACGGATGGCACCACCCCCGACGACGATATCGATGGTGGCGGCGGCGATGACCGGATTTACGGCGGCGCTGGCGCTGACAGCATTCTCGGCGGCGATGGGGTCGACACGATCTTTGGCGGCGATGGGGCCAATACCCTGAGTGGCGGCGATGACCGTGACATCATCTTCGGTGGTTCCGAGGAAGAGACCATCTCTGGCGGCGAGGGCGGCGACTCGATCTTTGGCGGCGGCGGCACGGATATTCTCAACGGGAATGCGGGCGCAGATCGTTTCGGCCTATCGGCTGTGGATGCCGAAGGGATCGGCGCGATTAACGGCGGCTCCGAAACCGATACGCTTGAGATCAACTTTATCAGCAACGTGACCGCAGATCTGCGCGGGAAGTCGATTTCGAATGTCGAGGTGCTCGACATTGATGCTGGCGCGAACGATGTCACCGTGTTCTTTCTCGACACCGATCTTACCGGTTTCAGCAGTTTCTTCTTCGACCGCAGCGCGAACTCGAACGGAAATAGTGAAGTCGTCGACATCACCATGACGGACCTCGATACGCTGAACCTAAACAGGTTTGGCGCGGGCAACTTCACTTCAAACGACTTTGTCCGCGTCACTGGGGACGAAGATGGGGAAACGATAACCGGCACCTTCATCAATGACGCGATTGCGGGCAATGGCGGGCGTGACAGCCTTGTCGGCGGCCAGGGCGACGACACGCTGGAGGGGGGTGAACAGAACGACACGCTGGAAGGCGGCACTGATGACGACCTGCTCGACGGTGGCGCGGGCAATGACGACATTGATGGCGGCGCGAATGACGACACGATCGTCGGGTCTCTCGGGGGCGACGCCGTCGCGGGCGGCGAAGGCGACGACACCTACAATGGGTCCGCCCTGGCGGGAATGCGGCTTGCGGCAAATGATGAAGGCAGCGGCGGTCTTGTCAAAACCTTCGTGGGCGGCGGCGGCGGCAATGACACGGTTACGGGTGTCGAAACGTTCATTGCCGGGGAAGATGCAAGCGAGACGGACCGCATCATTCTGACGACAGATGTCCTCTCGGGCGACGTTCCGACCGCGATCCAGGGGCTTGATGACAATGCATTCGGCACCTTCACACCGGAAGGCAGCAGCACGGCTACCGCTTTCGGCCCGTCCGAGACTTATCAGCTAAGCAATATCCTTGAGGGCACCTCACCCGGTGGATCGGCCCCCGCGATTGGCCCGATCGGCGACTTTGAGATCACCGGTGGTGATGAGAGCGGCCAGATCGGCGCAATCAGCTTTGAAAACTTCGAAACGATCCTATTCACGGTTGCCGCAGACGGTATCGTGAGCGGCCTCGATACCGGGGAAACCATGGAGCTCGGCTATACCGATGCCGATGGTGACATGATCACAACCGGTGACGACAGCATTCTGGGCAATGACGGCGGCGACACCATTGACGGTGATGCAGGCGACGACACGATCGACGCGGGCGAAGGTGCCGACCTCGTCTATGTCGGGGCCGGCGATGACAGTCTGATCGGGGGCGAAGGCGACGACACGCTGTCGCTCGAGCGCTTTGCAGATGTTGTGAACACTGTGCAGCTTGATATCGGGCGCGTGCAAGTGGCCGGTCAAGGTACAGATGACGTCGAAGGCTTCGAGAACGTCATCGGCAGCGGCTTTACCGATCAGATCGTCGGTGACGATGGGGCCAATATGCTCGACGGGCGCGGCGGCGCGGACGCGATCAACGGCAACGGAGGGGCCGACACTCTCATCGGCGGCGCGGGGCTAGATGCCTTCCTGACCGAGGCCAGCAACTGGGCCGAGGCCGTCTCGGTGGACGGCGAAGAAGGCGAGGACCAGCTCCGCGTCAGTGTGGATCAGACCTCTTTGGACCTGACAAGTTTGTCGATCACATCTGTTGAGACGTTGGTCATCGACGAAGGGGCAGACTCGGACTTCTCCCTTGAGCTGCTGGCCGAGCAGGTCACTCCGAATTTCACCACCGTTTTCACCAGCGAGCACGACGGCTTTGACCGTCAGCTCAACATCTTGATGGACACGGAAACAAGCCTCGACCTGTCGGGCATCACCTTCACCGGCTTCGATCAGTCCGGTGACCGCGTGTTCATCCTGGGCGATGCCGACAATGAGACGATCATCGGCTCGGCCATCAATGATGTCATCGCCTCGGGGGCGGGCGAGGATAACCTCTCCGGCGGCGACGGCGACGATGTTTTCGGCGTCTTCACGGGCTCGGCGACAATCGATGGAGGTGAGGACAGCGACACCTACGATGCCTTCTTCGTGGACACGTTAGTCGTGGACGTCGACGATACCGGCGCAGGGTTTTCCACCAAGTTCTTTGACGCGGATCCCAACGCTTCCGACAGCTTCTCCAGCATCGAAACGATCGTCGCGGGAGAGGCCGTGGCGGAAAGCGACGCGATTTTCCTGACCACCGATGTCCTCGCGACGGAGGTTTCAACGGCCATCCAAGGGCTCGATGACACTGCCGTGGGCGGATTTATCGACCCGGATGGAAACATGGCCGAGTTCGGGCTGCCCGGCGGGTATCTGCTCTCGGACATCCTGAACGGCACGGTCCCGAGCGGGACGACGCTACCCGCCGTTGGCCCGATCGGGACCTATGAAATTCTGAGCGGCGACGAGGACGGTCAGGTCGGCAACATCGCCTTCGAGAACTTCGAAAACATCACCTTCACGGTTGTTTCTGCCGCGGATGGTGTCGTGGACGGCACGGATAACGGCCAGCTGATGGAGCTGGGCTTTGCCGACGCGCAAGGGGACGAAATCACCTCCGGCAACGACAGCATCCTTGGCAATGGCGGCAACGACATCATTCGCGCCGATGAAGGGAATGACACTCTTCGCGGCGGCGCAGGCACGGACCAACTCTTTGGCGGCATGGGTAATGATGTCCTCGACGGCGGCGCCGGCGTCCGTGACCTCATCCGGGGGAACGAGGGCGACGACACAATCGAAGCCTCAGATGGCAATGACACCATCGACGGCGGCGGCGACACCGACACTTTCGACGGGACCGGGGTGACAACACTGAGTGTCCTCGTCGGAGGGACGGGCAACGGGACGAATTTCAAGCAAGGAACGCTCGAAGGCCAAGACCGCTTTATCAGCGTTGAAAAGTTTATTGCTGGAGAGGATGTCTCAGAGGCTGATGTCATCGACTTTGCGACCGACGTCGCAAGCTCGGCCCTGCCCACGGCGATTAGTGGGCTCGATGACACAGCTTTTGGGACCTTCACCGACACCGACGGCAATGTCACAAGTTTTGGGTTAAACGAGGCTGTCCAGCTCTCTGGTTTACTTTCCGGCTCGGCAGGTCTTGGCGTTGCAGGCGACTACCAGATTACCGGCGGCGATGAAGGCGGTCAGGTCGGTGACATCTCCTTTGAGAACTTCGAGACCATCTTTTTCACCGTGGTTACTACTCCGGACGGCGTCGTCGACGGGCTCGATACCGGTGAGGCCATGGAGCTGGGCTACACCGATGTGGATGGTGACGAGATCACCTCCGGCAACGACAGCATCCTTGGCAATGGCGGCGCGGACACGATCCGCGGGGGCGCCGGTAATGACACCATCGAGGGTGGCACTGAAGACGACCTGATCGAGGGTGGCGAAGGGGCCGACAGCCTCGACGGGGGCGAAGGCAATGACACGCTGAGCTACGAAAGTTCGAGCGGTCCCGTCGTGATCAACCTCGATACAGGCGCGGGCGGCATTTTTGGCGATGACGGTGGCGACACATTCGAGAACTTTGAGAATGTGACCGGTTCTGCCCTGGGCGACGTGCTCATCGGTGATGAAACAGCCAATGTCCTCTCCGGGCTCGCGGGCGATGACCTATTGTTGGGCGGGCCAGACGCGGACACGCTCATCGGTGGCGACGACGCCGATACATTCAGAGCGAATGCTCGCGAGGAGTTTTTCGGTGACCGTATCGACGGCGGCGACGGTGCGAGCATGGGAGAGGACGATGACACGCTCGATCTATCCGGGCTGGGGCCATTCCGCCTCACCGGGATATCGAACGACCCTGATGGGAATTCGAGAAGCGGCACGGTCGAGTTTTTGGACGCGGCCACCGGCAATCCCGTCGACAGCCTCAACTTCACCGAGATTGAAAGCATTATCTGCTTTACACCCGGGACGCGCATTGTAACGCGCGACGGAGAAAAGCCGGTGGAGACGCTCCGCGTCGGCGACCGTGTCCTGACCCGCGATGATGGGTTTCAAGAGATTTGCTGGACCGGGAGGCGAGACCTGGGCGCGGCAGCCCTGACAAACGCCCCCAAGTTGCAACCGATCCTGATCCGCAAAGGCTCACTCGGAAAGGACCTTCCCGCCCGCGACATGTGGGTCAGCCCCAACCATCGGATGTTGCAAATGGGCGCCTCCGTCGAACTGCTTTTTGGTGAAACTGAGGTGCTCGTGGCGGCCAAACACCTGACGCATCGTAGCGGTATCACGACGGCTGGCGCGACGTCGGTGAGCTATATCCACATCATGTTCGACCGCCATCAGATCGTAATGGCCGACGGTGCCTGGACAGAAAGCTTCTGCCCTGGAGACCAAGCCATGGCAGCTATGACGCGCGATCAGTTCAACGAAGTGACAGAGCTCTTCCCCGAGCTCGCAACGATGTCTGGTCGAGAGGACTACACCATTGCGAGGCGGAACCTGCGCGCGTTCGAGGCGCGCGCTTTAGCAACTGATGAGCTTGTCTAAACAACTGAGCCGGGCGTTCCTCTCAGCATTAGTTTGCAACGGCGAAGGTGGGTAGGCGAGACTGCAATCGGGCTGACACGCCTTATCCCTTCTTCGCTGGACCTTAGCAGCCATAAAGCTTGCCGAGTTGAATACTGCTTCCGTTGATGTGAAGTAGCGCATCACTACAAACGGCGAATAAGCGCCCGTTCTGGGCTTTCATTACTGGTGCCAACGTCGTCTTTGTGCGTATCGCGGCGCTTTGTCCGCAGGGCAACACTTGTGGCATTGGCCGCCAAGTAGATTTTCGCCACTAAACAAGACTAGAGCAGCAGAGCGTTGCAGTTAAAGTCGGGCGACGCAGATAAGAACCCATCCTCGCCCGGAAATTGAAATTCCACTGGCGCGTCATCGTCCTCCAGACTGCGCCCTGGCGTTCGCGTTATGGTCTGTCCGGCTAAGAACAACCGCCAATCAAGGTGGATGTATTCGTTTCCCTGGCTCTCCCATACGAGGCTGCCATCGGGGCGAGTTGCTCGGGCGAAAGTCTCTGTGCGCAGCAACGGCACATCATCGATAACAACGGTTTCGCCTGTGAGTCTGTCCCGCCCTCGATAGAATACTGTCTCGCCAAACTCAGAGGTCGTTGAGAAATCAAAGTCATCACGTCCGTTGCGGGTCAACTCGGTAAAGCTTGCCGGATCGACTGGGTTGGCGTCCAACTTATCTACAATACCCAGCCTTATATCAACGCTTTCAAGCCACTGCGTCTCTTCATCGATCGTGCCGATGAAATACGGGCCCTCATCGTCAATATCCACCCGGTGCTGTACCCCTTCGGGATCGGCCTCACAGGTATAGTGATGCGACACGGTGCAGAGTTTGTACTGAACCGTAACAAAAGCCTCGCACCCGTCCGGCAGTGAAAACACATCCTCCTGGGCAAAAGCAGGGGCATTTGGCATGGCAAGGGTCAGGGCGAAAATTCCGGCGAGGCGCATGGGGTCTCTCAGTGCAGGCTGGGTTACCCCCACAAACCCTATCCTAAAGTCCCTGGCAACCCGCGGCCCAGCGCCGCAGCGAGAGAGCCCTTTAACCTTTGTAAGCGCGTCTTAGAGGCCAAATCGCCTGGGTATGGGTTCTGTACGGCTTGTGTACAGGTTGTGACCCCTCTTTTAAGCTTCCCGCCACGGACGAGCCTCGATAGTTAACGCCCCGAACGCAAAGGGCCGCCAATGCCACTTTTCCATTTGATCCTTGTGGCGTTGATCCAAGGGGTAACCGAGTTTCTACCTATTTCCTCCTCGGGTCATCTCGTGCTTTTGCCGCTCCTCACTGGGCTCGATGACCAGGGCCAAGTGATCGACATAGCCGCACATGTAGGGACACTCTTCGCCGTTGTGATTTACTTTTGGAGCGACGTGAAACAGGCGCTCGAAGGCGGTTCGCGCCTCGTGCGCGGCAAGGTCGATACCCAGGGCGCCTGGCTCGCTCTATGCCTGCTTATATCGTGCGTCCCAGTGATCATCGTGGGTCTCATTCTCAAATTCACGGGGCTAGCGGATGCCACGCGCTCCGTGACCGTGATCGGGTGGACGATGCTTGCCTTTGGTATTTTGCTATATTGGGCCGATCAACGGGCGGCGCAGAAAAAAACGAATAAGAACCTGAGTCTCAAGGACGCAGCACGCCTCGGTCTTTGGCAGGTTTTAGCGCTTATTCCTGGCACTTCGCGGTCTGGGATCACGATCACGGGTGCCCTCATCCACGGCTACACACGCACCGATGGCGCCCGCTTCGCCATGTTGATGTCCATTCCTGTGATCATCGCATCTGGTGTGCTGTCGAGCCTTGATCTAGCAGCGGGCGAGGTTCCGGTTCGGGATGCTGCCATAGTAGCCGCTTTTAGCTTTCTTGCGGCCCTGGCGGCACTGGCACTCATGATGCGACTGCTCCGGTCAGTGAGCTTCACGCCCTACGTGGTCTACCGAGTTTTCCTAGGCATAGCTCTGCTATGGTTAGGTTATACTGGCGTGATCACTTGAGATAGCTCGGTAGAATGTCAGCCATGGGCGTAGGGGTTATCCTGAGTTCGGACAGGCCGGGGTAATTGCTCGACACGACATTGTCTTTTCCAAGGTTCTTAACCTGATCGCGCGTTATCTGCGGCTCTATCTTGCCGCCTGAGAGCTTGCTCAAGGTTTCAAATCCAATACCCATCAGCGCACCCACAGACGCCGGCAAAGGGAGCACCAGGCGCTTTCGACCAAGCTGCCTCAACATGCGTTGCATAAGCTGTGAAAAGCTCTCCGTTTCGGGCCCGCCAAGCTCGTAAATGCCGCTCTTCTTCTCTGACAGACCCACAACTACCGCAGCAGCCACATCCCCGACAAAGACCGGCTGAAAACGGGTCTCAGCTCCTACAACAGGCACAAAAGGTGACAACTTTGAAAGATCGGCAAAACGGTTAAAGAAGCTGTCCTCTGGACCAAAGACTATTGAGGGACGCAGGATCATCGCCCCCGGCATGTGCTTAAGGACGCCTGCCTCGCCTATGGCCTTAGTCCGAGAATAGCTTGATGGAGAGGCCGTATCTGCCCCGATGGACGATATCTGCACCATGTGAGCGACACCCACAGAGGCGGCCAGGCGAGCCACACGCGTTGCCCCTTCCGCTTGCAGGTCATCAAAACTACCACCAGGGCCAGGCGCGAGAATACCGACGCAGTTTACAACCGCATCGGCACCATCGAGCGCTCGTTGGACGTCACTGTCAGAACGAATATCGCACGTTACCTGCTCAGCACCTTGCAATGGTGACTTGCCGGCCGACCGCGCCGCGATCCGAACATTCCATCCTGCTTTCAAAGCTTGCTCAGTGATCGCACGACCAACGAAGCCTGACCCACCTATGATGGTTAACAATTTGGCCATGCTCACCTCCTTCTTCGGACTTCAGGAGCTAGGCCAGCGGCGGTCGCCCGCAACCCCGCCTTCTTTGTTCAAAAATGCGCCTGGCGGAGACGAAGGCCCTCGCAATCTGCGTTGACTCCGACCGTTGCTCACCCTACACGCCGGTCCACCAAACCCGTGCCCAGATGGCGGAATTGGTAGACGCGCCAGCTTCAGGTGCTGGTGTCCGTATGGACGTGGAGGTTCGAGTCCTCTTCTGGGCACCATTAATCCCTTAACTTGAAGCGATTTCAGTGGTCTTAGTTGAGGACGTTATGGACTCCCTCGATCAAACAATCCATCGTCATCCTTCTCCCGCCAAAAGTAAGGCCATGATTAATTCGATAAGCATTAGGCGGACCGTGTCTGCTTATGCGTTGAGGCTCGTGGGTAGGTCCCAATAGAAGCGTCTCCCTAGGCTCCTGGACGCAGTGGAGTTGCGCATTACCGTGATAATCACGAACGAAGCTTTCACGGAGTAGTCGAATGGAACGCCATGTTTACGGCTGCGCATGTTGCAGCGGCTACTTCGGTGAGTTCTTGAAGGAGAATAAGGGTGTTCAAGAGCTAAAGGTGAAGGCGGCGGAAGGTTGGTCGTGCAATTGGGGAGTTGATTGGTCGAGCCTTGGCCGCCGTGACTTTCTAAAAGGGAGCATCATGGCCGCGGGCTTGACCGCCCTTCCTGCTGGGCGCGCCAGCGCGCAAGTCTCACAAGAAACAACGACCGTCTTCACTGGCGGAACGATCATGACCGTCGATGCCGACTTTTCGGAAGCTGAGGCGATTGCCATTCGTGGCGCGCGCATCCTCGCCGTAGGGGCGGAAGGAGACGTCCGCGCAGCTGCCGGTGCGGACGGCACTATCGTCGATCTCGATGGGAAGGTGATGCTGCCGGGCTTTGTCGACGCGCATACCCACGTTGTGGCGGGCTCGATTGTGGATTCACTGATGGATTACGTGGGCATGGCCCGCTACCAGACAGCTGATCAGGTCCTCGAGCACATTGCAGAGCAGGCGAAGACCGCCCAGCCTGGTGAGTGGCTGGCATATCGGAACTTTGATCCTGCCGTGCAGGAGGGACCGAGCGAGCTCACCTTTGCCGAGCTCGACGCCGTGACCACCGAGAACCCGATATTCGTCATGAACGCGTCTGGGCATTTGGCCTACGCCAACAGCAAAGCCTTCGAGATCGCGGGCATCGACGACAGCGTCGAGAACCCGCCCGGTGGAGAATACGGCCGCGATGCCGCAGGGCGGGTCAATGGCGTCATGCGCAACAATGTGGCCTTCACACCCGTGGCCAATAACAACCCGGACATGGCCAATGTTGACCCGATCAACGGCCTGATCTCGCTTTTGTCGAAATGGAGCCAGTTTGGCCTGACGACCGTCTCCGAGCTCAGCCTGGGTGGCCTTACATCATCACCTGCCGATACCGAGGTGATGCTCGCCGCCGCAGCGACGGGGCAGCTGAATGCACGCGTGCGGGCCTACGCGTTTTATACAATTGGGACAGATGCGTGGGACGCCGCCGGTGTCGTGCCCGGCACCGGCAACGAGATTGCGCGGGTCTCTGGCTACAAGCTTGTGGCGGATGGCTCCAATCAGGGGTTCACCGGGCTCCAGCGTGATCCATACCTGAACTCAGATGACCGTGGATTGCAGTACACGACCCCAGAAGACTTGACAGCAACGGCCATAGACCGCGCGTCCAAAGGCTGGCAACTCGCGATCCACGGCAATGGCGACGCGGCAATCGACAACATACTCGATGCCTGCCAAGCCATGCGAGACGCCGGGATCGATATGGAGAGCGTTCGCGTTCGCATCGAGCATTGCTCGATCCTCCATGACGAGCAGATCGCTCGCATGAAAGAGCTCAGCGTCTCTGCCAGCTTCCTGATCGGGCATGTCCATTACTGGGGTGTGGCCATGCGCGATGACGTCTTTGGGGAAGAGAAGGCACAGCTCCTTGACCGATGTAAGAGCGCGGAGGATGCCGGTGTCGGCTTCACGCTGCATTCAGACTTCATGGTGACCGACCCTGTGCCATTGCACATGATCGAGATGGCCGTGACGCGAAAGACGTTCAAAGAGCCAGACTATGTCTTGGCACCTCAAGAGCGGATTTCCGTGGAAAGCGCCATCCGCGCGGTCACATCGGAGGCGGCTTGGCAGCTCTTTTCGGAGAACGAGGTAGGGTCACTCGAGCCCGGCAAGTTTGCTGATCTGGTGATCCTCGACGCCGATCCACGCAAGGTGGCGCCCGATCGCATCAAATCCATCAACGTGCTCGAGACATGGATGAACGGAAACCAGGTCTTCGCCGCTTAGAGGACCGGCCGTTTCAGTGGGACATCTCGAATGAATAGCATAAGGCGTGCATTTCAGCGCGTTGCCTTGCTGACGCTAGCTTTTTCCACGGCTGCGCAAGTGCACGCCCAGGGTGCCGACCGCACCACTTTTTATACGCCCAATGGTCTGACCCTGAAATGGAGTTTTCAGGGCGGGCTTTATTTCGCCGGGGAGGGCAACGTCTTTTGGGACCTTGCAGAGGCCACAGGGTCTGGCTCGGGCTTTGACCCCGACAAAAGCTGGCAAGAGGCGTTCATTAAACCGGGGCTCAGCTTTGAATATGAGATAGACGACAAATCGATCTTTTACGGCAAGCTCTCGGCGGTCTCATCTTACACCTTTGGCACAGACCCTTTCGAGCAGGGCAATACCGGCGATACGACCGTGGAAGAGGCCTACCTCGCGCTTCGCGGCTCCTCGAACGATGTGAGCTACGACGTGTCCTTAGGGGCAAGGGAGCTGCGTCTCGGTACGGGCATGTTGATCTCCAACGGGGCCACAAGCGGCTTTGAGCGTGGCGCGTTGAAGTTTGGTCCGCGCAAAGCGTGGGAGCGTTCTGCGACTTTGGAGATTTCCACTAACGGATATACGGGCACGGCATTTTACCTGGATCCAAACGAGCTGCCGTCGACGGATGGCGAAAACGAGCTCTCCTGTTTCGACCTCCGCTTTGACGGAGATCGGGGCCGGTATTTCGGCACCACATACGTGAATGTCTTCAGCTCTGACTCGCCATATCCCCAGGCCGCGCCCGGTGGAGTAGGTGCGCCAACGATTACGACCGGCGCAAGGGAGGGTACGCAAACCCTTGCTCTCTACGCTGGGACAGGCGCGCCGGACGGGCCGTTCGAGAACTGGTCCTTTACCGCAGACTTTGCCGTTCAGCGAAACGACGACATTGACTTGGAGGCCTCCGCCGGACGCGTGCAGGCAACTTACACCTTTGCGGATGTCACATGGACGCCGAGTGTCACCCTGGGCTATCAGAGCTTCTCTGGCGACGACCCTGACACTGACGAGCTCGAACGCTTTGACCCACTTTACTTCGAGGGCAGCCCAACGGCATGGGCGACAGGTACAAAGTCAGCATCCACATTCATTAACTCGAATGTAAACGCGCTATCAGTGTCCGTGAAAGCAAGCCCCAGCCCCCGCGAGACGATCACGCTCCGCTATGCCCGCATCAGCGCCAATGAGCTGCGCAGCCCCATTCAATTCGGGCAAGCAACCCGCGTCGAAGTCTCGGGCGAAACGGCCAACGTCTTTGCCGGCGTCACAGACGACCACCTCGCGGATGACGTTTTCTTAGAGTACTTTAGGATCGTTAACCCAAACACCTTTTTCACTGCAGGCTTGGCGATTTCTTATCCAGGTCAGGGTATCAAAAACATTGTCGGCAACGACGCCGATCCCTGGACCGGCGCATTCGTGAATGTGGTGGTGAACTTTTGATTGGATCAGGCCAAGCCTTCCAGTGACGCCCAACGCTTTCGACGTGGTTGCCGTATGAAACCAGTTTACCTCTACGCCATCTCTTTAATAGCGCTGCGATCAAGGCTAGCTCGGACCGAGCTTACGTGCGAAAAATCAAGTACATAAGTCTTGCATCTCGAGCTAAATTGCTGGCCGCCACAACGTGGTTGACTAGGGCTTGAAGGGCACAGAACGAGACGACCTGGCGCTACTGACTCTTTACTGAGCTTTGCGCTTGCGGTCATACAGCCGCCATGGACATCGAAGAAACATCTTTGCCTGGCGTGGCCATCATTACGCCACGCCGCTTCAGCGACGAGCGAGGTTACTTTTCAGAGACTTGGAACCTAAGAACATGGGGTGACACGCCTCTGCCCGAGATCACCTGGGTCCAAGAAAACCAGTCCATGTCGGCATCCAAGGGAACCTTGCGTGGTCTTCACTACCAGACCCCTCCCCATGCGCAGGCCAAGCTTGTGCGGTGCGCCCAGGGCGCATTATGGGATGTCGCCGTTGATGCGCGAAAAAGGTCGGCAACTTTTGGCCGGTGGGTGGGCGTTGAACTCTCTGCCGAGAACGGACGGCAGCTATTGATACCCGAGGGGTTCCTCCACGGCTTTGTCACGCTGACCGACGACACACTTTGCCTCTACAAATGCTCTAACTTCTATGCGCCGGAGGCAGATGGGACCGTTGCTTGGGATAGCTGCGGTATCGATTGGCCAGAAATTTCCGATGAGGCCGGCCCAAAGCTCAGCGGCAAAGACGCCTCCGCCCCAGCTTGGTCCAACTGGGAGAGCCCATTTTGACACTTTTAATAACAGGTGGCCTCGGCTTCATTGGGTCAGCCGTCATTCGCCAGGCTGTGGCCGAAGGCCGACAGATCGTGAATGTTGATGCGGAGACCTACGCAGCCTGTCCCGCGAATGTGGCCGCCGTGTCCGACAGCCCGCTTTACGCCTTTGAGCATTGCGATATCCGCGACGCCGTCGCCCTGGGCGAGGTCTTTGCCCGCCATAAGCCCAGCGAGGTCATGCACCTTGCAGCTGAAAGCCACGTTGATCGGTCGATTGATGGCCCGCGCGACTTCATCGAGACCAATGTAGTGGGCACGTTCAACTTGCTCGAAGCAGCCCGCGGCGCGGGGGTTTCTCGGTTCCATCACGTCTCCACCGATGAGGTCTTTGGCTCTCTTGGCCCGACGGGACATTTCAGCGAAGACACTGCTTATTCCCCGCGCTCCCCCTACTCCGCCTCCAAAGCCGCTTCCGACCACCTGGTGCGCGCTTGGGGCGAAACGTACGGTCTACCCATTGTCGTCTCGAATTGCTCTAACAATTATGGGCCTTTCCAGTTCCCCGAGAAGCTGATGCCCGTCGTGATCCTTGCGGCTCTCGAAGGTCGGGAGATCCCGGTCTATGGCGAAGGCGAAAACGTCCGCGACTGGCTCTATGTCGAGGACCACGCGACCGCGCTCTTGGCCGTGCTCGATAAGGGTGTTGACGGTCGCACCTATGCCATCGGAGGAGAGGCCGAAGCCCGAAACATCGACATCGTTCGCGCGATCTGCGCGCTCATGGATGACGCGCGCCCCACTGGGGCCCCTCACGATCAGTTAATCACCTTCGTGACCGACCGCCCGGGGCACGACGCCCGCTATGCCATCGACCCGTCCCGCATTAGAGAGGAGCTCGGCTGGCGTCCGTCCCTCAAACTTGAGGAAGGCATGGCACGCACGCTTCGGTGGTATCTCGACAATGAAAGATGGTGGCAGCCACTCCGTGCCCGCGCCGGCGGCAGGCTCGGGCTGAAAGCATGACGCTCCTCGTCTTTGGTACCACCGGTCAGCTGGGTCTGGAGTTACAGCGCCGCGTGGGCGAGGACGCTCCATTCGCCTTTTTGGGCCGAGATAGGGTCGATTTGGGTGATCCGGCAGCCTGTAGTGAGGCGATCACCCGATTGAAACCGGGCGCCGTCATCAATGCCGCGGCCTGGACCGATGTAGATGGCGCAGAGACCGCCGAGGCGGCCGCCGATGCAATCAATGCGGATGCGCCGGGAGCTATGGCGCGCGCTTGCGCCGCGCTGCGCATACCCTTCGTGCACGTTTCCACCGACTACGTTTTTGACGGGACAGGAGCCGACCCGTGGCGCCCCGATGACCCAACTTCACCGCAAAACGCGTATGGCCGCACGAAGCTCGCAGGCGAAGACGCGATCCGCGCCGCCGGGGGGCCCCACGCGATCCTGCGTACCTCCTGGGTCATCTCTCCCCATGGTAAGAACTTCGCCAAGACCATGCTGCGGCTGGGAGCTGAGCGAGACAGGATCAGCGTCGTCGCAGACCAAGTGGGCGCCCCTACCCCGGCGTGGGATCTGGCAGGTGCCTGCCTCACCGCCGCCGAGTGCCTGATCGAAAACCGCTCTTTGTCGGGAACCTACCACTATCAGGGCCAGCCTTGGGGCAGCTGGGCCGATGTAGCCCGCGAAGTGTTTCGTCAGGCTTCGCTCGAGTGCATCGTCGAAGACATAGACACCTCTGCGTTTCCCACGCCTGCAAGCCGCCCCCTAAATTCGCGGCTCGACTGCACTCTGACCGAGGCCGCATTCGGTCTACGACTCCCAGATTGGCGCGTCGGGCTTTCCCACATAATCGCCGCATGGAGGGCGACGTTATGAAACGCAAAGGCATCATCCTCGCTGGCGGCACCGGTTCACGCCTCTGGCCATTGACCACCGGCGTCTCCAAACAGCTGATGCCGGTCTATGACAAGCCGATGATCTACTACCCGCTCAGCGTCCTCATGCTGACCGGCTTACGCGAGATCGCCATCATCACCACGCCAGAAGATCAGGCCCAGTTCAAGCGCGCTTTGGGCGATGGCAGCCAGTGGGGCCTTGCGCTCACCTACATCATGCAGCCAAAGCCAGAAGGGTTGGCGCAAGCCTACCTCCTTGCTGAGACCTTTCTGGCAGGAGCCCCCTCAGCCATGGTCCTTGGTGACAACATCTTCTTCGGACACGGGCTGCCAGACGCTTTGAACCGCGCCGATGCCAGCACGTTAGGGACTGTTTTTGGCTACCGCGTAGCTGATCCCGAACGCTATGGCGTGGTTGATTTTGCTCCCGACGGAACCGTACGAGCGATCGTTGAAAAGCCAGAGGTCGCGCCCTCGAACTTCGCCGTTACGGGCCTCTACTTCCTCGACGGCACGGCACCTCAGCGCGCGAAAGCCATCACCCCCTCGAAGCGAGGCGAGCTCGAAATTGTTAGCCTATTGGAGAGCTACCGAGCGACAGGCGAACTAAAGGTCGAAAGGATAGGCCGTGGCTACGCCTGGCTCGATACAGGCACCCATGGCTCCCTCCTCGAAGCGGGCACCTTCGTCCGGACACTCCAGGAGCGCCAAGGTCTACAGGTGGGCTGTCCGGAGGAAATCGCCTGGCAGCAGGGTTGGATCGATGATGCCCAATTAGCCGCCCACGCTGACACCTTTGGAAAGACGGAATACGGCGCTTATCTCGCTCGCCAACTGCGCAAAGAGGGTCCGTGATTTAAACACCAAGTTAGAGCGGCTCCTCTGATCTTAAGGCTCTTTCACACCTTCATTCGGGCTTCCTTGCGCGCTAGAACCATTTCCGGTCAATTGCTGAGAGGTCTCTTATCACCTTGAATTCGAAGCTGCTGTCGGCGGCAGTTCACTTCACCTGCCTGCTCGCGACGAAATGTGAAACGTCGTCTTTGTCTTCCCACTCTGGCTCGTGGGCAGCGCTGCCCGGACACACTTCGGCGCGGCTTCATCGGTGGTCTCAAGCGCATCGACAAACACGAAACGCGCCAACTCGGCAAGCTGATCCAAGATCGAGCGCTTCAGCATCTTAGCGAGTTCTTGGCGGAGCATCTCCGGGACATGCGATTCCTCCCGGATGGCTCGGGCCAGCGCCACGCCATGCTTGCGCTGGATGTCATCTGGATACCAGACTCGCCTCTAGCGGTTCGAAGAGGCACCTGAAGGAGCAGACATAGCTCCGCTGTGCATAGGCGCCGAAGAAAACAGGTCTGTCACCGCTTCCCTGAGCGACTGTGCGAGTGTTTGATCTTCTGCTGCTTTGTCATGGGCCGCCCATGCATCTCTGCAAAGCAAAAATCCTTTCGGATTACGGCCTCGCTCATCATCGGCAAGCAAAGACAGAGGATGCCCGTGGCTTTTGGCGAAAGCAGCGCCGGAATGAGGCCGCATCCGCCCTCTGGTTCCACCTCTCCTAGCTTTTCGAAAGAACTCTAGCGATGGCACCCCTAATGCTTTCTTAACCGTCCCCGCGCGCGTGCGGCGCTTATAGGACCGGCTTCGACAAACCCGGATCGCAGATAAAGATCACCAACCAGCAATGCTTATCGCTAAGCTGCAAGTACTGCGTTTCCACCGCAACGACCGCCTTGGCGCAGCTCGCCATGAGCTCTCTTGTGGGCCAGTTTGTCGGCTCAAGGCAGATAGCAAACGGTCTGTCCTGAGCAGGTCGCGTCGGGCGTTCTCAAGGCCTAACCCTAGCCACGCACGCGGCCTATTTTAGAGCTAACGAACCCTAGTAAGAGGCCAGGAGAGGACTTTGCCCAACGCGCGATCAACCTTCAAAGCCCGGTACATCGAAAGGCATCATGCGGCCAAAACCTAAGCTGCGCCGCGAGCTCAATACCTAATCTCCGATGGTGTTAAGCACACGTGCCTTAGCAGAGCGAATGGGTCTGGGTGATATTTCACGCCACAAAAAAAAATGCCGCTAAAACCACCGGCCCACGGCAAAAAAGCTAAACTCGGTCATCTCTCCGGCGCTCGCCGTCACACTTTGCGTCGCGAATAAAACCAACCCATTCCAATCATTAGCGTTGGCGGTTTGATTGTAACCAAACCGAGCCTGAAGGCTACTATCTCTGATGGTCGCTGCATCTGAGCCGTTCAATGTAGCAGAGGCGAAGGTTACCTGGCTGAATGGAGCAGGGAAGTCGAAATCTCCCAATAAACCGGTGTGATAAAGAGAACCCGAGCTGATAGAGCAGTTAATCGCGTCGATAAGCACCTTGCGCATGCACATCTGCGTTCCATCCGCCCAGCGGATATAGTTACCATTGGAGTTCTCTCCAGTTTCAAGCACGGCACCAGTAGGCGTACCTGACGTCTGGGCTACTACTCCGATCAAATTCCCTGGTCCGTAACCCCATTCAGCGCGCATAATGCGCCCCGGCGTAGTGTCAGTCGCGCTTTGTTGAACGGCATCCCCTTCGAGCGTACCTGTGCTGGAATTTACCCGGATCGCGTCGCGCCAGTTGCTGCCATCGGCACTAACCTTGAGGGAGAAATCAGTGCTCCCAGTGAGCCCCATCTCAGCGTGCCCAACGAAACCGGACTGAAACAGAAGTGAGGCTGTATTGCCGTAATCAGCTTTATTTACCTTTAGGCGATGGTCATCGCCCTCATGACTTAGAAGGGTCGCCGCGGCGGATATTGTTAGGCGGTTGGTGCTGTCCCATGAGGAATTCACTCCTAAGCCAGTTACTGTGTCGGGCAGGACAGTTTGGGCAGTCCAAGCCCCCTGTCTGAAAATATCCACGCTTGTGCTGGCTTGGTTCCAGGCAATCATCCCTTCATGTGGCGTAGCAAAGTGCCACGCGAAACCATCCCACACTGCAAGTTCATTACTCTTCTCGGACCAGGCGCCTTGCGGTGTGTCGCCCAGCCCGTAGGCATCACCAACTGTTGGTGTGGCAGGAGGATCAATGGCCTCAGTCTGGATGAGGCTCAATTGCACAAGAGAGTCCAGGATTTGCAGCGCCTCATTATGGGTCACGTGCTTTTGTGCCTGGGACGACATGATCTTCGGGAGATTTAGACGAGCGGTTTGGTCAGAAGACTGGGCCATGGCAATTGGTTTCCTTGATGCGCAGAAAATCCTGTCTTGCATAAAGAGCCAGTTATTAACCAAGCTTTAGGGCAACGTACGAAGTGCCTTGCACGCTCAGCGAGCGTCATAAGTATGGAGCCACAGCAGTTTCAAGCGTGGGTTTACCAACTGAAAACCTTCAATGCGGTCGGGCAAAGGCGAGCTGCGGCACAATCACCGAACCTGGGTCACCGCCTCCGGCTTAATGCATGAAGGTAGCTCCGCGTCTGCTCCGATGTCGGCGCAACGCTGTCTCCGGCAAGGTCCAATCGAAATGCCAGTTGGAGGACATCCTGCTCCTCGGACAGAGCTGCCCATTTTTTGGCATGGGCAGAAATGCAGCTTTCATGGGCGTTGGCGACTCCCGGCAGTGAAAGCAGCCGCGCATATTCGGCACGCGTGGCGGGAAGCATCTTGGTAATCGTGTCGTCTTCCAACGTATTCCAGTTCCGCTCTACCCAATACGTCAGGTCGATCGCGCGATCGGTGTGGTTTGGCAGCCCGCGGCCGCGCTTTATGAGGAATTCCTCCTGCGAACGCAGCGAATAGTGGTTAAGCCATGCGATCCTGCGTCCTGAAACTTGAGCATAAAGCGATACGAAATTGTGCTTACCCCCGAAACCTGAGGGCAGCTTGGCTCCGTCCGGCCCCACCCATGCTGGCGTTTCGTCTTTGCGCGCACGTGGTCGGTGTACGCCGGGTTTCTGAAAGGCGCTTGGCCTGTGGAGAGTCTTAAAGAGATGGGCGAAAGGAAAGTGGAGGTCCCAGGGGGCTGCGCGCGTAAAACGCTCCGGCGTTAGCCCATCACGCCGTTCCTTCTCTCCACCTGATCCGAAGAACCGCCAGGGGAGGGCGACAGCATCCCCACCTGTTTCCCCAATGAGACCAAGTAAATCAGCCGGACCGTCGAGGCAAAGAAACTCATCAACATCAAAGAACAGCGCCCAATCGGCCGATTTATAGGCGGGGTGCTTGCTTGCGAGAGAGAGTGCCTGCCACTGGACAGCCTTATCGCCGGACTTTTCAAAGCTCAGGTGCTCGATCCGGTCGTCGGCGCTGAGCAAATCCAAAAGCGCATCCGATCCATCGGTGCAGTGATGGGTGAGCACGAGCATCTTGTCGAAACCAGCAGCCAGATGATGCGCCACCCATTCCAAAATGTACGGGCCGTCATCTTTGAGACAGGTAAAGCCAAGCGTCGTCATCGCGCGCACTAAACCACTTACCTGCCACCGGAGTAAATCGGTCCGGTGAGCATGCTTTCAAAGGGCGCAGCTAGTGGACCGTGGTCGGCTCTTTCGCTCCGGTCATGTAGGCCACGGCGTCCGACATCGTGTGCTCTTCCGGATCAATCACGCAGAGCCTTTTGCCGAGCCTATGCACATGGATGCGGTCAGCGACTTCAAAGACGTGGGGCATGTTATGGCTGATCAGGATGATCGGAATACCGCGCGCCTTCACGTCCTGAATGAGGTCGAGCACCCGGCGGCTCTCCTTCACGCCGAGCGCCGCAGTGGGTTCATCAAGGATGATCACCTTAGACCCGAACGCGGCCGCCCGAGCCACAGCAACGCCCTGGCGCTGACCACCTGAAAGCGTCTCCACCGCTTGGTTAATGTTTTGGATGGTCATCAACCCGAGTTCAGAGAGCTTCTCCCGCGCGAACTTTTCCATGGCGGGCCGATCTAACTGGCGCAGGACCTTGCCCCGGAAGCCCGCCCGCCGAAGCTCGCGCCCCATGAACATGTTGTCCGTAATCGAGAGTGCGGGCGACATCGCCAACGTCTGGTAAACTGTCTCAATGCCTGCATTCCGGGCCGCGATTGGCGACGGGAAGGCGACCTTTTTTCCCTCCAAATAGACCTCGCCCTCGTCGGGCGTGACCGCGCCAGAGACCGCTTTGATCAGAGAGGACTTTCCTGCACCGTTATCCCCGATAACAGCCAGAATTTCACCCGGCATGAGATCGAAGTCGCAATGATCAAGCGCCGTGACCTTGCCGTAGCGCTTGACCAGGTTTCTGCCTTTAAGGATCGGTTCCATTACGACGCTACCTTTCTGATCCACTGGTCCACGGCAACAGCGGCAATGATGAGAACGCCGATGAGCAGGAACGTCCATTGAGCGTCGGCGCCAAGAAGCCGGAGCCCTAGAGTAAAGACACCGACGATAAGCGCTCCGAAAAGCGCGCCGAGAATGGAACCGCGCCCGCCAAAGAGAGATATGCCGCCGATCACAACGGCGGTGATGCTCTCGATGTTGGCGAGTTGTCCCACCGTCGGTGAGATTGAACCAATGCGCCCGACCATGGCCCACCCTGCAAAAGCGCAAATTAGGCCGGACAGGACGTAAACTGAAATGAGCGTGCCTTTCACATTCACACCTGCAAGCTCTGCCGCCTCTGGATCATCGCCCACTGCATAAACATGGCGGCCCCACGCCGTGTGTTTGAGCGCGTAAGCCAGTGTGAAGACGAGGATGAGCATAAAGATCACACCGAGCGTCAGCTGCGCCCCCCCAATCTGATACTTCGTGCCAAAAATCTGCAGGAGCGGCGCAACTTCTTCAATGTCAGCGCTGCGAATGGTTTCGTTTGCAGAGTAGAGAAAGTTCGCCGCCAAAACGATCTGCCACATGCCGAGCGTCACGATGAACGGCGGCAGCTTCATATGGGCAACGAGCCACCCATTCAGCGCGCCGCATATCATGCCCACTGCAAGGCCGCAGAGCACGGCTAGTTCGACGGGAAGCCCGTAGCGAAAAACAAACTGGCCCATGACAACGGACGACAGAACCATGATGGCGCCGACGCTCAGGTCGATACCGGCAGTCAAGATCACAAGGCTCTGCGCCGCGGCTACGATTCCCACGATCTGCACCTGCTGGAGGATGAGCGTCATAGCAAAGGGAGAGAAGAAGCGTTGCCCGATGAGCATCCCGAAGAGGATGATCGACGTGACCAAAACGATGAGCGGCACAAGGGCGGGATTGACATGCAGCGCATGCTGGATGCGCCCTAGGATGCCTTTCCGCGTATCTTCAAACTCCGCGACTTTCTCGTCTGAGCCTTGGAGCCCAGCTTCGAAAGACTTGCCCGGATCACTGGTCGACATGATGTCCTCCCTGGGCAGTCAGTACCGCCCCACCATTCGTTATGTTCTTAAGACCATCGTCCAATCTCTCGGGTTTTCAAGCGAAAGACTGACTTTGTTTGCTCAGTGCGAAGGGCGCCCGTCGCGCGCCCTTCGCTTCTGATCTCTTCAGATCAGCCCCAGCAGAGCTCGAGCCCCTCCGCGGAGGAGATGGAGGGAACGCCGTCCACCGGATTATCCGTCACGAGCGCCACACCCGTATCGAAGAAGTCTTTTCCGGGCGTGTTCTGAGGCTTATCGCCCGTATCGGCCCAGGTCTTAACGGCTTCCACGCCAAGCGCCGCCATCAGCAGCGGGTATTGCTGGGACGTAGCACCAAGCGCGCCATCAGCCACGGCCTGAACACCGGGGCAGCCGCCGTCGACAGACACGACCACGACGTCATCAACCTTACCAAAGTCCTTGAGCGTCTCGTGAGCGCCCGCGGCGGCAGGCTCGTTGATCGTGTAGAGCACGTTCGTGCCTGCATCCATGGTAAGCAGGTTCTCCATGGACTTCCGCCCGCCCTCTTCATTGGCATTCGTCACTTCATTGTTGACGATGCGCGGGTCGGTCTCATCACCCCACTTCGCGGGATCGCCGAGATCAATGCCAAAGCCTTGAAGGAAACCTTGATTGCGCAGAACACCGACGGTGGGCTGCGACACGTTGATGTTCATCATGCCGATCTTGGCGGAAGACGTGTCGCCCACGGTCCCAGCTGCCCACTGACCAATCAGCTCACCAGCCAAGAAGTTGTCCGTGGCAAAAGTTGCATCGGCTGAATCGATGGGCGTAAGCGGCGTGTCGAGTGCGATGACCAAAAGGCCAGCGTCCCGTGCCTGAGTCACAGCGGGCACAATGGAAGACGTATCGGAGGCCGTGATCAGGATACCGGATGCACCATCGAGAATGCAGGTCTCAATCGCCTGAACTTGGGTCTCATGGTCCCCGTCGATCTTACCCGCGAAGGACTTGAGCGTCATGCCGAGCTCCGCAGCCTTCGCCTCTGCACCTTCCTTCATCTTCACAAAAAACGGGTTGGTGTCGGTTTTTGTGATCAGACAAACCGTCGTTTCCGCCTGCGCCGCACCGGCAAAGGCAACACCCGCGAAGGCGGTGCTCATCAGAAGCTTCTTCATTATTTCCTCCCAAAGAAATGGCCGAGGGTCTCCTCAGCACACCCCACTATGATACGTTTTTGCGAAGCGTCAATAAATAAATAAACTTTATTTACAAATTGACTTCGCGCTCAACTCTGCCGAGGATCATGTCGGGAGGAAAGCATCGGCATGGGGCATATGCGCGTCAGAGATCCCATGGGAGGATCGAACCAATCGGGCCTGCGTGATCAAAACGCAAGGCTCGTTCTTTCGTACATTCGCCGCCATGGCGCCATGGCAAGCGCTGAGATCGCTCGCCGTTCGGGCCTCTCCGCTCAAACCGTCTCCAACATCGTGCGATCCCTTGAAACCAAAGGACTCTTAAGACGGGAGGCGGCTATAAAGGGGCGAGTCGGCAAACCATCGGTCCCCATGGCTCTGCGTTCAGAAGGAACGTTTGGCCTTGGTCTTAGCGTCGGTCGAAGGTCACTCGAACTCATGCTCGTCGACTTCAAGGGCCAGCGGATCGATAGTGAAAGCACCGTTTATCCCTATCCTTCAAAAGACCTCGTCTACGAATTCGCCCAAGACCAACTCACCTCGCTGCTCGCCCGGCACTCAATCGAAAAGTCCTACGTGGCAGGCTTAGGCATCGCCCGGCCGAACCGTATCTGGGAATGGGGAGAGTTTGTCGGCGCCCCCGAAGGCGCAATGGATGACTGGCGCGCGACAGACCTCGAGGCGGAAATCGCCGCTCTTACGGGCCTCAGCACAATTGTGGAAAACGACGCCACCGCGGCCTGCGTCTCAGAGCACCTCCTCGGGCGCGGCCACGACCTGGCTGACTTTGCGTATATCTTTCTAGGTACGTTTGTGGGCGGTGGGCTTGTCCTAGATGGCAAGCTCATTTCTGGCCGCAATCACAACGCTGCAGCATTCGGCCCGTTGCCCGTTCCTGATGGCAAAGGTGGTACCGTGCAATTGCTCGATGTGTCCTCCCTCCACGTCCTTGAGCGCGCTTTGGAAGCGGCTGGTATTCCGTTCAACGAAGAGCGCGGCAAGAGCGCGAACTGGCAAGGTTTCGAGCCCGCTCTCAGCGACTGGATCGACTCAACGGGTCGCCATCTGGCGATCGCCTGCGCCGCAATCACGTCAGTCGTCGAAGTCGAGAGTATCCTCGTGGCAGGCGCATTCCCCGATGCCGTGCGCAGCCGCATCACTGATCGCATCGGCACGGAATTCTCCCGCCTCGACATCACAGGGATCGAAAAGCCCACGATCGAAGATGCGGTTATCGGCCGTCAGGCGCGCTCGATCGGGGCCGCCCTGCTACCAATCCATGCAAAGTTCTTTGTAAACTGAGCCAACAAAAGCAGTGACCTGGCAGGAACGAGTGCAGTGATTATGGAGCCCACCAACAGACCTAGCAAAGCTGTGCTGGGGGTGGATCTTGGCACATCCGCGGTGAAGTGCGTGGTGGTATCCGAGGGAAGCATACTAGCATCCGCGACGTCCGATCTTGACGTCGCAAGCCCGCGCCCCGGATGGAGCGAGCAAGACCCAGGGTCATGGCTGAAAGCGGCAAAGGCCGCGATCCGAGAAGCCTGCACCGCATCCAGCGTTCCGAACGATGCGATCCGCGGCATTGGGCTCTCTGGGCAGATGCACGGCGCCGTTACGCTCGACGGTGGGCACCGCTCACTGCGCCCGGCTATCCTTTGGAACGACAATCGCTCAACGGCGGAGTGCAAAGTCCTCGAGCAACTAGTGCCCGACATCGGCGAGGTGGCCGGCATCGGGCCCCTACCGGGCTTCACTGCACCAAAGCTAATGTGGATGCGTACAGAGGAACCAGAGCTGTTTGACAAAGTCCGACATGTTCTACTCCCAAAAGACTACCTCGCGCTTTGGCTAACGGGCGATGAAAGCACGGATAGGTCCGATGCAGCGGGCACGCTGTGGCTCAATCAAGAAACACGAGCCTGGTCCACATCCATCATTGAAGCATCAGGCATTGATCCATCCTGGCTGCCCGAACTGCGAGACGGCTACGACGCCGTCGGATCACTACGAGCGCCCGTTGCAGAAGAACTTGGGCTTACCGCAAACGTCACAGTCTTCGCGGGTGGAGGAGATGCGGCAACTGGGGCGCTCGCAATGGGCGCCGCATCTCCGGGTCGGTGCATGATGTCACTGGGCACATCGGGGCAACTGCTCGTTGTGGACGATAGCTATCAGCCCAAACCCGACAAATATGTGCATGCTTATTGCCATACATTGCCGAATACGTGGTTTCGTATGGCCGCCATGCTCAACGGCGCGCGGCCCTTAGCCTGGTTCGCCGGCATTCTCGGGAAAAGTGTGGAGGAGTTGCTGAGCCTGTCTCAACAGGCGGACAAAGCGCGCATCCCACTTTTCCTGCCCTACTTGACGGGAGAGCGCAGCCCTCACGGCGACCCCGAGATCCGTGGCGGGTTCTACGGTCTAGAAGACTCCACCGGCGCTCCTGCCATGGCCCGCGCCGTGGTAGAAGCTGTGGCGTTTTCGATGGCTGATGCTATGGATAGCTTTGGCGGCAAGAGCTCGCTGACAGCCCCGATCCCTGTCATCGGCGGAGGAAGTAAAAGCGACACCGTCCTCCAAACACTAGCCGACGCCTTAAACGTCCCGGTCGCCCGTGCCGAGGCGGGGCAAGGCGGCGCGGCCTTAGGCGCAGCTCTCCTCGCGGAGGTTGGCACCGGAGTAAGAGCGCCAAGCGACCTAAGCTTCAACCCCGCCCTCGGGCACGTTTGCGAACCGAAGCCGTGCGCAGCCCTCACAGAACGTCTTAGTAAATACCGCGAACTCTACAAAGCTCTGCGGCCCTTATCGTCCACGCGATGAATGAGGCGAATGGTGGCGGTAGCTTCCATGAGGTTTGCAGTATCGCCCCCTGAGCCCTGAACAGTCTTTCATTGCCGCTGCCTCCCGCTTCCTTGCTCAGCTTCCGCAGGATCAACGGGAGCCAGTGCTTTTCGCTCGCCTGCCGGCCATCGGATACCATTCCGAGAACGCGGTCTTTGCCGCAGACATGCTCTAAATCCCATCCGGGCCTGGCTATTGAGAGTATGACAGCACAACGAGACTTATCGGTCAGCTCGCAGAGGCGCCCGAGGATCTTGCCGCAACTGTTGATGCAACAACTTCTAAGCGGGCGAGCCCTCACCGCGTGTGGTGAGAACAACGTCTCTGAAGTGGTCTAGGCGCCCGGATTCCGCTCAGTACACTTCCCGGCGACCTTTCAACAGGAATTCGGCGGTTATCCCCCTGCATAAGCGCGATCAGCGCGCCGGTTGTGTGTAGCGGCACGGCGCAAGACAGAAAGGACCCCACGACTTTTGGCGTCTCCGGGCGCGCTTTTGGCTAGGGTTTCTGGTTAGAGATGACGGTATCATTCCAAGCGTCGTTTTCGGCGATGGTTTCAGCGTCAGGCGCGGGTAGGCCACCGATGCCGTCGCTGAACGAGCTGGCGTAATTATGATTAATTTGAAGCGTGGGCGGAACTTCTGGCCTGGGGCTCATTGCCTTGGGCGTCGATGCCGGGAGGACCTCAGCCGGCGAGGCTCCGTGACCTTTGGTAGATAAGCAAAGAGCCCACGCCTGACACTGCGATTAGGGTTAAACCGAGCAGCGTAAAGGCGTCGGGCCAGTCTCCAAAGACCACGATGCCGAGGACGGTCGCCGAGATGAGCTGGCTATAAACGAGGGGAGAGATCAGGCTCGCCTCTGCCCGCTGGTTGGAGACGACAAGAAGATAGTTGCCCAGGGCCGAACCGAAGGCGCTTAAGAGAATGAGCAGGATTATCGATAGATCGAGCATAGGTAATTCGGCAACTAGACCCGGCGGCGTAAGGAGCACTGAGCCAACGATCAGCTGCGAGATTAAGAGAAACCCGGGGCGATAAGACCCTGCAACCGCACGCGTCATCGTCAAGTAGGCACCGTAGCATCCGCCAGCTGCGAGGGCGAAAGCCATCCCTAGAGAAAAGTCAAAACCGGGCTTTACGACGAACATAACTCCCATGAAACCCAACGTGAGAAGGAGCCCGCGGCTTCGCGATGGGGTTTCGCCCAAAAAGAGGATCGCCAGGACGTAGGACACCACCGGGCCGATGAAGAACGCGCCAAAGACGTTGGCGATGGGCTCTGTCCTGAGCGCTGTAAGGATGCAAAAGATCCCGCCTGCGATGAAGCATCCGCGAATGACGACCCGCCAATCCTTGAAGTGCCGCATCTCGGACAGCTTTAAGCCGCTGAAAGGTAATAGAAAAAGCGCAGCCAAGACGAACCGTGACCAAGCCACAATGACTGGGTCCACGCCGCCGCTGGTCAGGATTTTGCCGGCCGTGTCGCCCACCACAACTAATGTCACGGCTGCAAAAACAAGGGCCGCGAGCCCCACCAGGTTTGTCGACGTCATTGAGTTGATGTTTCCTTAATCACAGGCGAGCTGCCTGCTCATGGGTCGCCAACCTCAAGCGGGTTGGCTCATGCATTTGTTTCATCGCTTTCCTCTTCGCTTTGCTCCTGCGCGTGGGCCGCGATCTTGATGTCGATGGCCTTTAAGGAGTCTTGGAGGAGGGCGATTTTGGCGAGGACAGTGTCGCGGTGGGCCTCGAGCATTGCGCGGCGCTCAGAGGCGGTTTCGCTCCCATTGACGCGGAGTTTGGAGAATTTGAGCATGTCGTTGATCGACATGTCGGTTGCTTTGAGGCGCCCAAGAAATGCGATCCACCCAAGGATTTCTGGATGATAGTCCCGCCGACCACTGACGTCGCGATCAGCATGGGGCAAAAGACCAATACGCTCGTAGTAACGGATCGTGTGGACGCTAAGACCTGAGCGTTCCGAGAGTTCGCCTATCTTCATTTCATCTTACTTTTTGCCATAGCGGCCGTTGATGTACTTCTTAGAGTGTACTCTAGGTCAAGAGCTTGTTTGAGGATTGGCATGAGATGCGAAGATACTTTTTGTCGACTTGGGAAGTGAGGTCTGCGGTGCTTGCTCACTTTCCAGTTTGCCAAACCTTAGACGATATTGAACGGGTAGCAGGTCCTTATACTTGCGACACTGCCGACTGAACGTACCGGGAGAACTGAAGCCGGTTGCGCCAGCGATGTCTGAAAGCGTCGCGCAGCCTTTCTCGATCATTTCAGTGTCGCGTGACCAGGGCCGCGCCATCCAGGCAACATGATCAAGTTGGTCTTTCGCAAGATGCATAGATCACTCTAAGCGTTGATGATGACCCCACGCGTTGCCCTTAGGGGCCGTTACTCGCCGGTCTTGGTTTCTGCGAGCAACCAGGTTCTGAAGGCTTTGACTTTGGGCGAGTTCCGATGGCTTTCGGGATAGACAAGCCAGTACGCTTTGTCCTCTTCCCGGCAGGTCAAAGAGAACGGCTGGATCAGGTCGCCTCGAGCCAATGCTTCGGAGAAGAGGCTGGGCATAAGTAGGGCAACGCCTTCGCCGGCAATGGCAGAATTCGCTTCAACGACCTGCGGGCTAAACTGAGACGTCGTTTGCTGGGGCCGTTGGTCTTCTGGGATACCCGCTTTCTCAAACCATCGATCCCACCATTGGTAGCCGGGCGCTAAGATCGGGAGCTTAAAGAGGTCTGCGTAGCTTTCGAGCCCGCCCACTGCATCGACGAGGCGCGGGCTTACCATAGGGGTATATTCGATTGGGAAAAGACGGTGCGCGATGAGGCCAGGCCACGCCCCCGAGCCACCCAGAATGGCGACATCGACGCCAGTGGCGCGGAAGTCTGTTGGATCTTCGTTGATCTCCACACGCACGCTCAGGCTCGGATGCTCGAGCTGAAAGCGCCCAAGGCGGTAAGCGAGAAAATTGGATGCAAAGGTAAACCACGCAGAGATTGCTAGGGTGCCATGCGTTTTGCCTTGGGCTTCGGCGTAAGCATCCGAGATCGTCGTGAGCGCCTCATCCACCTTCTCGGCAAAAACGGCCCCGGTGGCAGACAGCTCCACGCCGCGTGGGAGGCGATGAAATAGGGCGCCGCCAACGCGCTCTTCGAGGATTTTTATCTGATAACTCACAGCGGCTTGGGTCATGCCAAGCTCCGAGGCAGCGAGGGTGAAGTTTCCCGTACGCGCCGCAGCGTCAAAGACGCGGATCGCTGAAAGAGGGGGCAGGGCCTTGGCCTCAATCAATAGAATTTCCTTATATCTAGGCGTGGATCATTTGTTGGTAAGCTTATGCCTTGGGTCACAAATAGGAAAGGAGAACTTTCTAGGAAGAACGGACGCGACGACGTGTTTAAACATCTAAAAATCAATATTTATTTAAAGTCTGGTAGTGGTTGTTTAGGGGAAGCGGAGCTGTTGAGAGCGGCTCGATACTCGCTCAGGCATATGTCGCCACACATGCAAAGAGACATAGGCCTCATTGATTTTTTTGATGCTTTACCATCACAGGATGCCGCCCATACGCGCTCGTGCAATCAGAACCGAGGCCTGACGCGTTGGTCGGGGCTGATTACTCGGTTCGCGGCTCAAGCAGGATCGCTAGGGCAAAGCTCAGTAGGATCAGGGCCATCAGGAGGGCGAAAGCCTTTTTCAGCATTGGCCGCTCGAGCAGCTTATCTAAGCCGCGGCCCACAATCGCCCATGTGAGAAGGCACAAGGTGGGGACGAGCGCGGTGGAGACTGCCAGCGCAGCGAGAGACGAAGGTGTCTGGGCAGCATGGGTGGCGGAGACGGTGGTAGCAAGTACCCAGGTCTTTGGGTTAACGACCTGAAGCGCAGCCATGGAAAAGAAGAGCGCGCTCCCGTTCCCCTCGGGCTTATTTGACCCAGTCTCGACCCATCCGCTGAGCGCCATGCGCCAGGCTAAAAATGCGAGCAGCCCAGCTCCGCCTAAGCGAAAAAGGCTATCAACGGCAGGTTGGGCGGAAATCGCCGCAGCGGCCCCGATGCGGAGGGTCAAAACGATGATTAGCGTGCCAAGAACGACACCAGCGATGGGCGCGATAGCGGCTCGAATCCCCGCCCTCGCAGCATTCATTACGACGAGGTTGTTCGGCCCCGGCGTAATGGCAGCGGCGAAGAGGATTGTTGCAACAGCTGCCATCAAGGGGACGCGTAGGTCGAGTTTCGCGGAGCGTTGTGGGCTGCAGTCAGAGTTAGACTTTCACCCGTGCGCCCCCAGACTTTGGGGGCACCGAGCCGATCCCGGTCGTGCGGTGCGTTCCAATCGAGATCTGGTGCTACCGCAACGATGCCCGTGGGATTAATGTCCAGATCTTCGCCATAGTAGGCTTCACGAATGGCCTGCGCGTCCATCGTGGCCGAAAGCTGCGGCCAGGCGAAGAGGTCGCGCGTGTAGGCCCAGAGGTTGCGGTATTCCACAAGCCTGCGGCGGCAACACTTGAAATGGCCATGGTAGACTAGATCAAATCGGGCAAGCGTGGGCCAAAGCCGCAGGTCAGTTTCGGTGATCGCGTCGCCATGGAGAAAGCGATGGGCGCTGAGACGCGTCTCTAACTTGTCGAGCGTGGCAAAGACTTCATCGACGGCTTCCAGATACGTTTCTTGCCTGCGCGCCTTGCCTGCGCGGTAAACAGCGTTGGACAGCCCAGTCTGAATTTCCTCCGAAAGTGCCTCGATCTCCGTTCGAAGATGCTTGGGCGAAAGCGTCCAGTCGACCATATCGCCCGTTGGTACGCGGACGGCATCGAGCGCGCTCAGTAGCCGGGCGGACTCATTCGAGATGATCCGATGTTCAGCTGCATCCCATAGAACCGGGACGGTAGAGCGTGCCGTTAGTCGCGGGTCAGTTAGTGCGTAGAGCTCGTGCAGATGTTCGATGGGGTGGTCGGTGCCCGGGGGCTGCCAAGGGGTGTTTTTGCGTCCTAGGCGATAACCCTCCGTTCTAGGACCGCCCGCGATGTGGAAAGGGAGAATTTGGCCCAGCCCTTTGATGGCGCGCACGAGGATCACTCGATGGGACCACGGACAGGACAGTGAAGCGATGAGGTGGAATCGTCCTGGCTCGGCTGAGATTTGCTGGATCACCTCAACTGGAAGAGGCTCCGCAAAGGGAGAGACCGGCCGGACGTAGGCACCATTCTCAATGGTGCGATCCTCATCGCTCCACTGACCGTTGATCAACATGCCCATGGGGCACTCCGTGATAACTGAATTGGTCCCAATCCTACTGGATTGAGGGTGTTTGAGTGTTCTCAAAAGCACAACATTTGGTCTAATAATATGCACATGCGTGACGTGCCTTTGAATGCCCTACGAGCCCTCGCGGCTGTCTATCTTGCCGGTGGCATTAGGCCCGCTGGCCGTATGCTCAGAATTGCTCACTCGGCTATCGCGCGCCATCTTTCTGAGCTCGAAGCCCAAGTCGGAGCGCCAATCTTTGACAAGGTGGCGGATCGACGTGGGGTGGTTTTCACGGCTTTGGGCGAGCGTTTGGGACGCGAGGCAGCCGAGGCGATGACGCAGCTGGAATCTTCTTGGCAGAGTGCCCGTGAGAGGCGAGCCGCGAATGCCGTTGTGATCTCAGCTGCCCCGTCTGTGGCCGCACTCTGGCTTTTGCCGCGCTTGCCCGCTTTGGCCGAAGCACATCCTAAGCTCGAGGTTTCGGTGCTTTCTGAGCAAAGGGTTCGTCGACCGGAGGAAGAGGGTTGTGACATCGCGATCCGCATGGGGGAGGCCCGCGCTGATGAGGTGTCGGAGGCCCTTATGGATGACGACCTCACCCCGGTGTTGAGTCCTCGGCTGTTGGCGAGGGCGCGGACAGCGAGAGGCGGCGCGCAACTGGGGTTGGAGCTCTTAAGCGAGCTGCCGCTTTTGCATGATCGTGACCCGAATGCCGGTTGGGAGGTTTGGGTAACGAAACACGGTCCAGCCGGGCTGGATCTGAGACAGGGGCCGCGATTTGCATCATCGGATCTATTGCTGCGTGCTGCGCAGCAAGGGCAGGGTATCGCGCTTGCCCGATTGCGCCTCGCCTCAGATGCCATTGCGACGGGCGCTTTAGTACGGCTCACGGAAAACAGTGTGAGGCTTACTGCAGCTTATCAGCTCATAGGCCGGTCTGATCGAATGCCGGGCCATGCTGTACGCACTGTTTGGAATTGGCTTCTAGAGGATGCCTCTCGAGAGCTGTGATCTCGCGCGAGAATAGACAGTCGGCTTAGCGAAGGAGAGCGGTTGAGGCAGCTCGGTGCCGTATTTTGAGACCGTGACGCGAGAGCAGCTCTCATACCTTTGCAGGGATTAGTCAGGTCAGCCCTCAGCATAAGAAGCCGGGACAAAGCCGCTAAGGGAGAGTTTCAGCTTTGTTCATCGGCTGCTTTCAACGGATCAGGTGCCCGTCAATCGCGTTCGATGGAAATAAAACGAAGCATCGCGAAAAGGCCATAGAGCGCAATGGGCAAGCAAGACACGAAGAGCCAGCTCGCCAAGTGTCCGAGTTGCTGTGGGTCCCTTGTGTTCTCAAAATTCAGCGCATTCCCCACAATGCCGATATAGGCCGCGCCTAGGGCATAACCGATGCGCTGTACTGTGGTGATCGCGGCTGTGACCCTTTGGGCTTCTTTTGGGTCCGCCAGGTTGGTCGAGCGCCGAACAATAAAGCCCCAACACATACCGAAGCCCCAGCCCACCGCGAAGCAGAGCGCTGCGATGGCCCATACCGGGCCGCTGGCGAAGATGAGTGCAAATCCAACAAGGCCGCTGACGACGATAGTGGTGCCGATGCCGATGAGTTTGGCGTCAGCGCTTTCACGAGCGCCATTCATGGAAAAAGCGGCAAGGGACCAACCGACAGCCCCGGCGGCCAGGACATACCCGGCCGCAATGGCCGGGAGGCCGTGAAGGCGTGTGAGCAGGATTGTCCCAAAGACGTTGTTTGTTCCCGTCGCGGCGCAGAGGCAAAGCACCATGAGAAGCGCCGAGCCAGTGGACGTCTTTATGTTGAATGGGCTTTTCGGAAGCATCCTTTCTGTGCCCGCCCTTGCGTCATGGCGCAGAAAGACAGCAAGACCCAGGGCTCCCAGGGCAATGAAGAAAGTGCTGCGCGCGAGCGACACCTCAACGCCAGCATAGGCTACGGCGAGGACCGCGCCAGTTAGGAGAGCTAACCCCATCCAGGGTAAACGTGGCGCTTTCGCGTTTTCTTGCGGGGTGATGTGGTTCTTTTGGAACCATATGAAGAGGGCGAGCGCAAAGGCCTGGGCTGCGAAAGCTGCAAAGCCCCAGCGCCAGTTTGCATATTCCACAAACAGGCCGCCCAGCAATGGGCCGAGAAAGGCTGAGGAGCCCCACAGCGTAGAGATTGCTGCCATGGCTTTTGGAAAAAGATGCGAGGGGAAGATCTCACGCACGGCGATGGAAGCAATCGACACAAGGATCCCGCCACCCATGCCTTGAAGGACGCGCCCCATCAGAACCACTGGCATATTGCCCGCGAGGGCGCTGATGAGACAGCCTAGCCCAAACATGAGGGCGGCCAAAGCCATGGGCAGACGCAGACCAAAGGTCATCGTCAGAAGCGCGCTTGCCCCACCAACGACGACTGAGGCTAGGATGTATAGCAAAAAGAGCCACGCCAAGAGGTTTTCACCTCCCAACTCGGCCACCATGGACGGCGTCATTGTCGTGACGATGAGGCTGTCGCCCGCATGCAGCCAGACCGCCAGGCAGACCAGGGCTAGAGCGGGTGCATACATTGGTGAGAGCAACTCGCTCCAGCTGCCACTTTGGTCGGCTTCAGTCTCTTGCAACGGCATCGTCTTCTCCTGTTGACGATGCGCTTGTCGGGCCTCAAGTATACTTGAGGTCAAGGAGAATCTGTGATGCCTTCTAAAGAGTTATCTATTGGACAGGTATCAGCCCGTAGCGGCCTGCCGGTTTCGACGCTACATTTCTATGAAGAAAAGGGGCTCATCGCTTCCGATCGAAATGCTGCCAACCACAGAGTTTATAACCGCGAAGTTCTGCGACGGATTTCTATCATTAAAGTGGCGCAGAACGCTGGAATTTCCCTGGCGGAGATCAAGCGGACGCTCTCCGAACTGCCGAAACAGCGGGTGCCGACACTAGAGGACTGGGCCCATATTTCGGAGATTTGGCATGACGGGCTCACCGAGCGGATAGTACAGCTCACAGCCCTGCGTGATAAGATGGCAGGCTGCATTGGCTGTGGGTGCCTTAGCATCGCGCGCTGTCCACTCTTTAACGAGGACGACCATCTCGCCTCGAAGGGCCCGGGCGCTCACCTGCTTTGAGCAAGCAGTTTGGTCAGCGCTGCCCATCGAAGACGAGCTTGGCCGCAAGCCCACCGAAGACGAGCCCAAGAAAGTAGCGTGACCAGCGTGCTATGGCCCAGCGTTCCGGCGAGAGCGCGCGCACGCCGCCCACAACCCATATCAGAACGAGATGCACTGCCAGATCGACTAGCAAAAGGATCAAAGCGAGGATCATGATCTGGAGCCCGACTGAGCCTGCCTCCGGATTGAGGAACTGCGGGAAGAGCGCGAGATAAAAGAGCGCCACTTTGGGGTTCAGCACGTCTGAGAGCATGCCTTGGCGAAAAATGACGAGGAGGGGTAGCTTTCCGCCAGAGCGCGACGCTGTGCCAAAGGCCTCTTTGGCGGTGAAAGCCTGCCATGCAAGGTAAAGCAGATAGGCCGCCCCGAGATACCTCACGGTGTCATAGGCGTAAGGAACAGCGAGAAAGAGCTGTGAGAGACCAAGGGCGAGAATGACTGCGTGGACGGCCGACCCTGCCGAGACACCGAGCTGAGTGACAAGACCTGCCAAGCGACCTTGGGCGGCGGTCCTTGCCACAACCAGGATCATGTCGGGTCCGGGTGACACCGCGAGCGCGAGACTTGCAGCGCTGAAGAGGAGGAGCGTCTGGATATCGAGCATTGGGTGTTCCTAGTTCGTTAGTCGACGTTCATTGCGCCCCGACGTGATAGATTGCGGGGCAGCAGCAGCCGGCCGTTGGTTTGAACTCAAGCCTCGCCGGGCAAGTGCCCGATGTCTACACCGTATCTGACTCACCGGTGAGCAGAGACCAACGTGCCGCTTGACCGTTGACCGACATCCACTTGGCATTTTTGCGTGCAATGACCGGCAGGCGGCCCTGTGGGCTTTTGATCTTGGCGGCTCTTGGAGGTGTCCTTAGCGCGGGCGTCTGGATCCTTTTGGCCGAACCATGCACTAGCGAGCGCCAGCACAATACCGATGATCTGCAGTGCACTCAGAGTTTCGCCCAAAAGCACGATGCCTAGGAGGATAGCTGCGACGGGACTCAAACGCCCGAGCGGAGCGACAGAGGAAGGTCCGAGGAGCGCGATGCCGCGAAACCAAAGAATGTATGTCAGCGCGCCGCCAATGAGACCAAGGTAAACGAACCCTACGATATTGTCGCCACTGAGCGGTGGCAGGGGCGGCTCAAAGAGCAGGGCGGCGGGCAGCAGAAGCGCGCCGCCAGCCGTCAGTTGCCAGGCGGTGAAGGTGAGGGGTGAAACGGGTGGTTGCCACGTTTTAGTCAGCACCGTTCCGAGCGCCATGGAGGCTGCACCGCCGAGGGCCGCAAGGACGCCCCACATGTCGAGCGTGGCGTCGGGTGTGAGCACCAGAAGCGCGACACCAACGACCCCGACAAGGCCGGAGATCATCCCTGTTTTGGTTATTGTCTGTCCCATCATTTCGCGCGCCAACAGAAGGACGATCAGGGGCTGCACTGCCCCGATTGTAGCAGCTACGCCGCCGGGCAGGCGGTAAGCTGAGACGAAAAGAAGCCACCAAAACACCGAGAAGTTCAGCGCTCCCAGAACGAGAGTGCGCATAATCCATGGGCCTTTGGGCAGGGACCAGGTGATGAGCAAAAGAAGCAGGCCTGCCGGGAGGGCGCGAAGCATCGCAGCGGTGAGCGGATAGCCCTGGGGCAGGAGTTCTGTCGTCACGATATAGGTGCTTCCCCAGACGATAGGGGCCAGGGCGGTGAGTAAGACTTTGAGGGCGCGCGGCATGTCGGTCTCCTTTTATCTTGACGTCAAGATAAACATTAATCTCTTGACGTCAAGATAACTGAAATGTAGCCCGATACTTGTGGATGCAGTCGACAAAATTCTTAAGCAGTGGCGTCTTGTCAGGCCTGATCTCGACGTCGGAGCGATGGGCCCCATCGGACGGCATTCTCGCGTTCACCACCATTTCCGGCGCGAAATGGAAGCAACGTTTGCCAAGCATGGCTTGAACGGTGCTGGATTTGACGTTCTTGCGACGCTGCGACGCTCGCCGCCGCCCCATGCGCTGTCGCCCGGGGAACTCATGTCATCGATGATGATCACGTCTGGCACGATGACCAATCGGATTGACCAGCTTGTGAAGGTTGGGCTCATCGACCGAAAGAAGGACAGCGATGACGCCCGGCGCGCGGTCATAGGTCTCACTGAGAAAGGCCTGGCACTGATTGATCAGGCGGTGGCCGATCATGTTGAGACGCAACGCACCTTACTGTCGGGACTGACGGATGCTGAGATCGATCAATTCGACACCGTGCTGGTGAAGCTTTTGAAGGGGATCGAAGAAAACGGCTGAAAGCACGCCGTGGTCTCGGTTGCCAGGGCAGGTACTTTGAGCGCTTGACCTCAACTTAGGTTGAGGCCGTATCGCAGAAACGGTTGATCTTCATCAGAAGGGTAAAGCCGTGAGCGATCTGGGAAATGCACGCGTCGAAGCGCCTGGTAGGAATGGGTTGTTCGCTCGATTTGCGGCGGCTGTTGGGCTGGCGAATCTTGGGGACGGCATTGCCGTGGTGGCATGGGCCTGGACAGCATCCCTTCTCACACGGGACCCGCTTTGGATCGCGATCTTGCCCGCGACCCTTCGGGTGCCTTGGGTGCTTTTCGCGCTCTTTGCTGGAATACTTGCGGACCGCGCTGACCGGCGCCGCCTCATTGCACTGTGCGACTTTTTGCGAGCGGTTTGCTATGGGCTCGCAGCGGCAGTGATCTTTATCAGTCTTCCTCTAGAGGCTGCGGCGCAGCGTGGCGTCGATAACGGGTTTCTCTACTTCAGCCTACTGGGTCTAGGGTTCATAATTGGCTGCGCCGAGGTAACCCGAGATAACGCCGCCCAGACGATGTTACCTGCCCTTGTTTCCTGCGAAGGTTTGGAGCGTGCCAACGGCGTCTTAGGAAGCATTGAGACCGTGGGTAATGAGATGGCCGGGCCGGCCATTGGGGCATTCCTGTTGGCAGTTTTCCTGCCCGCGCCCTTTGTGGCGATCGCTCTTTCTTTCTTGTGCGCAGCGTTTCTGACGATGTCGCTTTCCGGTGATTTCAGAGCCAGTGCGGAGCCCGCCAAAGAGCTAAGGCTTCGCGCCGAGCTTCTGGAGGGCTTTCGCTTTGTCATGGAAAAGCCGCTGCTTCGGGTCTTGGTGTTGATCACAGGCCTTTGGAATTTCTTTGCTGAGATGGCGCTCATCGGGCTCATCCTGCATATGCAGGAGAACATGGATGCCGATGCGACAACTTATGGCATCGTTCTCGCCATAGGGGCGGTCGGCGGGGTGATCGGTGGCATCGTTGTAGCGCCATTGCTCAAGGTATTTGGGAAAGCGACCATGATGCAGTGGATGGGTCTTCTTTCGACCCCGGTTTTCCTATTGCTCGCCTTTGCGCCGGGGCCTGCCACCGTGGCTTTGGCGCTTTTCATTCTCTACCTCAGCGGCATCATCTGGGATGCTGTTTCGGTGTCTTACCGACAGAGGGTCGTGCCGGACGAAATCAGGGGTCGCGTAAACAGTGTGTATCGCCTCTTTGCCTGGGGAACGATGCCACTGGGGCTGGTGGCATCGGGTGCATTAGTGAATTCCGTAGAGGATCTACTAGGGCGTAGCGGCGCGTTGATCGTGCCATTTCTTGTGGCTGCCTTTGGTGTTTTTCTGCTCTCGCTCTTTTCTTGGAGGGCACTTGGGAGAGGGTTCGCCGGACGAAGCTGAGCAGGGGAGGGTGAGATGGATTTGAACCAAGTTCTGATCGAAGTCAGAGACATGGCCGACAGCTTAGAATTTTATGAAAAGCTCGGGCTCAAGCTCATCGTCTCAGCAGAAACTTATGCACGCTTTGAGCTGCCATCTGGAGCTGCAACTTTTTCCATTTTGCTTAGTGACGATCCGACGCCCGGCGGGTCAGTGTTGTATTTTGAAGTCGATGATGTGGATGGCAGTTTTGCGGCTCTTTGCGAGCGAGGTATCACATTCGACAGCACTCCAGCGGACCAGCATTACCGGTGGCGGACAGCCACGTTTCGCGATCCGGCAGGCAACAAACTGTGACTCTACCACGCTGGGATCGAAAGACGCTTTCCCCCATGGCGGATTGAGATCTGAACAGCGTGCGGTGTCCGGAGGGCTGCGCGCGCCTTTGCATTTGGGCTAGCGCGGGCTCATGCCTGCGAGGACGTCTTCTAAGGATGTCGGCGGGCGACCTAGGATGCGCTCTACGCCATCTCCTAGCGCGGCGTAGCGTCCTTGGCTGATTGATAGGGCCATGCTTGAGAACGCGTGGGGCCATGGCGCGACCTGCTCCGTCAATAGCTTCAAAAGGTAGTCTGGAACGGGCATTGGATCGTAGCGGATTTCGCCCGCCCATAGCTTGGCCGCGATGGCCGCTAGTTGGTGTCCGGTTAGAGCGGTGGGACCGCTCAACGGGATGTTGGTTCCTTGTAAATCGGGTCGCAGCGCCAAAGCTGCAGCAACTTCGGCCACATCTTTTCGGGCCACCGGTGCCATGGCTGAATCCCCAAGCGGAGCATCTAGCTTGCCGGTTAGGAAGGCGGGCTTCAGGTAATGCTCTGCCAAGAACTCGGCGTATAGATTGCAACGGATGAGCACATGGGGCAGCGCGACATCACGCAGCCGTTTCTCCGCGTCGCGATAGACCGGGGTGAAGTAGAAAGGCGAGCCGTCGTCCAAATCAGAGATGCTAATGAAGAGGGTGTGGGAGACTTCCGCCTCCTTTGCTGCATTAATCAAGTTTGCATGGTGGTGGAGCACCGCGGTCGCCTCCCCGTCGCTCGGGATCATGACAAGCCGCTTAACACCCTGAAAGGCAGCGCGAAGGGCTGGTCGGTCAGCGTAGTCCGCGACCCGAACGGAGAGATCAGCCGCGAGCACGTTGCGCGCTTTGCGCGCGTCGCGCGCCAAGGCAACGACAGGTTCGCCGCTTGACCGCAAGGTGCTTACGACCGCGCGCCCAATGTTGCCCGCAGCCCCGGTAACAAGGATCATTGCGTAATGCTTTTGTCAGCCATTGCGCGGGCTCAAGAAGAACCGAATAGGCGCAAACATCATCCAGACCCCAACGCCGAGCATCGTTCCGCCCGCGGTGAGGCTGCCCCAAAAGGCGAGCGTGCCGGAGCCGAGCCGCTGCACGACGCGCTCTTTCAAGGCGATCGCGCCGATGGAAATTGCGGCGAAGCAGACCAGCCCATTGAGATACATAAACCCGCCGAGCACGAGGATTTGCATGCTGATATTGCCTTTATCCTCGGCCACGAATTGCGGCAGGAATGACGTGAGCAAGACGAGCATTTTGGGATTCCCGAGATTGGTAAGTAGCCCTTGCAAGAACGCTCCGAACAGCGGCTCGTCAGACTCTATATCGTCTGCGGCCTGTGTGCCTTTACTGAGGTTTCGGGTTTGAAGCGCAGCCCGCAGCATTCTGTATCCTATGAACGCCAGGTAGGCGGCGCCCGCGGCTCGTATGGTCATCCAAATCGCCGGCGACAGGCTATTCACAAAGTCGAGCCCAAAGGCGATCGCTGGAACGAAAAAGAACCCGGCGGAGACTACGCCAAAGATGGCTGCAAAAGCATGGCGTGGCCCCTGTGCTAAAGCCCGCGAGACAACGACAATGCTGTCGGGCCCGGGCGTCAAAAACATCAGCGCGTGAATGCCCACCATGAGCAGGACGAGGTTCCAATCGATCACGCGGTTCCTTTCGCTCCCTGAGTCGACGGGCTCACATCATTACCCTGATGATTGCGCCAAGAAGCGAGGCGACCAAGAGGATTCTTATGATGCTCCAATGCAGCTTGAATGCCAGGAACGCGCTAAGTGCAAAGAGCCCGATCGCCAGCCATTCGATGGACGTGAGCGCGGGCTGCCACAATGTAAGCGGACCCAGCTTCTTTTGACTGACCTCAGAAAAAAGAACGTGCAGCGCAAACCAGAGCGACAAATTCAAAATCACGCCGACTACAGCGGCGGTGATGCCGGACAAGGCATCTCTCAGCCGCGGCTGGTTTGAGATCCAGTCGATATAGGGAGCGCCGGCGAAGATCCAAAGAAAGCAGGGCGCAAAGGTGACCCAGAGCACAACAAGCGAAGCCGCGAGCCCGAGCGCCAAGCCTCCTTCTTTAAAGCCAGCCAAAAAGCCCACGAATTGCGTGACCAAGATCAGGGGCCCGGGTGTCGTTTCGGCAAGGCCAAGGGCGTCGATCATTTCTCCGGCGGTAAGCCAACCAAAGCCGGTGACCGCGTCTTGAGCCATGTAAGCCAAGACGGCATAGGCGCCGCCAAAGGTCACCACTGCCAAGGTTGAAAAGAAGCGCCCGACAGAGATTAAAAGCTCTGGCGCGCCCATCGCGCTAAGGGCGAGGAGCGGAGCAAACCAGATCGCAAGCCAAATGATGACGGTTGTCGCAGTGCTCTTGATTGATACGGGCAATGCATCGTCAGATGTTCCCTCGTCGTTGCTAGAATAGGCCAGGGCGCCGATGACAGCTGCGGCAATCACGATGACTGGATAGGGCACCGAAAAGAGAAAAATGCCAATGAAAGCCAGGACCGCAATGGCCCAATGCGCCCTTTCGCGAAGAGCTTTCTTTGACACCCTTAGGAGCGCCTCGACAACGATGACAAGTACCGCTGCTTTGAGGCCATAAAACAGCGCCTCGACCAACGGGACCGAGCCGTAAAGGCTATAGATCGTGGCTAGAACCATGATCACCGCCGCACCGGGCAGGACAAAGAGGAGCCCGGCAATGAGCCCGCCCCACAGGCCGTGGAGCCGCCAACCAGCATAGGTTGCAAGCTGCATGGCCTCGGGGCCCGGCAGAAGCATGCAAAAGCTCAATGCGTTAAGGTATTGTCGTTCAGTCAGCCAACCTCTGCTCTCCACTATCTCTTTGTGCATAAGCGCGATCTGTGCGGCTGGGCCGCCAAAGGACAGGATCCCGATCCGCCACCAGACGCGGATGGCCTCTGCCAACGTTGGGCCCGTCATCTTAGCTTTCATGGCGCTACCCCCGCCTCTGAGAAGGCGGCCAGTCATGGCCTTCGCCGGTGGCGTCTCGGGCCCAGCGATAGAACGCGTCGTAGAGTGTCATGCCCGCCTCCAGCTGTTCCAAATCGTCCCTATACGTTCTGGACAGCCCGAGGGATGCCGCAAGGAGCCCTGCGGCTTCCGGTGCCAGATCGTGTCTATCTGTGTCCGCAGCTCGCACAATGAGTGCGAGGTGGTCGAGCGCGGGATGACCGATCTCAAATTCAGTGATGAGCGTATCAAAAGTGCAGGTCTCGCCTCTATGGCTCCAGAATACACCTTCGATGTCAAAGGGCGCGGCATCAAACCGGTCGGCTACATTGGTAACTTGCGAAGGGGCGACAAACAAAAATTCGGCCTTCGGGTCGATAAAACGTCGGATGAGCCACGGGCAAGCGATGCGGTCAACTTTTGGTCTGTGCCGGGTAACCCATAGCGTGGCCCCCTCCGCGTTTCGGGAAGGCAGTTTTTCGGCGCAAACCATGGGAAGTTTTGCGTCCCGCCAGGCGAATTGGCCACCCTCGAGAATTTCGGCCGGGACGCCCTTGTTGCGCAAGAGAGCCGCTGCACCCTGGCTGATCTTGAGGCCCTTTTGGCAATACAAAACCGTTTTACGGCCCCGAAGGCTATCCGCGAGGTCAACGATTTGGTCAAACGGGTGCCGCCACGCCCCGGGAATGAGGTGGGGGTCTCTGTCAAAGTCTTCGTTGATACGGACATCGACCAAAACGGGGCAGTCGGGCGTCCCGATCAGGCGGTGAAGGGTGGAAACTGAAATCTCATTGTAAGACGCCATGAGCATCCTCCTGAAGAAGGTCTGGAAGGATGCAAGATTGGGCTGTCGCCTCACGGGGCTCCTGCGTGCCCCAGGCTTTCTGGGTAGCTTTACGAGACGCTTGTGTCAAACGGCCCAGAGACGCTTGACCGGTTTCACAGAACGGCAATTCGATGACGGACGGCGGCACCTATCCCGGCCATTTATCCTCTGGCGGCTCAGTTAGCGAAAGCCCCTTTCGGGTCTTTTATAGGCACAAGAGAATTCGAGGATGTCGCAGTAAAGTGCCTTGGTGGCCTTGCAGTGTGTGATTGAAAATTCCAGGACCAGCGCGGTTTCCATAGGTGCGTCGCCCACCCAAAGCGCCGAGCATTTGTACGCAACACACCAGCCTTTGAAAAGGTCAGGTTTGGCGGTGGCGCGCTTCCAATGGGTGCAAAACGAAGCCACCCGAAATTCGGATACTTCGGAACTGGATTGGAAAAGTCGGGCAGAACTAGGCCTTTTACCTACGCGCGAAGGGAGGCAGCCTCGATCCTTTGAGCCAACACACGATAGACTGGCGGTGAACAGACCCATCCTGGCAGCTTTGGTAGCCGTGCTTATCTGGGGCGCGTCGCCGGCCGCGACGGCGCTTGCCGCGCAGACGATCCCTGCCTCGCTCATTGGTCCCTTGCGCACGGTGCTCGCGGCCGCGGTAATGCTGCCCGTGCTACCTTGGTTTTGGAACAGCTTTCCGAGAGAGCTGCGCGCGCGTAGTGAGATTGTGCTCGGGGGTGTGGCGGGTTTCGCGCTTTATCCGATTTTTCTTAGTATTGGCGTTGCCCAAACATCCGTTTCCCACGCTTCGCTAATCCTTGCTGCTGCTCCGATATTTACAGGTCTCATGAGTTTCGTTGTGACCCGTTGCTGGCCTCAGGGGGCATGGTGGTTTGGAGCGGCGGTCTCGCTGTGCGGCGTGGCGCTGCTTGTGTCTTCGACAGGTTTTGGGATGTCCGGCTTTCGCGGCAACATGCGGGGTGATGCATTGGTGTTGCTCTCCGTACTCTTCGCTAGCCTTGGATATGTCTGCGGGGGACGTGTAGCCGCGCGCATCGGAAAGTGGCCGGCCACATTTTGGATGCTGACCGTCGGCGCTTTAGTGCTTTTGCCTTTCTGGCTTCTGCCAGCCGCTACCTACTCTTGGGACAAGGTTTCATGGCAAAGCACGGTCGGACTGCTCTTTTTGGTTCTTGCCGTTACCATACTCGCTTATGCGCTCTGGTTCTGGTCATTGGGAACAAGCAGCGCCTCTCGAATTACCCCGCTGCAATTCGGCCAGCCTTTGGTCGGTGTTGCGCTGGCCTCGATCATGTTCGGTGAGCCTGTTACCGGATTTGTGCTCGCATCCGGGTGTCTCATCATTTGTGGCGTCTTCATTTCAGGCCGCACCTGAGTGTCGGTAGTCGCCGTCACGCACCTATCAAGGGTGATATGTGCACCGCAGGGGAATGATAAAGTGACATGATACATGGGCTTCAGACTTCGCCGAAATCATTCTTGGAAAAGGGCAACACCAGCGCGCTCACCTTCACGGAGAGCGCGATGAGAGCGTCATGCAAAGGTACGTAGGAAATAGACAAGCGACAGAACGAGACCAAAGAGGATCACCGCGCCGCGCAGGTATCTTGTGTTAATGCGCTTAGCTAATCGGCCACCCGCATAGCCTCCAATAGTGCTGCCTGCCATCATCGCGATTGCCTGCGGCCACGCGATGAGGCCGCCAATTCCAAAAACGATGATGCTCAGGATCGTGAAGCTCGTCGCCAACAGGTTCTTGATGCTGTTAGCGATGTGAAAATCTGCAAAGCCCATGAGTTGCGCGATAGCTAGAAGGATGATGCCCAGGCCCGCGCCAAAATAGCCGCCATAGATCGAGGACACGAACAACGCGGCATATATGGCCAGCTTGCCGCCGTTTTTCCCGGCGAGATTTAAGAGCCGCGATCGCGCCGCATCGCCGAAGGCAAAAAGACCAGTGGCAAAAAGGATTAGAAAGGGGATGAGAACGACAAAAAGCGCCGGGTCGGAGACAAGGAGCAGGATCGAGCCCGTAATCGCGCCAAGTCCGGAGACGAGTAGCAGTGGGAACAACTGCTTTCCAAGACCGCGCAACTCTTCTCGGTAAGCAGGCAGGGCGGCCGCATTTGACGGCAGCAGCGCCAGGTAATTGGTGGCGTTGGCCACTACGGGTGGCAGTCCCGCGGCCATTAAGGCTGGAAAAGTAAAGAGCGTGGCCCCGCCCGCGATCGCGTTCCAGATGCCGCCCACAAGGCCGATGGCCACGAGTATTAAAGCTTGTGTGAGGTCCATGCCCCTGCCTCGGTCATTACAGTTGCCGGGCAGCCTAGGTTGGGCACTGCTCGAGGAAAAAACGAATAAAAATGAATCTATAGATGAACAAAAATGAACGCCTGCCAGAGGGCGATTGCGGCACTGCAGGCCCACACAAAACCGGCTGTTAAAGGACCAAGCTCAATTCCGCCCGTGACTTCGCCTACTGCGCCTGGCGCCACGGGCCCGATCCTCTGGCCCAGGGCGCGATGAACACGGCGAACCCAAAACACCGCCTTAGATGGACTGTGCAATGTGATCGACGTGAATCTGTGCGCAATCGACGATGGGAAAAGCGGTCGGGTTCTCTGCAAAAACCACGTTTAAGTCGGTGCCCCCTAAGAGTATCGCCTGTGCCCCGCGTGAAATCATCTCTGCTCCCGCATCGAAAAACACGTGATGCAAGTCGGGTATCGGCGCTGCGGATTGCGCCAGGGTCACATATGCATGGTGTACGGTGTGAAGGGAGGATGGTTTCGGCTGCAGGACTTCTACGTCGCCTAACTTACCGTACATGGCCGTGGTCATAACGGTGTCCGTTCCCAATATGCCCACAGACTTGAGGTTTTGCTGCTTTAGCCAAGGCGATACCGCGTCTGTAATGTCAAGAATTGGAAGCGTTGATACCGCAGCGAAGCCGTCGATGCAGAAATGCCCCGCAATCGACGTGACCACGACGCACTCGGCGCCAGCAGCGCGAAGCCGCTCTGTCAAACGATAGAAAATCTCGATTTGCGCATCTTGATCGTTGGCACCCAGATTATTCACCAGTGTTCTGGCGTCTGCGTGAACCATTGTGAGCTCGAGATCGCGCCCGATCTCTGCAGCGCGTTGTATCAAGCGGCGGTAGTAGAAATCCGTGGCGGAAGGACCGATGCCGCCAATGAGTCCGACGTGCACTTTGGATCTCCGCTCTTTCTTTTGCGACGCGTCACTTCATGAGCCTTGCAGTGCCCGAAACTCGTACTGATGCGCCCGGCACATCATCTAGTTTGACCTCGATGCGGCTAGGGCTGCCCATATCCTCACCCTGACGGATGACAAATGCGCCGCCGTGGGGCCACCCTCGGTCGCGCAAATACCCTGCGAAGGCCGCAGCAGCGGCACCAGTCGCCGGGTCCTCAAAGACCCCACCTGAGGCAAACGCGTTTCGAGCATTGAATGCCTGCGTGCTCTCAATATGGACGAGCATGATTGTTACGACGTCTAGCGCGCGCATCATCGTACGGCCGCGGTCAAGCTCATAGTCCATCCCGGCTAATCGATCGCGATCTTTCAAGGCAAGTAGAATATGGTTCGCGCCAGCGTTGATGAGAGCGGGCGGTAGACGCGGGTCTAGGTCATCGGGTGCGAGGCCGAACAGGTTTAAGACATCACGAAGTGCTGCCTCTGGCAGGGCGCGACTTGCCGTCGACGGCGAGCTCAGAGTTGCTTGCATGCCGTTGCCCGAGGCGTCGACATCCACGGTTATCTCGGCCTCGTTTAGGCTAAGCGCGTATGTCCCCTTACCGTACTCTCGGCCCAGCACCGCGCCCAGAGCGATTGTGGCATGGCCGCAAAATGGGACCTCGGATTCGGGTGAAAAATAGCGGACGCGCCAGCTCTGTGCCGTTTCATCCACCTTCACAGCGAATGCGGTTTCTGAATAGCCCACTTCGGCAGCAACGCGTGCCATTTCGGCTTCCTCTGCGGGGGAGTCTAGGAGCACGACGCCCGCGGGGTTCCCGCCTTCCAGACCCAAGCTGAAAGCAGCCATGCGTTGGACGTCCATCTTCTCCTCCTCACCCGAGATTGGTCTCATGATGACGGTGGCACGGTATCTTCAGTCATCGGTCAGCAAAAGGGCAGTGGTTCTGCAGTGGCAACCAAATCTGGTTCATTGCCCGTGCCGGCGAGAAGCTAGAATAAATGCCGATGACAGCTGAAGCTGTCACCGCGTCGGGGACGGCGGCGATGTATGACATTGATCCTGACCTTTTGCTTGATTGGCCGCACTCGCCTAGCTTATTGGTACCTTCATTTACTGATAAGTTCGAATAATGATAGAACCACTTGAAATTGCATCCTTGATCGAAAAGTACGCGTCGCCTGCCGCGGGTAAGGCCACAGCCTTGCGGCTGGCTATTCGCCGCGGCGTCACGGAGCGCATCCTGAGACCCCAAGACGAACTGCCGTCAACGCGTAAGGCCGCGACGGCATTAGAGATGTCTCGCAACTCGGTCATCGACGCCTATGAGGGGCTTCAGGCCGAGGGCGTGATAGAAATAAGGCGTGGCGCCCGCCCGCGCATTTGCGAGATGCCCGATCTAAAGCCGCGGCAGACACGCAACCCCAGGGCCATCGCTCTTTCGGATCGCGGCCGCGCGTTGAGCGGACCGCACCGCGAAGGTATCGATATCGGCAACGTGGATTCCTTTGCGCCTGGTCTCCCCGACCCGAGCCTTTTTCCCCGGGATGATTGGGCGATTTGTTTGCGCCGTGTGGCGCGCCGCAATCGCAGCGGGCTTGATATGTATGATGAGTACCAGGGCCTGCCGCTCCTTAGGGAAGCGCTTGCGCTTTACCTCAAAAGGAGCCGTGGCGTTTCCATTTCGCCTGATCAGTTGTTCATCTTACCCTGTACGCAGAGCGCCATCGCATTGATGACCGACCTACTGAGCGACCCAGGCGATCAGGTGCTCATGGAAGACCCCTGTTACGCCGGCGGTAAGGCTCTTTTCGAGGCGAAGGGTTTGATAGCAAAGGCCCTGCCTGACAACCTGCGCGAGGCGGAAAGACAGGGAAAAACCAAGATGGTCTATGTCACGCCGTCCACGCAGTACCCAACGGGAACGCGGATGAAACTTGGGCGTAGAATGGATATTCTGGCCCATGCAAAGGCAAGCCAGGCCATGGTTATCGAGGATGACTATGATGGCGATTTCGTCTGGAAGGGTGCGGATGTGCCACCGGTCTTTTCCCTGGATAAAGCTGCCTCTGTCGCTTTGATCGGCACTTTATCAAAGAGCCTTGTTCCCGCCATGCGGCTCGGCTGGCTGATCGTTCCTCCAACCCTGGTTGAGCCAGTGCGGCGCGCGCATCGGACCATTGGCGCTGGCGTTAACACGCATATTCAGGCGGCTTTGGCTGAGTTCATTAGTTCGGGTCGCTTCACGCGGCATCTCAGAGCGGCAGCGCGCACCTATCAAGAGCGCATGCATGCATTGACGGATGCCCTCCGCAGTCGCCTGGGAAATTACGTGACCGTGTCCCAGCCGGATGGAGGCTTGCAGGTCATGCTCCGTCTTCCCGACGGCACGGACGATGTGCGGATTCAAAAGACCCTGTGGTCCAATGGCTTCCAGGTTTTGCCTTTGTCGCGGCTTTGCATCGAAAGCGAAAACCGAGGTTTAATACTGGGTTTTGCTCGGGCGAATGCCAGCAACTCTAGCCGGCTTTCTGCTGCAATCTCTGCCGCGATGGACAAGCGCTAGATGCGTCGGTGGCCGTGTCCTTGGGGATCAAGTGTGGCGGTGAAAGTGGGAATGGAGCGCTGTGAGTGAAGTTCGAGTCGAATTCAGTCTGGTAGATGTCTTTACGCAGACGCGATTTGCCGGAAATCAGGTGGCTGTGATCCATGACGCGACGGCGTTGTCAACGGCGCAGATGCAGGATGTGGCACGCGAGTTCGGCTTTTCAGAGACGACCTTTATCTTGCCGTCACAGACACAGCAGCATACCGCGCGGGTTCGTATCTTTACGCCGCTCGAGGAGATCCCTTTTGCAGGGCATCCAAATATCGGGACCGCCTTTGTCATTGCAAACACCAAAACGGCCGCTCGGCAAATGGGTGATCAGGGCGCATTTATCTTCGATGAACCGGGCGGCGACGTGACCGCCGATATCATGCGTGATGGCAGGGTTGTCATTGGGGCAGAGATTACCGCACCGCAGCCTCTAAAGCTGCTAGGACATGTTGATCATGAGGCCATGGCGCAGTGTCTGGGTCTCAATAGCGATCAAGTGCTCAGTGATCGTATCGCTCCCTGCGTTGGATCTATCAGGTTGCCGTTCGCTTTTGTGGAGTTGACAGATCTAGCCGCCCTTGCAGCGATTGAATGCGATATCCTCGCATTTCGCGAGGCGGCGCGCAAAGGCCCCGCAACCGTGGATGGTTTCGCGATTTGCGCTTTCGTCGTGGAACATTCGTTAAAGTCCCATTGGTCCATCAGGTCGCGCGTGATGTCCCCCCTTGGACATCCGGCGGAAGACCCAGCCGCCGGCAGCGCGTCCGGTGCCCTGGCGTCGCTGCTCGCGAAAGATGCCCAAGGTGGTGCCTCTGAGTTTCGGATTATTCAGGGTGTCGAAATGGGGCGACGGAGCGAGATCGAGGTCACGGTTCCATCGCCGTCAGCCAGGGTTCGTATTCGGGGCCGATGCGTCTTTGTAGGCTCAGGCCAGATGCAAATCTAATCAGGCGCCTTTGAGCTTTGCTTTGCGGGCTCATGCTTGGGCTTTGCACGCCTCCAGATAGCGCCTCACGCTTTCGCGGAACCCATAGGTCAACGCGTCGCAAGACAGGGCATGCCCAATAGAAACCTCTGCAATGTCGGGAACGATGCTTAAGAGATAGCGCGTCCCCGGGACGGTGAGATCGTGGCCCGCATTCACTCCCAACCCTGCACGTGTAGCCGCGGTTGCTGTGTTAGCCAAAAGGTCCGCTTGACGCTTTGCTTCCTTGGTATCGGAGTGGGCTGCGCCGTAAGGCCCGGTGTAGAGTTCTACCCGATCTGCGCCCGTTTCAGCGGCGTGTTCCATCTCGCTTGGGACCGCGTCGGCAAAGAGCGCTACCCGAAGACCCTGGCGCTTTAGGCGAGCGACAATGGGCCTTAGAAAGCCTGTGCTCTCGTGGAAGTCCCAACCATGATCGCTGGTCGCTTGCTCTGGCCCATCCGGCACCAAGGAGACCTGGTCGGGCCTTACCTCTTCGACAAGCGCCAGAAAGCGCGCATCAGGATACCCTTCCACATTGAGTTCCCGTCCTGGGAACTCGTCGTCGATTAGCTTTCTGAACAGTCGTGCATCCTCCGGTGTTGCATGGCGCTCGTCCTGCCGCGGGTGGAGTGTCAGACCTTCTGCGCCAGCGCTCAAGGCGATCCTGGCAAGGCCCAGGACATCCGGCCACGGGTGCCCGCGACGGTTTCTGAGCAAGGCTGGGACGTTCATATTTACCGACAGTATCGTCATCTCGTTAGCTCCCGACAAAGGCCGGGATGGCATGAGCGACGCGAGTGTGAGCAGTACGCATATCAAAGGTATCCTGCAGTCTATTCGAGCCAAAGGATGCCCTCGTCGTCGTCAGTGCGCGCGGCCACTTTTGGACGACTTTCCCAAACCAATTGCCACGCGGCCTGTGCAACACCCGCAGCGTTTCGCACCATCAACACTAACGATTTGGAGCGTTAGCGTGACTAAACTCATATGGCTGTCTGACTTGCATTTCGATGCCAGCGATACTGTTTACGGGTTTGATACCGAGAGTCGTCTTTTGGCTGCCATTGACTATGTCAACGAACGCTACTCAAACGCGGCCGCCTGCATCATCTCAGGAGATCTCGTAGATCGGGGAACGCGCGCGGATTACAAAAAGCTCTCGCTGCTATTGGCAGCTTTGAAGGTGCCGGTGTTGCCGCTCGCTGGGAACCACGATGACAGGGTCCTCTTGCGGGAGCATCTGTCATTGCCCGCGACGGCGATGACGAATTTCATCCAGTATCATGTGGACTTAGAGCAATTCGCGTTGCTGTGCCTTGATAGTCAAAGAACCGGCTCAGATGCGGGAACGATTTGCAACGACCGCGGCGGTTGGCTTGAGGAGCAGCTAGCGTCGCTTAAGGACCGCAGCGTTATTATCTTTATGCATCATCCTCCGATGGAGCTTGGGCTGCCTATGCAGGATGAAACTTGCCTCGAGAATGGGGCAGCTTTCCTGCGGCTGATAAGTAAGCATGGCAATGTCAGGCTCCTATGCTGTGGGCACGTACATCGGCCAGCGTCTGGTGTCGTAGCAAACATGCCTTTCGCCACGCTGCGGTCTGCTATGTATCAAGCGCCGGCGCCTGTTCCGGAGTGGAGCTGGGCTGACTTCAAGCCAGCGCCGGAGGCACCTCAACTGGGTGTTCTCGAGCTTCGCGATTATGGCGTGACTGTTCAGTACCATGATTTCTGCCGACCTGAGTTTGGCCTCATTGAAACGAGTGCCCGGCAAGACGGGGTGTCTATCGGCGGGTCCAACCTCGCGCAGGCCTAGGCTCGTAGTGGATTTGAGATAATGGCCCTGACCCCTTCGCAGAGTCTAGAAAACGCAACCGCGCGGGCGTCGCTTGGGAAACAGGCGAGTGCTAGCTGATGGTCACCCTAGCAAAAATTAATTCCGTTTTTGTCGATGGAGCTTGGAGGGTCCTCGATGAGAGCAGGTCTATCCCGCTGGTGGACCCGCACACAGAGGAGATCACTGGCGTCCTATCATGTGCGACTGCCGAGGTTGTAAGCGACGCAGTCCGAGCGGCCACGCGAGCCCTTCGCTTTTGGGAGGTCTCAAGACTTGAAGAACGCGCGTCAGTTTTAAGAGCTCTCTTTACGATTATAGAGCAACGCAGAGCCAAGTTTGCGAAGACGATAAGCGCTGAGATCGGTGCGCCGATCGATTTCGCACGAACATCCCAGATTGACGCTGCGATATCCCATTTAGAGGCAACGATTGCGGCTTTGGACGAGATGCAAGTTGCCGAGCAGAGCTCAATCTATTCCACGCATCAAGTGATCTACGAACCCATTGGCGTTGCGGCGCTGATCACCCCGTGGAACTGGCCGCTGAACCAGGTCATACTCAAGGTTGCCGCGACGATTGCTGCGGGTTGCACCTGCGTCTTAAAGCCGTCTGAGTTCTCTAGCCGGACGGCGATGCTTTTGGCGGAATGTTTGTCTGAAGCAGGCGTCCCAAAGGGCGTTTTCAACCTGGTCTTAGGCGACCGGGAAACTGGTGCAGACTTGGTTTCCCATAGTGATGTTGATGCTGTTTCGCTCACGGGATCTAGCCGGGCAGGTCGGGAAATCGCCCGCATGGCTGCCGCGCGGCCTGCGCATTGTTCGTTGGAATTGGGGGGCAAGTCGCCAAACCTGATTTTTGCAGACTGCAACCTAGAAAAAGCGATCCGGCAAGGGCTTGCCCATTGCTATAGAAATTCTGGGCAGTCCTGCAATGCCGCGTCTCGCATGCTGGTGGAGCGTTCGCGCTACGAAGAGGCTGTTGACTTGGCTGCAGCTTTGGCAGGCGCAGTTGAGGTCGGCCCGCCCCACAGGGCAGGACAGCATCTGGGACCGCTTGTGAACCGAGCGCAGTTTGACCACGTGCAGAACATGATCAGAGGCGGCATCGAAACTGGGCTACGGCTCGTCGTCGGCGGGGCAGGCAGGCCGCAGGGTTTTATGCGAGGCTTTTACGCGAAACCGACTGTTTTTGCTGATGTTGAACCGGACAATTCTCTTTTCCAGACGGAAATTTTTGGCCCTGTCCTGACGATGACGCCTTTTGACGATGAAGAGCACGCCGTCGAGCTTGCCAATGCAACGCGCTACGGTCTTGCCGGCTACATCCAAACTTCCGATCCGGCCCGCGCGAAACGCGTCTCAGACCGTCTTAAGGTAGGCATGGTCCAGATTAATGGGACAAGCCGCGCCCCGGGCGCTCCCTTTGGCGGCCGCAAGGCTTCGGGCTATGGCCGAGAAGGCGGGCTTTGGGGCATACGCGAGTTCCAGAACACTAAATCGGTCTCGGGTCTTGTGTGAGAGCCTGTGAAATTCTCTTGCTCAACCCTTACAGCCCCCAAACATGCGCCAGCTTGAAGCCTCCCATCCTGAGCCAGATCTGCGGCTCGACCGTGGCGCGCGCCGCTGTCTTTGTTCACGACATGAGCTCGCCTTGCAGCCAAGCGATGAGCTCGCCGATATTGGGGTGCGGTGCGCTCGCGACGCCGCGAAATACGGAAAGCTCGGTAGGACGCGCAATCACCTCCTTGCACGGTCGGATCAACTTGCCCTCGTTGATCATCGCTTCCGTCGTTCGGCGCCATCCCAGCGCTATCCCTTGGCCGGCCACCGCGGCCTGTAATGCGAGGGGGTAGCTGTCGAATTGGGTATAGTTTTGGCGTGTTGGGTTCGTGACGCGCATAGCTTGAAACCAGTCTCGCCAATCCATCCAATCCTGGGGCGACACCGAGTGTGAGAGGAGCGGGAATTCGCTTAGCTCGGAAACGGGCAAAGGGCTTTCGCGACCAGATACCAGTGTGGGCGCGCAAACAGGGAAAATGTCATCGGCAGCGGTAAAAGCCAACCGGGCCGAGCCTGACGCACGGCCAGACGTTTGGATCGCGACGTCGAAGGCCTCCGTAGCTTCGGTTAGCGGCTTGAGGCTCGTGACGACGCGCAGCTCCACGCCCGGGTGTCGCTCTTGAAAGCCCTTCAGGCGCGGCATGAGCCAGTAAAACGCCTCGCACAGTTGGCAATGCAGCACCAGTTCAGCGGCTCGCCGTTGCCCCTTTAGAGCAGAGAATTCCGCCGAAATATCCGACAGAGCATTTCCGACCACACGCCCCAGCTGGCGCCCTGCATCCGTGAGAAACACGGCGCGGTTGCGCCGTTCAAAAAGGCTAACACCAATGTCGCGCTCTAGGGCTGCGATTTGCTTGCTGACGGCCGCTTGCGTCATCCCAAGCTCGGCTGCGGCCTGGGAAAAGCTCTCATGCCTAGCTGCTGCCTCGAAGGGCCTAAGCCGAGTTAAGGAGGGGAGCTGAGGCGGACGGAAATGCATTACCTGTGCTCATGGAAAATGGCGATGTTCTCGCTTTTTGCCTGAGTATTAGTTGATTTACGAGTCGCTCATGGTGAGCAGATCAGAACATGTGGGTGCGGCAACAAGCGAACGCCGCCACAGGACTAACGAGGCAGTTTTAGCCATCATTGCGTCGGTGGCGGCGCTTTCCTTTAGCGATGCTGTCATAAAAGCCACTGGTCTATCATTGCCGCTTTGGCAGCTTTTTGTCCTTAGATCCGCTCTAGCCGTTCCTGTTTTGTGGTGGCTGGCAAGAAAACGCGGTGTCATGGCCCTTTCTCTCTCGAAGTGGGTGCTCTTGCGCAGCGCATTACTCGTGCTCATGTGGTTCAGCTATTACTCGGCATTACCGTTCACGGCACTGTCTTCAGCGGCCGCTGCGTATTACACTGGGCCTTTATTCATCGTCGCGCTCTTGGCACTGGTTGCGCGACAAATGCCCAAGAGCCGCGCGCTTTTGGCGATAGGGATCGGATTTTCTGGGGTGCTTTTGATCGTTCGCCCCGATCCCTCTGGCTTTGCATGGGCTGCCTTCCTTCCAGTGATCGCGGCGTTCTTTTACGGATGCGCTATGGTCATCACCTCCGTGAAGTGCCGTGAGCATGATCCGTTTACTTTGGCCCTCGCACTCAATGTGGCTTTCATCATCAGCGGGCTCTTTCTTGGGCTCTTCTCGGGCAAAGAAGGGTCCTTTACTCTCGGTCCTTGGCAGTCGGTAAGTGCACCGCTTGTCGCCACCATTTCAGCGCTCGCTGCGCTGATGATTATCGGGAGCGTGTGTGCTGCGATCGCCTACCAAAGGGGGCCCGCTGCGACCGTCGCGGCTTTCGACTATAGCTACCTTGTCTTCAGCCTACTCTGGGGTTTTTTGGTGTTCTCGGAAGTCCCAAGCATAGTTGGTCTTGCTGGCATTGTATTGGTTGTGGCGGGTGGCGTGCTTGCACTTCCGTGGGGAGGGAACAGGGAGGCGATAAATGAGCCCTGAGACTTGGATTGCCTATGTTGCGGCGCTCACCGTGTTATCCGTCATTCCAGGGCCCAGCGTTCTGTTGGTCGTGGGGCAAGCGCTTGCCAAAGGCCTTAGAGGCGCGTTCTCTTGCGTTGCGGGCGACCTTCTTGGCGGCGTTGTCATGATGACCGCAGCCTTCATTGGCCTCGGTACCGTGCTAGCCGCGTCAAGCGAGCTTTATCTGGTGATCAAATGGGCAGGCGTCGCTTACATGGTCTGGCTCGGGCTCGCACAGTTCCGTGCGGCGCGCAGTCTCAGGGAGGCTGATCTCCAGCAGCCAGCGCGATCTTTAGACAAACGCAGTTTCCGGGCGGGCTTTTTCACGGGCATTCTTAATCCAAAGGCGGTTTTGTTTTACCTCGCCTTTCTTGCGCAGTTTATTGACCCGACCAATCCACTGATGCCGCAGTTTCTGATTTTGATGGCGACGTCTACGGCAGTTGTTTGCGTCGTGCTCGGCGGTTACGCGATCCTAGCCGTGCGCGTTCGCCGTGTTTTCCAAAGCCTCCGCGCTAGAAGGCGCCTTGGGTAAGCAAGTGGCACCTGTTTTCTGGCCGCTTCTGTTTACATGGCCACGGATTAAAGGCGGCATCAGGTGTTGGGCGCATCGTCTGCAATCTGGAAGAGGGCATCTCCCCGTTGAGACGGGGCCATAGCTCTCATCGCGAGGACGATCCCGGCAAAAGGAGATGTCACCTGGACGGGTGCCTCCCATGGCGTGTCCGGATGGTGGAGGAGCGCTACCAGTTCACCGTACGCGACAGGCTCGCCGATCTCTTTCAGTGGCTCAAATTGGCCAGCGATGGGCGCGTGGACGATGCCTTTCGAGTTAAGCGCGCGTGTCCCGCGTGGCGCGTCGAGCTGATAACCCGGCAGCATGCCGAGGGCATGGAGGATACGTCTTAGGCCACGGCGTGTAAGGGCGAGGACCTCCTGGTTGACCACGCCACCGCCGCCGAGCTCCGCCATGAGGTTGATGACCCCTTTGCGGTTTGCAGCACCCATGGCTGTCCTGGCGGTGCTTGTCGGTCCACCGCCCCCCGTGAATACCCAGGCATAAGGGAGGTCAAAGGCCCCAATCAGCTCGGTCAGACCGGCTTCTTCCTCAAGGGAATGCGAGGGACCGCGCATGACTGTCGCCGGGTAGTTAAGGGAAGCGCCACCGGAATGAAGATCCACGGCATAATCGGCCAACGGCAGAAGAATTTCTTCATGAAAGTGAGCAATCATCTGAGTGGGCGTGCCGTGGGCAGCGCCGGGATAGGTCCGATTTAGATTGCCGCCATCGATCGGAGACACCCGCCTGCCCGCCGCCGAGGCAGGGGCGTTTGTCATGGGTAGTAGTATGAGGCGGCCTCGCACCTCGTCTGAGGCTAAGTCGCGGGCCAGTTCTCCCACGGCAATTTGCCCCTCATACTCGTCGCCATGGACCCCTGCGGAGATCAGAAGTGTTGGACCGTCGCCGTTTCGGATCACTGTAATGGGGACGGGAAGCCAGCCATATGCTGAGCGATCGACGGAATGCGGCACCCTGAGGAAGCCGGAGCGCTTTCCCTCAGCCTCAAAATCCACCTCTGATGTTACGTCCGAAATTCGCATGTTGAGCTATTGGTAGCATCTGTCAGGGGTTGGATCAGGCCCGTTTTGTGAGGAACTTTTGAAACCCGGTCGTTTGCACCCCTTATGCCCTCTCGCTCGCTGGAAGTCATAGCAGTGACAAACACATCGAGTGTTCCCGACGCGGCCACGTAAACTGACCCAAAGCCGGTCTTAGCATATCGTCTGAAATTCCGAGGCTACGTCTGATTTACAGCGGGTGCCTTGGCACCTCATTCCCGAGAAACTCAGCGCAGTTGCCATGGTTTGAATGCGAATGCTGTGACGCCCAAGGACCTCTGTTTAGCACTCGCCATGTCTGCTATTTTTGGCGCGGGCTGGGTGTTTGGCAAGGCGGCGATTGACCATTTCCCACCGATTATGACGGCGGCATTTCGATTTGGCTTTGCTGGGTGCCTGCTCATGATTTTCTGCAAGTGGCCTACAGTGCCAAAGACGCAAGTGCTCATAATTTCCAGCTGTGCATTGGCCCTTCCGTATAGCTTGTCATATGTCGGGCTTGCGGTACTCGACGTGTCAACGACTGTGCTTTTGATACAGCTTGAAGCGCCCATTTTAATCGTCATGTCCGCGCTCTTGCTGCGTGAGCGCCCGCCCGCGCGCGCCTTGTTCGGTGTCGCGTTGTCGATGCTCGGCCTGCTCGTTGTTACGGGCTCACCGAGTGTTCAAACGGCGGGTCGCGCAGTGGCCTTGGTTCTAGCAAGCATCATCACTTGGGCTTTTGGCCAAGTCGTGCTTCGCCGCCTTGGCAGCAGCGATGGGGGGCTCCCACTACTCGGCGCGGCGGCCCTCATGGCGGCGCCGCAACTCGCCCTGCTGAGCGCCATCTTTGAAGAGCAGCATGTCGTCTACATTGTAACCGCGAGCATGGCTGCCTGGTTGCAGGTCGCGTATTTAGCGATCTTCATGACTGTGGTTGGTCAGGGGATCTGGTTTTCCCTTGTCGGTAGAAACGATCTGAATGTCGTAGCCCCCTTTCTTTTGTTGGTGCCGGTTTTTTCCATCACGGGGGCAGTGCTCTTTCTTGGGGAGAGGCCCACTTTGCCGGACCTAATCGGCGGCGGTCTCATTCTCGCGGGCGTGAGCTTAGCGACCCTTCGACCCGCTAGCGCGCCTCCCTAAAATGGTTGAGGACGGAAACCTTGATGAGCGCTTTGAGGCGTTTTGCCTCGGGCGAAAGTGACCGTCTTTTGGGTGTCACAAGATGGTAGCCCGACGGAGCAGGGACCCATTTTCCTACCGGCGCAACAAGGGTACCTTTTGCAAGGTCATCGCGGACAATCCTTTTTTCAAGCAAAGCGATCAGCGGCGCGCGAAGTATAGTTTCTTTGGAAAAATTTGAGCTTTGCAAGACCCAAGGCGCTCGAGGTTTGAACTGCTCAGCCAGCTCAGGCTCGCCAGCTTCGCGTGCCCAATACGACCATAGGCAGGACCCGTCATGCGAGCTTTCCGAGCTGTCGATCCGCGAATATGTGCCAAGGTCCGCCACGGTTCTTATCGCACCGGCCGTGGCACCTGAGCAAACAGGTGCGATTTCTTCCACGTGGAGCAATTCGGCCTCCGCACCGGGGTAGTCGCCTGGGCCGTAACGGACCGCGATGTCAGCGGTATCCGCGTCAAAGCTCGCAAGATCTGGGGAAAAATCGCAGCGGATTTTTATGTCGGGGTACTCTCGGTAAATCCGCGCCAGCGGTTCCGAGATGACCTGATCAGCAAGCGATGGCATGCAAGAAAGCCTGATGGGAGTGGCCGCCAGGTCGACCCGGGTCGCATCAGTTGCTCGCCCTATGAGGTCAAAGGCCTGTTTAATGCTTTGGGCAAAATCCGTGCCGCGCTGATTGATCGTAATCGAATTCGCAGAGCGCGCAAAAAGATCGCCGCCTAAGAAGTCTTCCAAGTTGCGAATGTGCTGCGTCACGGCTGACGGGGCGATGCTGAGCTCAAGAGAAGCCTTGTTGATCGACCCTAGCCTGACGACGGCATCAAAAGCTTTGAGCGCGTTCAAGAGAGGCATTCCGCTTTTGGCCATTGGTCGTTCCTATGTGCCGAAGAAATCAGCGCCTCTCAGCGCACCTCCCCATGATAGACCGCTGCCTCTTCCAAGAGCGAGAGGAGCGTGGCCATTTCTGGTTGGACTTTGCTTGAACCGGCATAGGCGGAAAGTGCGATCGACGGCAGAGACGGCAAACCAAGCGCCCTTGGGGCTGTGATGAGAGGCGGGGTTACCGTGACCTGTGGCATGACTGTCAGCGCTAAACCGGCCTGCACGAAAGCACGGACACCAATGGGATGCGGGCTAAGATATGCGATGCGGCCAGCGCGGCGCGCCTCGTCAAGTGCTTGGAGCGCATACCGTCGCAAGTCTCGCCCGTCGGTCAGGAAGGACATGACGACTTCCTCCCTCTCGGTGGGCTTGAATTGATCCGAACATGCCCAAACGAGCGGTTGCGAATGGACAAAAGCGCGACCAACACGGCGCCCCTGATCCATCATGAAGGCGACGTCGATCTCGCCGCGATCAAGACATCCAAGCAACGCGTCGCTACGGTCGCACAGGATCTGTATTTGGGTCTCGGGTTCGACCGCAGCGAATTGGGTGAGCACGTCCGTCACGACGGACATGGCCAGCGTAACAGTGGTACCGAGACGAACGATCGGGCGCGTCTGCGGTGCTCTGATTGCCTCGATAGCTTCATCGGAAAGCGCGAGGATCCGCCTTGCATAAACAAGGAGCGCTTTTCCCTCAGCCGTGAGCTCCATGGATTGCCCGCGACCGCGGGAGATCAGCGTGTGCCCTGTGTTTTCCTCAAGTTTCCTTATCTGAGCGCTGATGGCGGATTGAACCGTATTGCGCTGCTCAGCGACCGAGGAAAAATTGAGCTGATCGGCGACCAGGACAAAGGTTTGCAGTGTGTTGAGGTCTAGCACAAATCAGCTTTAGAGATTTCTAGAGACTAATAAAACTATTTCATAGATTTACGGCGGCTCGCTATCTCAGCTCTATCAATCTGGAGCCGCCATGGACCTTTCGCTTTCCTTTTACGTTATCTCAATCGTAGCGATCCTCACCACGGGCATTTCAAAAAGCGGGTTCGGCGGGGGGCTTGGCGTTATGGCCGTACCGATGATGTCGCTCTTTGCGGCCCCTCAACTGGCTGCTGCGGTCATGATGCCAATTCTCTTCGCGATGGATGTGATGATCGTCTTTAGATACCGCAAAAGCTGGAATCGGGCCGTTGTCTTCGCGCTTCTGCCCGGCGCGCTGATCGGGCTCTCACTCGGTGCTCTGTTCTTCGGAGTTCTCGACGCCGATCTCATCCGTTTTGTGATCGGGGTCCTGGCTTTGATCTTTGTGGCCCAGTACCTTTTGCAGGGTCGGAAATGGGCCGGAAAGCGTAAAGCGAGTAAACCACTAGTCTGGATCCTCGCGGCAACATCGGGGTTTGCCAGCTACGTCGCCCATGCCGGCGGACCGCCGGTAAAGGCCTATCTCCTGTCGCAAGAGATGCCAAAGGCAGCCTTTGTCGGCACGAATACCGTCTTCTTTTTCATTCTAAACGGCCTCAAGACCGTTGCGTACGGATCCACAGGCACACTGGATTGGAGCACGCTTTATATCAGCTTGATCCTGTCGCCTTGGCTGGTCGTGGGTGTGCTGGTCGGAAGTTGGCTTCACTCGCGCGTTGATCAGAAGATATTTGTGCGCATCGTCTACGGTTTCTTAGCCCTAACTGCATTGCGGCTGTTGTCGACCAGCATACCCACCTTTTGGAACTGACCTTACGCGGGCCGCACGGACCGAACGATTAGTGCAATTCCGAGCCCGCCAAAGGCCGTACCGAATATCGCTTCCGCAACGCGGCTGAACCGCGCATAGAGTTTCCGGGTTTGTCCCGCTGAGAATGCTACAGCGTAGGCGCCGTAGATCGTAAAGGCGAGCATTGCGGCACCGCTGGCAAAGAGCACCAGTACTGGCAAAGACTGCGTGACACCGCTGACAAAGGTCGCGAGCGAAGCCCAGAGAAGCGCCACCTTGGGATTGGTCGCGGTCACGACAAAACCATAGGCGAAATCAGCCCTTAGGGTTCCGCCCGCTTTAGGGGCGATCTCACCAGATGCACCTGTGAGCGCTGCACGCCACCCTTTGAAGCCCAGCCAGGCAAGGTAACTTCCCCCAAGTAGCCCAAGGATTTGTAAGAGCACTGGAACACGGTCGAAGAGCACGCCGAGGCCGACCGCGCAGAGGATCGCCCACAAAAAGGCTCCGATACTTATGCCTGTAGCGACCGCTAGCGCAGATTGTCTTCCCGAGCCCAAGGCTCGAGCGGCCACAGCCACCATGTTGGGGCCTGGCGAAATTGCGGCGGCAGCAAAAGCTCCCCAAGCAGCGATTAGAATTGGAAATGCGTCCAACATGGTGTTTCTCCTAAGAGGGATCGGTCTTGAAATTGGTGGGTATTTTTCGGCGCCGCGATGCGGCGGCCCCTGCCTTAGTCGCGGATGACGGCGATCATGCTGCCCTCTCATGATGCGCAACGGGCTCTAGAAACGTTCTTTCCTCCGACAGGATGAACTTTTGGGCATGGGCCATTTCAAAATTTGCAGCGCCATCTGTGTCGTTTCTCAATCGAGCCCTGTATGCTTCATACTCAGAAAGGCTTGCGAAGGAGATCATCGCTAAAGCGATGTCGTTCGTGCCTTCGTGAGGGAGCCAATAACCATGAAGTTCGCCCCCACAGGCGGGAATAATTGAGAGCCACTTTCGAGCGTATTCGGCGAATTCATCGCGCTGATAAGGGTCTATGCGGTAGCGAATGCAGCAGGTGATTGTCATGGAGTACCTCTCGGTTTGCTGCATTGATTTTAGCTTTGGCGAGATCTCCAATGCTTCGGTAGAGACCGAAGCATTGTCGTCCCCTGCCATGGCATTCCTGGTGAAACACCGACGCCGAAAGAAGGAGATCGCACCATGCGTCTTGGACCTGACATTTCCCTGATCGCCTCCTTGGTGGGAGACCCGGCCCGGGCAAATATGCTTACCGCGCTGATGGATGGGCGTGCCCTCACCGCCGGAGAATTGGCACATGAAGCAGGGGTCACGGCGCAAACGGCATCCGGTCACCTCGCCAAGATGGAAGAGGCCGGACTTTTGGTGCGCCGCAAACAGGGTCGACACCGCTATGTCGCTCTGTCCGGCCCAGAGGTTGGCCAGATGCTCGAAGCCATGATGGGTGTCGCTGCTCTAACCGGGCCAAAGCGCACACGCACAGGGCCGAAGGAGCCAGCACTACGGGATGCCCGTGTCTGTTATGATCATTTGGCTGGAAGCCACGCCGTCGCACTCCTCGATGCGCTGATGCTCTCAAACGCACTGGCTACGGACGGCGATGATCTCTTGCTCACCGACAAAGGCGCGCGGCTGTTTGAAGATTTCGGCATCGACATCGATACCCTACGCAAAGCACGCCGCCCCACCTGCAAAACTTGTCTCGACTGGTCTGAACGGCGCTTTCACTTGGGTGGAGGATTGGGGGCAGATTTGCTCAATCAGCTCTACGCGCGGAAATGGGCCAAGCGAGAAGAAGGGACCCGAGTTGTCCGTTTCACCCGCGATGGGCTCCAGAACTTTGAACGCACCTTTGGCCTGGCCTAGTCAGAGACGGTCGCGCAAGCGGCGGAACTCCAGATCTTCCAGCGAGCGTTCGGCCGCACCATCTTGGCCAATATCACGCAGCATATGGGCATTTAGGTGCGGCTTTGCCGCCCGCCGCGCAAGCGAACCTGGCCACTGCGCATGAACAACGGCACCCATCACTATCGTCCCGCCAATGATCGTAGCGAGTGCAGGCCACTCCGCGAGGATCAAAAGCGCCCACAATGGCGCAAGTGGCGTTTCAAGGGCACTGAACAGCGCCGCCTTTGCAGATGAAATACGCCTTGCTCCCTCCATCAAAAGAACGGTTCCAGCCGCAAAGACGAGGCCGAAGAGAGCGAGCAAGCCGATCTCATGCGGGTCAGTCGTAAAAGGCGAAGAGAGAGCCAATGCGAATGGAAGCAGGAGTGCCGCTGAGACAGCTGCGGGGAGTTTGGTCGGCGTGTCTGGATAGGCGCGATAGATCACCATGGCCGTGGCCATCATCAGGGTCATTGCGAGCGCCAAGCCGTCACCGCGCCACAAACAGATGTCCCAAGACCCGCGGATAGTGATGACAACCCCAAGCAAGGCGAATGCACTACAGATCAAGACGCGCGCGCCTGGGTTTTCACGCATGCTCATGAAGGCCAAGCAAGCGGCCCAGAACGGCGCTGTGGCCCAGATCACGCTAACATTGGCGATGCTGGTCAGCTTAAATGCAGAGATGAAAGCCGCCGTCCCCGAGGCAAGGCACAAGGTGACAATCAGCGCCGGCCAGCGAAAGGCTCGAGCCTCTTCACGCAGACTGCCCTTTAATCCCAAGTACAAGATGACAAAGGCGATAGCGGCAATGCCACGCCAGAAAATGACGCTCCATGCATCCGCCTCTACGACTTTGGTGAATATCCCCGCCGTGCTGAAAGCCAGCGCGGCAAGCACAACGAACGCCGAGCCCAACGTCTCTTCGGAGTGTGGTTTTTGGATGTCCATTGCGTGCTTCTTCGGGTCCTTAGGAGGGCCCCGAATGTGCTACCAACGCTCTACTGACACCCCCTGTCAGCAGCGATGTGTGAATGTCCCTGAAACCCAAGCGAGAGGCCCGTGGTGAGCAAATCCGCCCGCATGTTTGAGATCATTCAGATCCTGCGCGCCTGTACATCGCCCAAGCGGGCTCAGGACATCGCCGACGAATTGGAAGTTACCAAACGCACGATCTATCGCGACATCGCGGCGCTTCAGGGCATGCGCGTACCTATCGAGGGCGAGGCTGGGATCGGCTATATCATCCGGCCGGGCTTTGAGTTGCCTCCGTTAAACTTCACGATGGATGAGGCCGAGGCAATCACGGTCGGTATCGCTATGATCGCGCGCACCGGCGATAAGGGGCTCAATCGCGCGGCCCACAGCGTCGCGAAAAAGCTATCTGATGCGACGCAACTGAGTCAGACCGTTTTTGCCGCAACGTGGGGTGTGGACGAGCCCGATGTCGCCGACCTGTCACTCATTCGCCAGGCAATCCGCGAAGAGCGAAAGCTTCGAATTAGCTACCGCGACGGCGAAGGAAAAGAGAGCGACAGGACGATCTGGCCGATCGCCATTGCTTATCACACAGAGGCCGTTGTGATTGCGGGATGGTGCGAACTGCGCCACGGGATGCGCCATTTTCGCCCCGACCGCATCAGGGCCTTTGAACTGCTTGATGAGTGCTTCATCGGGCAGGGCGCGAACCTGCGAGAAGAGTGGCATGCGAGTTATCTAGAATGGCTCGAATAAGGAGGGCCGGGATATGACGGACGTAGAAAGGCAAGGCGTCGATCCACGCATGAGCCAAGTGGTAGTTTTTGGCGATCTCATCTGGCTCTCGGGCCAGTGTGGAACAGCCTTCGACAGCACAGCAAATCAAGCTCGGGATGCGCTAGAGAAGATCGAGCGCTATCTGTCCGAGGCGGGCTCCGAAAAGAGCCGAATACTCTCTACCGCGATCTGGCTTACGGACATTTCCGACTATGACGCTGTGAACGAGGTCTGGGATGCATGGATACCGGCCGGCTGCGCCCCCGCCCGATCTTGCGGCGAAACAAAGATCGGAGGCGAAGGCTACAGCGTTGAGATTATCTGCGTGGCGGCCAAATCCGCATAGGCCATAACAGGATAGTCCGCAGCAAGTCCCGACGCGCAACAGCAACGACCGTGTCGCGGTTTAACTCACGAGGAAACCAGCCCAGCGCGTTGCGCAAAAGGGTCCCACGCGGCATCGCGGTGCCATTCGTATTCGGAGCCTTCGGCCATATCCTCGGCCGCCTCGGAACCGAATAAGCGCTCTGCGACAGCCAAGGCCATGTCCATACCCGCAGAGACGCCCGACGACGTAAAAAACTTATCATCTTCGACCCACCTGGCCTTTTTCACCCAGTCGACCCTGGGGGCTAGATGGACCGTGCTCGTGAAGTCGAGTTTGTTTGTCGTTGCCCTTTTGCCATCCAAGCAGCCCGTCATGCCCAAAAGCACACTGCCGGTGCAGACAGTTAAAACATAGTCAGCCGCATCACTTGCCCTGCGCAACCAAGCCATAGCATCGGGCCTTTGCGAGACTTCCAGCGCGCTATCGCCACCTGGAATGAGGAGGATATCATACTCCGCGGCGTCCGCTATGGTCTTGTCCGGGATGATCCTCTGACCGTGGCGCGTCGTCACCGGCTCAAGCGATTCTGCGACCATGGTCAGTTCGATTTCATTGCGGAAGCCGCCCAAAAGCTCGATCGGGCCGAATAGGTCTAACGTTTGAATGCCAGGAAAGATGAATACACCGAGGGACTTCATTTTGTTGCTCCGAGCGATGATGTCGGGGTCGAATAAGGCCAAGCTTAGGTGAGGAGGCGTAAACGCGGATGCCGGAATGAGACCCTTTAGGTCTTGTTTGGAGCCTCCACCGGCACAGCCTATTTACTGCTTACGGCCCTGGGTCCCACGCGTGATTAGACGCACAAACTCATCCGTAAGAAAGAGCCGCTGCAAACCTCAGCTGTACGAGGTCGTCTAGGCGCCCGGATACTCTCTTGTTCCTGCGATGACAGCCTCTCCCGCAATCTTGACCTTGAGGTTCTCGCCCTCCTTTTTGACCGTCACGTAGACGGTCCCGGGTTTCCCCATGGCGATGCCTTGGTGCCCGCAATATGAAATACTCCCCGGACAATCGATGAGGCCGTGTTCTACCAGATATGCCCCGGCGGGGCCGTTTGCGTTTCCGGTAACAGAATCCTCGTTAATCCCAATGGCGGGGGCAAACATACGGCCATAGGTGACAGGCTTTGCGCGCGTACCCTCAAGCACGAATGTAAAGAAGCCGTTGCACCCGATCATCTCACTGACCTCGGTCAGTTTCTGCATATCGGGACGCAACTCATCCAAAACATCTCGGCGCTGCAAAGGTACCATCACTTTTGAATGGCCGGTCGATACGGTTTGCACTGGCAGTTCTGCGAACTCGGAAGAGTTCATTCCCAAAGCGTCGGCCAGCGCCTCCCGATCGGTATCGCCCAAGGGTGGAAAAAACTCCGGCGTCGTTTGGGTCATGGACACGCGCATTCTTGATCCTGCCTGATCAAGTGCAACGGGAAGATCCCCAGCACCGGTTCGCGCCACCAAAGGATACTCGCCAGCGTGCCCCGTGGATGCTCTCAGAAAATGCGCAGCGACTGTCGCATGGCCACAGATCGGCACCTCCCGTGTTTGGGTAAAGTAGCGGACGCGTAGAGTATGGCCGGGGCTCTCTGGTTGAAGAACAAACGCGGTCTCAGAGTAGCCAGCAAACGCAGCTATGGCCTGCATATCGTTGCTGCCAAGGTGGTCGGCATTCAAGACAACACCGGCGCGATTTCCCGCACCTGGCGTCTCGGTGAAGGCATCAACGATGTGAACAGTCTCCGGCATCCGACGGGGTCCCCCATGAGCTTTAGGTACACATGCAAGGAGATGTTGCCCGAGTCTGAGCCGCGCCTGCAAGCTCTGCGACGGGTTCAAATCCAGAGGGCCGCATTTGCGGGGCGCGAAAAGAGATGAAGGTTTAAAGGTACTTTGTAAGGGCCCAATGGTCTTGCCACTCTGGTTCCTTCGGACGCGAACCACTCGCTTCGATTTTCGTTGCTTTAAGGGGAGCCGGTCGACTTTCGCAAAACGAAGAAGTTCGTTCGATAGCGAGCATGGTTTCGCTCTTGGACTGTCCCACGCACGCAGCGTTTGACGGCCTGAGGACCTGAAGACTGTCGTCACGCGTCATAGCAAGCCTCCCAAATTAACTTTGGAAAGCTCGCATGGGGGCAAGTATATTAAAAATTCAGAGTTTAGATTAGCAGTATTAGGAAAACCAATATGCTGACCCATCGCCAGGTGAAGTACTTCCTCGCCGTGGTTGATGCTGGGCAAGTGTCCGGCGCCGCGCGCGCTCTCAACATTTCCCAATCAGCGGTGACACTCGCCATCAAAGACATGGAAACGTTTCTCGGAACCGAGCTTTTTGAGCGTCTACCCACCGGGCTTGCGCTCACAAGGGCGGGCCAACAATTTCGTAGCCATGCAATCGACATCGCTGCTTCTTTTGAGGCCGCATTGAAGAGCGTTCAGGACCCGAATGACGGCGTGGCGGGTAACGTCCGCCTCGGCATGAGTTGGACGCTGTCCAGCTACTTCGCGATTCCGGTCATTGAACAATTCAACCGCCAGTATCCCGAAATCCATATCGAGCTTTCGGAGGAGCCAAGGGAAATCTTGGAGCATGCACTCGAGCAAGAGAGGCTCGATCTAGCACTTATGCTGACGTCGAACTTGACCCCGGACAGCGCTCTGGGCAGCAAGACATTTCATAGATCGAAACGACACCTCTGGACGAGCATCGGCCATCCATTGGCCGATAAGGCGGCTGTAACCTTAGCGGATGTTGCAAGATATCCTTACGCGGTCCTCAGGTCGGATGAAGCCGACAGACAGGGATTGGCGCATTGGGATGACGCAACGGGCTACCCGGAGATCAAGATCACCTCGAGCTCAATCGAAGCCGTACGCAACATCGTCGCCTCCGGCCAAGCGGTGACCATCCTAAGCGATGTCGTGTATCGAAAATGGACGTTGGACGGCCGTCGAGTTGAAAAGAGAAATCTGGTGGAGAATATCCCGACTATGGATGTGGGTGTCGCTTGGAAAGCCAACCGGGCATTAAGCCCGGCGGCCAAATTGCTCCGCGACGCCTTTTACCAGAAACTTCAAAAGTCCTAGTCTGAGCGAGGGCGAAGGCAGACCCTATGTAATGCGGTGGGCCACCAGCTAGAGGCCAAGATCTCCCGCAAGCACATCCAGGATTTCTTGGTGGATACCCGCGCGCACGGCACCCTCGGGGTCTGTGCAGACAGGGTCCTCACCCTCATCCGCGAGGATGTCTGCACCGATGGCGGTACAGCGCGGCATGGCGGAAAAATGGGTTGCCGGTTCGATCCGAGTAATGGCTGCACCCGGCACGCGGTCGGCAAAACCGCTCGCGTCGAAATCCGTCGCAAAAAGTCGATCCTCGCCATCCCCGAGGGAGATCAGGCGCAGATTTTCGGTTGGGATTTGGAGATCGATCTCGGCGATGCCCCAGACAAGACCGGGGTCAATCGCTGCCACATGGGTCACCCGAGCATCAGCGTAGGGAGCATTCCAAAGTTCAGCAGAAAACTGGCTAAGCTCGACGCCTGCATCACGCATATCGCTGCAATGCGCCGACTGGGTCGGAAACATCGCGCAATGCGCCTTGTAACCGTCAAGGTTACCTTGAACACCGGCCAGAGAAAGCGCCGTCCAACCTCCGTAGGAAAAGCCGGCTGCCATGATCCGGTCCGTGTCGATAAGCTCGGCCAGCTCTTCATGTGCCAACATATGGTCGAGTACAGCGCGCAAATCTTGGGCCCGTGTCCAGTGCTCGGTGGCGCGGGCAATCTCAAAATCTCCCCAAGTAGAGTTTGGGTGATTGACCGAGGCCACGATCGCCCCTCTCGCGGCGAGGTCCTGGGCGAGCCATGCCAACGACCGCACTGTACCGCCCATGCCATGGCTCAAGAGGATGAGAGGATAACGGCCATCAAGAGGATCAGCGTCTGGAACAACATTGACCCCTTTAAACACGGGGTTGCCACCAATGGATTGGAGACCCGAGGTAACCTCTGTCGGATACATCACAATACCCGAAAGAGCATGTTCGTGGTGGGCAGCATCGACCGACAACTCCGCCATGCCGGGAGCATCAGCCAGAGTGGAGGATGCGAGGCCAAGCGCCAAAAGTGCGGTCATGAGTTTCATGGTTTTTCTCCGTCTAAAGTGTCTGCTCCTTCCTTTGCTCAGGTTGCAGGTCACTGGCGTCCTAAATCCGGTTTTAGGACGCCATGAAAAGGATTTAGGACGTATTGCATCCGTGTTTCGCTTAGACAGATGCAATCATGCTGACCTTGCCCATTTCTCTCGTTTTCGCGCAGATCCTGGCATTCATGCTCGTACGGCTCTGGCTCACGAAATCCGCATTTTCGCCGGTCTGGATCCTCATCTGGCTTTGCGCCGTTCAGGCCGCGATCGTTGCCTTTGCACAGCACTATGAGCTCGACTTCTTCCGCCGTGTTCAGCCGCTCGGCGCAGCGCTCTTGCCAGCGACTGCTTGGGTCGTGTTTCAGACTACAGCGATGCGGCCATTACGGATCGCCGACGCAATCCATATCGCGGGACCGGCAGTGATTGCTGTACTTATAGCGCTCGGTGGGATCGGGCTCGACCTGGCGATCCCTGCACTCTTTGTCAGCTATGGCTTGGCGATCATGGTCGCCGTGCGCCCAGCAGGGCAAGGGCTCCCACTTCTCTCTTTGGGGACGGGTGATGTTCCAGCACGGCTTTGGCTTTTGATCGCCGCAGGGCTAGTTGCGTCCGCCTTTAGTGACGCACTCATCGTCTTGGCCCAAATAGCCAATGTCTCGGAAGCGCGACCCTGGATCATCAGCGTCTTTACCAGTGGAGCGCTGCTAGTGATTGGGCTGGTGAGCGTATCGCCTTCGCTCACCGAGGTGCCCCATGACTTAGGAGGTGCGGAGCTAGAAAATGCGCAACCCTCCGAGGATGACGAAAAGATTTTCGAAGCACTGACCCGCGTCTTGGAAGGCGAGCGTCTGTATCTCGACCCGGATCTGACGCTTGCCAGACTGTCACGCCGGCTGCGCATCCCATCAAAAAAGGTCTCGAGAGCGATCAACAAGGCCACCGGCGAGAATGTATCTCGCCTGATAAACGGCATGCGCATCGAAGTGGCAAAGGAAAAGCTTCGCCAAGGAGAAGCGGTAACAGAGGTGATGTTGTCATCAGGCTTCAACACAAAGTCTAACTTTAACCGAGAGTTTCTTCGCATCACCGGCAAGAGCCCGAGCGACTGGCGGGCCCGAGGTTGAGGCCCACCTTATCGCTGCGGCGCTCAAGCATGATGACGTCACGCCAATGGCCCGAAAGCGGGCCATACGGCATTTTGCCCAGGGCGCGCCGGACGCCTACCTGAGCGAAGCCACCTTGAGCATGAAGGCGCAGGCTCGCTTCGTTTTCAGGGAAAATCTGCGCCACAAGGGTCCAGAAACCGGCGCTTTCCGACGCATCTATCGCGGCTTCCAACAGTGCCCTGCCGACACCCATTCCCTGTTGGTCAGCGCGGACATAAATAGAAATCTCGCCCACGCCGCTGTATACGCTCCGGGCAGAGGTCGGGCTAACACCGACCCAGCCGACAACTGCATCATCGCAAAGAGCCACGCGGGAGATGCCGGGCGGCGCGACAAAAGCACTGCGAAAAGCTGACAAGTCGTGGGGCTCTTGTCGAAAACTCGCGTGCCCGGAAGCGAGCCCGTCAGCCGTTATCGTGCGAATGGCCTCTGCGTCGTCCAGCAGCGGCGCACGAAACGCCGTGGCCATCATGACACCAAAGCGGAATACGCGAGTAAAATAGCTAAACCGAGCGTCGCCTGCGCCACAGTCGCGCCTGCGAGAACTCCCGTCACTTTCAGTTCGCTCTTTTCAGCTTCAAGCGCGTCACCGCGAACCAGCCAGTAATAGCTATCATTAGGCAGGATCGCGATGAAGGAGCCAAGGCAGATCGCAAACACGGCCGCCAAGGGGTCCGCACCGCTTGCGGCAACAATGGGAGCAGCCACAGGGGCGACGGCCGCGAATGTCGCCATGGAGGAGCCCTGCGCAAGCTTAAATCCAACGGTAAGAACGAAAAGGGCGAGGAGCGTCAGGATCCCGCTGCCTTCGGGCATCAAATTGCCGAGCGGAAGAACAGTGTTCAACACTGCGCCAAATGCGCTGGCAGCCCCGATGAGGAGCAAGAGCGATCCGGTGCGGCGCACGCTCGCATCAAGGCATGTCCGGCGGTTGTCTCTAGGGATTTGAGCGAGCGCAAGGAGAGCCGCACAAAGCAGTGCGCCCTTGGGCAAAAGGATGAAATCAAGCGCCGCAATTCCCGTTTCACCCAAAAGAGCACCAAGTGTGAGTAGCGACGCCATAAGTATGAATGGGCTGAAAAGGATAACTATGCGTCTTTTATCGGCGTTACTTTCACCTGCACTCGGTGCTTGCGGAGAGCTACCCAAGGCGGCTCTCAGCCAAAGGCAACCCACGCCCCAGACCGGCGGGACGAGGAGAAGGCCAAAAGCGAGGAGCTGAGCGGGCTCGGTTCCATCAAGAACGGCCGATCCTAGCCCTGCTGCAACAATGAGGGGCCCCGCTGGGTACAAAAGCTTGAAGCCAGAATACGCTCCTAGAGCCAAGGCGAGCTTATGGCGCCCAGCGGCCGGCGAAAGCGCGGCATAGGCAGTGTCGGGGCAGATCATGCCAGCGCCTGCCACAGGCGACGCAAAAAGCGTGGTTCGCGCCGCAGCATCTGAGGTGATGCATTGTTGAGATAATGCGGCGGCCAACGCAAAGGAGGGCAAAAGGATCAGCGCAAACTCCCCGAGTGCGCGCCCAAATCCTGCGTTGAAGGCCGTGACCAGCTCAGACGCGCCGAGCCCCCCGGCGAGCCCTAGGCCAATTGCGATCAGCACCATCCACATGACAAGCGGGAGGTCGGGCAATAATTGAGAAGGGCTGAACTCGGCCGTCTCAGCAGCTCTTGATACCGGCATAGCGCCTCTCCTGCATTATGCTTTGAATGAATGTTAAAGATCTGCGAAGCTCTTCTGAAATGAGAAATGAGCGATCTGGTCATGAGTTTAAGTCATGCAAATGTCACCTTGCGGTCGCTGCAGGTCTTTGAGGCCTCAGCACGCTGCGAAAGCTTTACAGCCGCGGGCCACGAACTCGGCATCACCCAAAGCGCTGTCTCCCGTCAGGTCGGCGATCTAGAGGCGCTTCTCGGTGTCTCGCTTTTTCGGCGCAACGGAACGCGAATTACCCTCTCTGCGGCAGGGGATCGGTTGGCTCAGCAGCTAGGTCTGTCTTTCGCTGATATCTGGCGGGCGGTTAGCCTGGCGAAAGGCGCCGAACAGGTCGTCACGGTATCAATGTTGCCGTCCCTAGCTGCGCGATGGTTTGCCCCGCGCCTCGGGCGATTCATCGCGGCTCACCCTGACATAGACCTTCGCGTGACGGCCTCGCGCCACCTGGTGAACTTTGCGGCTGAAGGTGTGGACGCGGCTATTCGCTATACGCCGCACCCCCAGGGAGTCTTCGAGCAAACTAAACTCGGACGAGAGCAGGTGACGCCCGTTTGCTCCCCCGAATATGCGGCGGAGCTCGGCTTTGATAAGCCAGAGGATCTTTCCAAGGCAGTACTGCTCCATGGCGATATACCTGAGGATTGGAACGCGTGGTTCAAAGCGGCGGGTTTATCCAAGCGACCACCCAGCGGGCCAAGCTTGGGAGATGACGGGGCCATCCTACAAGCGGCAATAGACGGGCAAGGCGTCGCCCTGGGACGTTCGCGCTTGGTGCAAGCAGACATAGAGGCCGGCCGCCTAATCGCGCCCTTCGGGACGGCTCTTGAGGCCAGCTTTTCCTATTGGTTCGTGCGTCCCAGGGAGATGCCCGCCAGAGACAATGTCGAACGTGTCAAAGACTGGTTCCGCTCAGAATTCGCCGAACCGACTTAGAGACTGCCGGCAAGAAAATCGCGCATGAGACGTTCGCTTTCCTCCGGCTTGTCCCGATGCACGCCGTGACCGCAGCCCTCAAATACGTAAAGCTGCGCATTGGGCCCCATCGCCTCTTCGATCTCCTCGGAGCATTTCACAGGGGTCACCGGATCACGCGCTCCCGCCAGAATAAGGGTGGGGCAAGAAACACCCGCCAGGTCCGGCCTGAGGTCCATCTCCATCATCTCATTGCGAAAAAAGTGTACCGTCACCTCAGGCCGCTGGATCGAGCGACTGGCAAATGATCTACCGGACGCGGCGCCGGTGTAGAGCGGTAAACAGACCTTCTCGTATTCTTTGTAGCCATCGACCGACGGATCGTTGAAGAAGCGCCGTGCAACATCGGCGGGCTTATCACCGCCGAGTTCTTGGAATTTCGCCAAAGTCGCATCCAGCCGGAACCGAGCGGCCGTCGAGGACAAAATGAGCTTCGACACCTTATCGGGAAAGCGCGCAGCAAATCGCATCGCAACCATGCCGCCAAAGGATTGTCCAAAGACCATGGGCTTTTCGATACCGAGCGCAGCAAGGAGGTCGGCCACGTCCTGCGCCCATTGTTCGAGATTCAGGGTTTCTTGCGCGCCATTCGAGCGGCCACAGCCTCGGTGATCAATATAGAGGACCTGATAAGCATCGCCGAAGCGATCAAAGTGGGGCCGCAAAGACATCTGATCCGCCCCCGGCCCACCATGGAGCATAAGAAGCGTGGGCTTCTCCGTAACGCTGTCATCCGCTGCAGCGAGGCCCGAGGAAGCAAGGTCGAAAAAGAGCTTCGCAGTCTTAAGCTGGAGGTACATAGGCGCGGTCCTTTGCCGTTCGGAGCGCTGCCTTGTTAGGGTGCCAGTCTACGGCGCCGCAAGGCAGTTTCTCTTCTCCCTCCGCCGCAACTAATAAAGCCCGTTAGTGAGATGGTCTGCTTGGTATCGCAATGCATCGGGTCTATCCGCCAGCATGTGTTGAACCCAAGCCCGACGTTCATGCTCAATGATCTGACTTTCCCAAACACAGGCGTTTAGATGGCCTGTCGTGACAACCTGGAAATCTAGCAATTGGGCCTCAGCGCGAAGCAGAATGTGGCAGGTGATGTCGCCGTGCGCCCACCAATCAAAGAGTAACCACGCGCTTTGGTCACTGACATGAATGATGCAGTAGGCTTGACCATGGTGATTGCCGGCCAGCACCGCTTTAGCGACAAGTTCAGGAAGCTGCTGCGCCAGCGCCTGTCTAATGTTCCCCTCATCCGTTGTGGCGTTGGGTAGCGCGATTGCGTAGAGCTTAACGGCCATTCCAGACACATGTTCTAGCCCCAAAAAGCTGAACCGACGCGGGGTGTAAGGGGCTAGTTTTCCGAAGCCGCGTAAGGGCGGCGAAAGCCGGCCACCTCCTAGGGCTTGTGTTTTTCGGAAGGCATCCTTCAGGCAAATCTTGCCGTCCTTGAAGGCAAACTTGTCGGTACCGCGCGCCGCCAAGACGGGCCCGTTGCCGCACTCCTCCACATAGCGCCACTCTGCAAATGCAAGATCGCCCACGAAAAACGGGGCTTCAACCTGGGCCTCGCCCGCATCAAGCTCGAGGAAGTACCGGAAGCCTTGTTCAACATCCGATTTACCTCGCCACGTTTTCCCCGGCTCGAGCCCCACTGATCCTGAAAAGACAATGTCATCGGTCACCAGTGCCATGAGTGCGGGCAAATCTTTTGATTGCCAGGCCTGCTGAAACGCTCCCAGTATTGTTCGATTATGTTCCATTGGGCTCCTATCAGCCTTCGCACATTCCATGGGTACGGACCCCCGCTTAAGGCCGGTAAGACCCACTTCTCGAAAAGATCAGCGAGCCACTCTAGTTTTGGCTGGGGCGTAAGTAATGCTGTTTGCACCATCACCCTTTGCTCGAAAGTCACAACATGCAGAACCTGATACTCGTTGGAGCCGGCCCCGGCGTTGGCGAAGCCATTGCATGGCGCTTTGGTAGAGCTGGCTTCCGCATTGGCTTGATCGCAAGAAACAGCGCGCGTCTCAGCGAGCTCGCAGCTAGACTCAAGGCGGCTTCGATACCCGCCTTTTGGTCTACCGCCGATGCCGCGGATATGGGTCAGATCGACCAAGCTCTCGACGCCCTTGTGGGCGAAATGGGCCCATGCAACGTGATGATTTACAATGCCGCGGTGCTGCGGCCGGAGGACCCGCTGGACCTCGAGACCGAGACACTCGCTCAGGAATTCGCAGTTAACGTTCTCGGTGCGCACCGCGTTGCCAAAAAGCTCGCCGGGCCCATGGTCACACGCGGCTCTGGGGCAATGCTCTTTACCAATGGCGGGCTAGCCTACGAGCCATTTCCGGAATGGACGTCCCTGGCCTTAGGCAAGGCCGCTCTCCGAAGTCTAAGTATCTCTCTTTACAAGGAGCTTTCACCCAAGGGTGTCCATGTGGCCAGCATAGCTATCTGCGGGATTGTTCGAGAGGGGGGACCGTTTGATCCCGCCCGCATCGCCGAATTCTACTATCAGGCTGCCACGTCGCCCAAAGGTATCGAAGATCGAGAAATCGTCATCCAGCCCCCAGGCACGGACTGGCTTTACAACGATCCCCAACGCACACACTCGGCAACAACTCGGGCCCCAAAATACCCCTAGAATGCTGCTGCACCATGGCAATCAAGCCCGGACGGGATGGGTCTTGCGGTCCCTCCAGTAGCGATCGACAGCTAGCAGGCATTCAAGGCTCGCAAGGGCGAGTGCAAGGGTCAAAAGAAGCTGCATCGACGCCGCTTGCAGGATGAGCGCGCCGATCAACGGAAAGCCAAAGATGCCGACAAAGTATCCGAGACCAAAGAGCTGCAGCGTAGCATCTTGCAGACCTGGCGCCGCGTCGTTGGCCGCCATCGCCTTTAAGATCGGATAGGCAAGACCATAGCCAATGCCAAAAAGAAGGGCTGCCAATGCGTAGAGCCATTGGTGGGGTGTTCCCGGCAGCAGGCAAATGACGGCCAAAGCCATGGCAGCAAGGAAAGCCGCGATGAGCGCATAGGGCGCAACTTTCAGATCAAGACCCGCAACGACAAAACGCCCGATAATGACTGTGAACGTGTAGACGCCGTAGAACAACGAGTAGCTCTGCCCGACCTGTGCCGCATAGATCGATTGAAAATTCAGGATCGCCGCGAAGACCGCCGCGCCGAGCATTACCATCACGACCGGGCGCCAGGCGCGGGACTGCATAACTCTAACTGCCGCGCTAAAGCTCAGTCCTTCGTTACTGTCATTATGCCACTCGTTGCTCATCGCAATTGCCGACGTTAACGCGCCGAATACCGCGCCTGCGAGTGCGGAAAGGCAGGCCACCATAAAGAAAACTTGCCCGATTTCCACGTCAAAGGACGCCGCGAACGAGGCCAGGATCGGCGCCCCTCCAATGCCTGCCATGATAAAAGCCGCAAGCCAGGAAAAGTATCGCGGACGATCTTCAGGCTGCAGCATTTTCGCCAAAATGAGGGGACCCAGAACATAGAATCCGCTCCACCCGACGCCAAAAAGCGCGGCTGCGAGGTACACTTGCAGAGCCACGTGGGACGAGGTTGCAAAAAGCGCGAGGGCCGCCGCTGAACAAAAGCAACACAGAGCCAAGGCTCGCATGTGGCCCAAAACCCGAATGAAAGCGCCAAGCAGCACGGCAGAGGTAACGGCAAAAACCCCGACAAGGGACAAAACCCGCCCTGCGTCTGAGACAGCCCCACCGAAGGTGCCAAAGAGATCGGGCAACAGGAATGTCAGCCCATAGCTCAGCGACTGCGCCAAGGATGCGGCAAGAAAGAGGGAAACGAGTAAGGGGAAAGGCAATTATTCAGCTCCGCGCTAAGCGCGCAAATGTTGCCTTTGATTTGCGCCCAAAACCGCGCCAGCCTGCGCCGAGTTTAAGGAGCCACTTGACCTGCTCTCGCTTGAAACTCCTTCGCCTTCACCACAAGCCAATCCGCAAAGTTGCGCGCGGGTACCGAGGCGCCAATGCGCACCATGAGATAGTAATCCTGCCCATCGAACCTAGGGCCAGCGACTGGAATGACCGCACCGGTTTTGAGCTCTTGCTCTGCAATCACGTCATCGCCAACGGCAACTCCGAGACCCATCGCCGCCGCATGAATGGGAATGTCGCAGCGGTTCACCGTGATAGACCGCGCTCCCTCGGGATAGGGAAGGCCTGCCTCGTCGTATACAAGGCGCCACCAATGCTCGTTGCCTTCGTGAATCAGCCCGGCCTCGGCTACATCCTTTAACTCGGTGACCCCACAGCTCGGAGCGGCGACAAGCACCGTTGTGGGCGACACCAAGCGCTTGCGCTTGAAGCCAGAATAATCTGCTTGGCCCCAAACGATGGCCAAATCAGTGTCCGCAGCGATGACGCGCGGCACGTCATGATGGGCGCGAAATTGCGGCGAGATACCTAGGTCGCGAAACCCAACGTCCCCAAGGCGTGGGATAAGCCACTGCCGTAGGAACGTTGCCTCGACGTCCAGTGAAACGCTGGCCCGCTGTAGCGCGAACAACGACCGCGTCGGCGCGAAATGCCGAAAGCCCTCCGTGACCTGCTGTGCGTAGCGCCCCCCGGCATCGGTCAGCGATACAGAGCGATGTGAGCGATAAAAGAGATCAAATCCCAACTCGTGCTCCAGCCGACGGATAGCGCGGCTAACAGCGGCCGGTGATACGCCGAGTTCATTTGCGGCCAAGGCAAAGCTTTCAAGGCGCGCGGCGGCCTCGAAGACACGCAAACCGGAAAGGCTTAGTGGTCTGCTCATGAGTTACATGAAGTTGCTCAAAAATAGATTTATGTCGTTTGAGTAATATTCGAGAGCAGCTTTAGCAAGGCGTCTGATGGAGACGCCCATGCCATTTACCCACTTCTACTTTGTCGCCTCAGCTTTCCTTCTCGCCCTCGGCTCAGTGCTTTCTAAGGTCCTCCTCGCCATGGAGAACAGCAACGGACAGGCTCTAAACCCGCTGGTCGTGCTTACCACTCAACTCATGGGCGGCGTTACGTTCCTGGTGGCGGTGCGCAGTGTACAAGGCTGGCATGCGGGCCTTTTGACAGAGCTCAGGCGCCCCCTAATTTCCGGTCTCATCGTCGGCGTGGGGTCAATTGGAACGATCTTTGCCTTAGCGTTGATCTCCGCCAGTGAAGCGTCTCTCATCTTTGCAACTCAACCCATTATAGTACTCGCGCTGGCCTTCGTTCTTTTGCGCGAACGCGTGAGCCAGCCTGTGATGTTGCTTTGCTTTACGGCAGTTGCTGGCGTGCTGCTCACTGTAATCGGTGCGGAAGATGTCGGCGTGACCGGTCGTTTCGCTGGTCTCGTCTTCGCCTTGCTCTCCACCTCCTGCGCGGCGCTCTACACTGTCTGGATGCGCGCCATAAGTGGCCAACAAGACCTGCTGACCGCGCTAATTGTTGTGCAAGCCATTGCCTGCCTCGTATCCGCTGGCGCTTGGATCAGCCTCTCACCAGGAAATCCCGGATTCGACGGGTCAGTCCCCATCGCATTCGCGGCCCTCATTGGCGCAATCTATTATGGCGCGGCGTTCTACAGCTATCTTTTGGGGCTCAAAACCGTGACGGCCTCTACCGCTGGGATCTACCTCAGCCTCGTGCCAGTCTTCACAATCGCTTTGGCCAGGGCCGTGCTGAGCGAACGCTTAACAGCACTGCAATGCGTTGGCGCAGCGGTGGTCGTGATCGCCGTCATCGCGGTCTTCATGTTCTCAAGAGAAGATGCGTAACCTGAGACCCTTGATCTTACACTAGGTCTCATCGGCTGCGCCCATGGCCTGCTCGCTCTACGCACTTTTGCGGTCGCGAGGTTGTGTCTGATCATGCCAAAAAACCGAACTGAAATCCTGACGGACGAAACCAGCGGTCACGGGTAAGGCTACCGCTCCCAACTGGCGCTAGGACCGCCCCGGCAGACTAACGACCAGAATCCCTATCAGCACGAAGGCGAGGCCTACCGCGACAACGGGTTGGAAAGGCTCGCCCAAAAAAAGCGCAGCCAAAATGATAGCTGCGATGGGATTGATCGCGACAAAAATGGCCACCCGAGTGGGTGTTGTTCGTTGGAGCGCCCAAGTCCAAAGGAAAAAGCCGATGCCCCCGCCCAGCGTTCCGAGAAACAGGATCGCCATCAGGCCCGCCCATGACACGCTAGGCCAGCCTTCTGTCAGGGCGGCACCTGCCGCGAAGGGCAAGAGGAAAATCGTGCCAGAGAGCATGGCAAGGGCGGTGAACGCCACCGAGTTGTTGCGCTGCAGGTAGCTTCTTGAAAGCACGTTGTAGAGGGCACCGCAGAGCGACGTGGCGAGCATGAGAAGAGCGCCGAGCAAGAGATTTTCCAACGGAATGCTCGAGAAAGTGTCAGGTGCAGCCACTGCGATGGACCCGCCTAGAAACCCGAGCCCGGTACCCAGGAGCTTCTTTCTTGTGAGCGCCTCAGAGCCAACAAGCGCAGCAACGATGAGAGTGAGGATCGGCATGGTCGCCAAGATGATCGCCCCAAGACTTGCGGGGATGAACAGAAGTGACTGGCTAAAGAGCCATGGGAAGATGCCAAAGAAAAGCGCGCCCAAGGCAAATGTCGCCGGCATATCAGCGCGCTTTACGCCACCAGCGCGCGTGACAAACGCATGGCTCAGGATACAAAGTGTACCGATCGAAAACCTTAGGAAAGCGAGAGTTACGGCCCCGGTTTCATCGACCACAAAACGGGTGGCGACGACGGAGGCTCCGAAAAAGATCACTGCAGAGAGAGTGGCAAGCTCTGTTGTGCCAGTATGGGTCTGCTGCTCGGAAGCCATCCCGGAGACCTAACTGATTGCTTTGGTCGAGACCATCTGCGGTGCTGAGTGGGTTATAATCGATGATGCCCTTAGTTAACGCTCGCGTAACGCAAAACCCCGGTTTTCCAACGGTTCCGCAAACAGTATTGGAGCAGTTGTGACGCCGCTACGCTTGGGCGCCAAGTGAAGGGAAGTATGTGAACGCTCTGCTCCTGATCGACATTCAGTTAGGATTCAACGCGCCCGGCTGGGGAACGCGCAACAACCCTGACGCAGAAGCGCGGGCCGGGGAGCTTCTTGCCGCTTGGCGTGCCGCTGATCGCCCCATCGTTCACATCTGCCATGTGAGCAAAGAGCTTGGCTCGCCACTCTCTGGACCGGGCACAGCGTTCAAGCCAGAAGTGATGCCAAGGGCTGGCGAAAAGATCGTCGAAAAATCGGTGAACTCAGCCTTCATAGGGACGAATCTCCACAACCATCTGCAGCGTGTCGGCGCGACAGACCTCACGATCTGCGGGCTTACGACACCACACTGCGTCTCGACAACCACGCGCATGGCCGGAAACCTGAACTACAATGTGCGCCTCGTGGCAGATGCTTGTGCCGCGTTCACCTCCAACGCCGATGTCAGCTTTGACGGCGGCCCACTGCTAAGCGCGGAGGAGATTCATCGAACCGCACTTGCACATTTGCATGGTGAATTCGCCGAGGTCTGCATTGCCGAGGAAGCCCTCTCCAGAGCGGGGTGAGCTAGCGTCAACTTTGTCGGAGACTGGCCATTGACTGAGAGCGACTCGAAGCCGCTATAGGGTGGAGGGTGGAGACAAAGCACCCATGAAAATCGCTGAAGCATCCAAAGCATGTGGTCTCACATCCCACACGATCCGCTTCTACGAAAAGTCGGGCATGTTGCCAGCGATAGAGCGCGGTCCGGACGGCCATAGACGGTTTAACGCGAGCCTGATCGAGTGGTTGACGCTGCTTTACTGGCTTCGGGAAACTGGGATGACCTTGGCGCAAATGCGCCAATTTACAGCGCTCGCAAAGGCGGGGGACACTGGCATCGCCGAACGCCGCCGCATCCTTCTCGATCACGCCAAGGCGCTAAAGGCTCAACGCGACCGACTAGAGAAATGCGAAGAGGTGCTCGCCATTAAGATCGCCAGTTACGGGCCTCTCCCATCGGAGGAAGCCTCGTGAGATTTGCTTATCTCATCGAGCCTCCCTTTAACTACATTGACTCGATGGGGCGCCTCACAGGCTGCGACATCGAATTGGCGAGGTTTGTGTCAAACGCAGTAGGTTCATCCGATTTTCGGCCCGTTGAGACGGAGTTCCCAAACCTCTTGCCAGGGCTCGCCGCGGGGGAGTGGGACATGACCACCGGCATGTTCGCAACGCCCGCTCGACGGCAACTTGCTTGCTTCAGCAGCCCGATATGGGCGCTGCCCGATGGGCTTCTCGTAAGCCAGGAAAACCCGGACAAGCTCCGTGGCTACACGTGCTTGGCTGCAAACCGTGCACTGAGATTGGCAGTCGTTCGAGATCAAGTGCAGCACGAAACGGCACTGGCGGCGGGTGTGAGCAACAATCAAATCTTGGTCTTTGCGTCTTATGAAGAGGCAGCGGACGCCGTCTCCAAAGGACATGTAACCGCCTATGCCAGCGTGGCCCGTGCTCATGCCGCCTTTGTGCATCAGCACCCTGGCCTTGGTTTAAGCGTCGTCGACATCCCGCCAGAGGATGCGCCACAAGCAGCAGGTTCATTCGCCCTTTCTTTGAAGGATCCAGGCCTGCGAGACGATGTGAATCGCGCGCTATTCGACTATTTGGGCACAAAGGCCCATCGCGACATGATGCGCCCCTTTGGCTTTTCAGACCAAGAGATCGATCTAATCGCGTAAGACGCGTGCGTACGGCGGGCAAAAGGGTAGCAAAAGCCGCGCCACGATCAGGTGTGCGCCTTAAACTGGCTCAAGCGTGGACGTGCTGGTGCGGTGTGCAGAAGCCGTGATCTTTTATGAAGCGCTCGGTCGATGCGGGATTGCCCACCAGCATAGTTGCAGGCCGCACTGGGCGCCGAACCTGCTCACCACCGCAATTGGGACAAATATTGTTGAAGTGCGTCTCAGCGCAATCGGCACAGAATGTGCATTCAAAGGTGCAAATCCGGGCATCCGCCGCATCCGGCGGCAAATCTTTGTCGCAGCACTCACAGTTTGGCTTCAAGAGCATCATGGCGTGTCCTCTCTTAAACGTCTTGTACTTGACTATCGCGCCATGTCCTTGGCAGATATGCCATTGTGACCTCATTTTCTGCCAAGCGAGTTCTCTTCGTCACCTTCCCAAAGCTCAAGCTTTTGGACCTCACAGGGCCTGTGCAGGTATTCACCGACGCAAACCTTCAGGGGCAGGCCCTTTATGACGTACGCGTTGCGTCCCTAAAGGGAGGCACTGTGAAGACCGACACAGTTATGCCCGCCACATCAGAGCGCCTTTCCTTATTTAGAGACGAACCAATCGATACCTTGGTCATTGTGGGCGGCCCCGGCGCGTATGGAGCAGCGAAAGATGACACGCTCCTGGAGGAAGTTCGCACGTTGTCAGCAAAGGCGAGGCGCGTGGCCTCCGTTTGCACAGGCGCCTTTGTCCTCGCAGCTGCCAACTTGCTCGCACAGCGTTCTGCAGTGACGCATTGGGAATCTTGCGAGCGCCTGCAGACGGAACACCCAGAGATTAACGTCAAAGCAGACGCCATATTTGTGCGCGATGGCAAATTTCGGACGTCGGCAGGCGTAACTGCTGGGATCGACATGTGCCTCGACATGGTTGCCGAAGACCTCGGTCGTCCGGCGGCTCTCGCACTCGCCCGGTCGCTCGTTTGCTATCTCATCAGGCCCGGCGGCCAGTCACAGTTTAGCGCGCCGCTGCAACAGCAAGCGCAAAGCTCGACCGACAAATTTGACCGCCTTAACGCATGGATTTCAGAAAACCTCTCCGCCGATCTTTCCGTCGAAGCTCTAGCCGAGCGGGAAGGAATGAGCCCGCGAAACTTCTCGCGCCTCTACCGGCAACACACCGGAACAACGCCAGCTAAGGCCGTGGAAGCGCTCCGCGTAGACGCAGCATGCCGAATGCTCGAAGAAAGCCAGCTACCGCTCACTGTCATAGCGGTGCAATGCGGCTTTTATGACGATGAACGCTTCCGGCGCGCCATGATGCGGGGCAGGGGCGTCGCGCCCGGCGAATACAGACAGCGTTTCAGCACCTTGCGCGCCTCAGCTTAGGGATTGCGCCTTTTGGCGCGATTTGAGGGTACATTGTCATTCTTGCCAACCCCGCTGCGGCGCTATGGTGGGCTGCCGTAAGACTAGGGGCTGCCCATGCTAGAACTTCGTCCAAATTGCGAGTGGTGCGACTGTGACTTGCCTCCGTCGTCGCCTGCAGCGCGTATCTGCAGCTACGAGTGTACCTACTGCGCCAGCTGCGTTGACGCCGTTCTCCACAACGTTTGTCCAACCTGCGGCGGGGGCTTTGTCCCAAGACCGATCAGACCCCCAGAAGCCGTCGGCGGACAAAGAGACCTCGGCCTCAAAAATCGGCCAGCGGGAACAGTTCGCCACCACTCAGAATGGACGCGCGAACAAGTTGAGGAAGTCAGCCTGCGCCTCAGAGAAATACCCCCCGCACGGCGCTGATCCCCTTCCCGCAAGTATCGGGTCGATTGAGACCACAGCGCAGCTCAATTTGGCGGCACAGCCAAGGAGACACGGAACATGCCTGCTATACGCAAGCTGACGGGGGCCGCATACGGTATCCATTTCGCCGATCAGATCGCGCTCGTATCGGTGCCCCTAGTGGCGGTGCTTGTCTTCGACGCCAGCCCCGCGGCCATCGGGGCCCTCGTTGCCTGCCAATCCTCGGCCCATCTCTTGGGCTCTCTTCCATTCGGCGTGCTTGTGGATCAGAGACAACTCCGCACTCTCGCAATTGCGTCTGCTTTGCTTTCTCTTGCCGGTTTTTCACTCGCGGTACTGAGTGTCATCCTCGGTGCTCTTGTCGGTCTAGGCGTGGCAGTGACACTGGCGGGTTTCGGCGTGGTGCTGTTTGGGCTGACGGCGCTCTCCATTATTCCCCGGCTGACGTCGGCTACAGGCCTTGGGAGGGCAAACGCCTCGATAGAAGTGCCGCGCGCAGTTTGCTCCTTTGCCGTGCCCTTGGCCGTTGGCCTTCTAATCGACGAAGTGCCTGGATGGGCGCTTTATGCCTTTGCGTGTGGGGGCGCTCTCACCACTCTGTGGATGGCGATTTCACTGCCGAGTTTCAAAGTAAGCCCAAGGAAGGAAATTCCTGTCCTGCCCAGGATTGCCGAGGGCGGTCGCTATGTTTTGCGCCACCCTCTTTTGCTTCCCATCTCGCTCTGTTCGGTCTTTTGGAACTTCGCCTTTGCGGCACTGCTCGTCGTCCTCGTTCCGGCGTTGCAAGGCCTATATCTCTACGATCCCAGCAGCTTTGGCATCTCGCTCGCGGCATTCGGATTTGCCGCGATTTGCGGCTCTTGGTTGGCGGGGCGGCTCGCCAATCTTATCACGCCTTCCGTCATCCTACTGTTCGGCCCGGGCAGCTCAATCATCGCCTCGTTTGGACTCATTGTGATCGGCTCTAACACACCGGTTTATGCTCTCTACGGCCTCTTTTTCCTCCTCGGGTTCGGGCCTTCGATGTGGCTGGTGGCGCAAAACTCCGTGCGCCAACTTGTGACGCCGCCTGACATGCTGGGCCGGGTCAACGCGGTCATACAGACGGCAATCTATGGGGTAAGACCCGTCGGCGCGCTCGTCGGCGGCGTTTGCGCGACGCAATTTGGGATCATGGCGGGCCTACAGCTGGTGCTTGCAGCCTATATCGCCTCTTTCGCGGCGTCTCTTTTCAGCGATCTGCGCCGCGTTTCGAGCTACGGCGCACTGAGCCCCGACTAGAGCGCGGGCACTATGTGTCCTGTCTGATTGGCGTCTCATCGCACTCATCACGATCGTTAGGCAGTTTCTCATCGCCAAGGCGTTTTCTCTAGCGCCAGGCAACAAGGCGAACACAAGGAAATATATGTCGCTCGCGTTCGCCGTGATGATGGGCGGCCTCGTTTGGGACGAACCTACCTAAACCACGATCATCGCCCGTACGCCGCTTGTTCTTGCCGGTGCGAGGATCGCCACGGAAGAGCGATATGCCAGCTAGCCACGTACTCGCGTCACCGAAGCGGCAAAGCAGCCTGGCTTTGCATTATGGATATGAGCATACGCCACGCTCTCATCTTCAAACGCCTTGGATATCGCAGAGCCCACTTCTTCGCCCGCCATCACATCTGCCCAGATCATCATATGATCACGGTCAAAACAGCGGAGAGAAACGAGGCGAGAAGCGATGACCTCTGGCACTTCATTCACGCTGATCTGAGCCTCCTTCGCATTCTCCCGCACATAGACAGCATGGGTGGCTTGATAGGGGCTGTGCCCCGGCTGATACTGATGATTGACCAGGATCACCGTCTCGCCGACCTCAGCATCAGCCATGCTCACCCGGCAAGGCGTGCCAGGCTTAGCAGCCACGATTTGTCGGACGGCTTTATGCTGAGCGAGCTCGGCATCCGAGAGTTCAAAAAGGTGAGCGAAGACATCTGCGGAAAGCGGGTTAATCTGGAAATCCACGGGTCATCCCCTTCCTTGCTATACGGCCCTTGGGTAGGGCATGCCGCTCCGCTCAAGCGACCCGGATCTTGATGAAAACGCAGCTTAAGCGAGTGGGTTCAAGCACTGGCTGCTTGAGGCCTGTCCAGCGCTAAGAGCAAAAGCGCGGCAACGACGATCACGATGGAAATGACAGCGAGTAGCGCCCAACCAAGGCCTGAGATGACAAGACCCGCAGCGAAAGCAAAGACGGTCGAAACCAGCCCGATGAGCGTGTCATTTATGCCTTGTAATGCCGCTTTTTCGCGTTCTGTCACAGCCGCTGCCAGCATGGCCGTGGCCCCAATAAAGCTAAAGTTCCAACCAATGCCCACGCCGATAAGCGAGCCGTAGAAATGCGCCTCCGAAAGACCAAGAGCCGCAATACCTGCGGATAAAATGATGATCGCGAGCCCGACGACAGCGATAGTCTGGGCCCCAAACCGCTGGATCAAAAAGCCCGTGACGAAACTAGGCGCAAACATTGCCACGATGTGCCAACGGATCACGTCGCTGGCCAAGTCTTCGCTAAAGCCACAACCGATCATGGCAGCCGGAGTAGGGATCATCAAAAAGGTCATCATGCCCTGGGCCACCGCTGCGATCCCGATCGACCGTCTGATCGGCTCACGGCTCAAAGCGGCACGTAAGGAAAACGCAGATCCCGCCTCCGCCGTTTGACTAGCAGGCCTCGGCATGTGAACCCAAAGGAGCGGCACCATACCCACAAGCGTAATCGCGGCGAGGGCAGCATAAGCGCCGGCAAATGGGATTGGCGCGAGCGCATCTTTAGCCACAATGACAATCTGCGGTCCACCGACCGCCGCGATGAGCCCAGATGTCAGCATGAGCGAAATGGCGACGGGCTGCCATCTGGCATCCACCGCTTCGGCCGCTGCAAATCGAAAGTAATGCAGGGAGGCCATGGCTGCTCCCATGAGAAAATGGGACGCGCATAAGAGCCAAAAACTGCCTGCAGAAAGAGCCTGCACCGCGGAAAGCGAGCCAATGATGATCAAGGCGGCGCCGATCCAAAATCCTGCCCTCCGTCCGACCCGCCCCATCAGGAGGGAAAAGGGCGCGGCAGCGACCAACCCTCCTAAAATTTGCACTGATGCAGGGAGTGTCGCCAGTGCGGGGCTAGGGGTCAGAAAGAGACCGGTCACGCCGCTAAGGATCAACAACATAGGCAGCGCAGCGCCGAAAACCGTGTTTGCTGTAAGCAGACCGAGAAAGTTTCTGTTTCCGGCAAATGCGGCGACTGCCATGTCGATGGTCCTGAATATGCGGGTTGACAAGCTTATGTTTAGCGGCCGACCAAAATGTCTTAAATGACAAATGAGCATCAAAAAAAGACAAAGTCGCCATCCGCCCGCAGGATCGACATCTTCGTTTTTGACGGAATGAACCTGTTAGACGTTGCAGGACCGGCACAAGCCTTCGAGGCGGCAACCTACAGCTCACCGGGAGCCTACAGGCTCAATTACGTCTCCCTTAATGGCGTCTCAGTGCGCGCAAGCTGCGGGTTAAAGGTAGAGGCTGATGCGCCGATTAGCGGGCGCCAAACAGGCAATGACCTTCTCATACCAGGTGGCTCTGGCGTCAACGCGCAGATCGCCGATCAACAAGTGCTCAAGCTCGTCAAAAAATACCGTGAAGGCGGCGGGCGGATCATTTCCATTTGCTCCGGCGCTCTCATTCTTGCAGCCGCCGGGATGCTCAACGGCATGAAGGCCACAACGCATTGGTCTCGCCTCAATCAGACCAAGGATTATCCCGAGGTAACTTGGGATCTCGACCGGATCAGCGCAGGGGAAGGGCAGGTCCATACATCTGCTGGCGTGACAACCGGCATCGACCTGGCGCTGTCTCTGATCCGGTCAGATTGCGGGTCTCCCACTGCACTATCCGTCGCCCGTGACCTCGTGGTGCAGCCCCATCGCCTCGGCGGGCAGCGCCAATTCGCGATCTATGAAAGCGCCGACCGTGGGCAAACCGATGCCATTTCTAAGTTGCTGGCCCGTGTAACCACAAAGCCCGCTCTCAACTGGACACTTGAAACGCTCGCAGATGCAGCGGCATTGCACCCGCGGACACTCACGCGGCGCTTCAAGAAGGCCCTTGGAGAGACACCGGCCCACGCCGTCGAACGCATCCGTGCCGACCACGCGCGCCTTTTAATCGAGGACAACGTGCCCCTTCACAAAGCAGCTGCCGAGGCAGGCTTCAGAGACGTCCAGCGCCTAAGGCGCGCGTTTCAAAGGCAATTTGACGTCCAGCCCGCTCAGTACCAACGGGTGTTCGCTCAACGCATGTAGCAAGCAGAAAAGCTAAAACTCAGATCAATAGATTTAACATAAAACGCAATATCTGTCCCGGGCCATGACCGACCAAATTCAGCACCCTAATCATTTAGCCCCTTACAAACACCGCCAGACTCACAACCTGAGCTTGGCGTCTGGCAAAGGCTGGCAGCTAAAACGTTACGCGATCGTCGCCAAGGGCCGCGTGTTGAGCGAAACAGCCGTTAAGGCAGCCACCAACGCCGCCTTTGATCGTCTTCCTGAAGCCGGCACACTCGACAAACCCGAGGGCAACCATGGCATCGGCTTCCAGCTCTTTCATTTTTCGGAGCAGATCCCCCTGGTCTCCCCCGTATTCTACTGGATGTGGGGAAGTGTGCTGTCGAATGCTCTGCAAATGCGCTCTTACAGTGAGGCGCCCTACAAGCTCGTCGATGGGGTCGCTGAAGTCGTTGGGTGCATTTGGGAAATGGAGATCGTCCAGCACGAGATTAATGCATGGCGAGACCTCGTTCTCAACGATGGACAGGAACCCCAGCAGCGCGTCCGCGCCTATCTAAGTTCCGTGCTTTAGTTACCGTGTCCGTACTCTACGCGTTCGCGGACTCATCCTGGAGCCACTTCTTGAGCGCGCGGCGCCTCGAACCAAAGGCCAATGAAGGTCCCCGAAACGATGAGAAACGCTCCAACAAGCGAGTGTGCTGTCGCCGCTTCTGACAAAAGCAGCCAAGCTAACGCGAATCCGAAAAGAGGCTCGGTTCCCATGATGAAACTCACCCGCGTCGCACTGGTTAGACGGACAGCGGCGTTCTGAACATAGAACGCGGCGATCGTACAAAAGAGCGATAGGAACAAGACCGGAACCCAGGCCTGCCGATTGAGAGTAAAGGTCGCCGCATTAAGACCGGACTGCACAGTCAAAATCGCAAGCGTCAATAAACTAACGGTAACCGCCTGGACTGCCGTGAGTGCAATTGAAGAAATCTGACGGCCTTCGAGCAGTCTCTTCGTACTCACAACCATGATTGCTCTAAGCACGGCCGCTAGAAGCACCAGAGCATCGCCCGCGCCAAACTTGGTTGCGCCGCCCGCTAGGATAAGGACGCCGATCACAGCGACGCCAGCACCGGCAAGCACTCCCTTGGGCGGCAGTCGACGTCTCAATCCAAATTCAAGGAACGGCGTGAACACCACACATAGTGAGATGAGAAGAGCGGTATTCGTCGCGCTGGTGAGCGCCACGCCCCAGGTCTCTGCTAAGAATATCGCCCACAGGATGCAGCCCAATAAAGCCGCCACAGTGATGTCCGGGCCGCGTATTCTCCGCAACTCCCGGTAAGAGACGACACTCATCACGATGGCAGCAAGCACAAACCGATAAAAGATCAATGCGAGGACGGGCGCGTGGGTGAGCGCTTCTTTGGCGACAGGATAGCTAGCACCCCACAATGCTGCGACGCCCAGCACTGCAATGTCAGCCCATATCGTGGGGCGTGACAAAGCTATGGCGTCCCCTGCCCTAAACAGGGAAGCTCGCAAGATGGCGGAAGATGGACAAGAATGTTTGTCGATTTCCACAAGGGTCCAGGATCGGTAAAAACCTGACCTTCGACGCCGCCCATCCGTGCATAAAACCTGCGCGCCCGGAGGTTCTGCTCAACAACAGAAAGTGCAGCCGATGGATAACCAGCCCATTCCACCATCTCTATGCCATGGCGCAGCATCAGTTGGCCCAGCCCCCTACCTTGCGCATCGAGATCCACGTAAAAATGCATGATCTCGCCCGCCGGCCCAAAGCACGGGCCACGCGGCTGCCCCGCTGAGATCATGCCTACTGGAAGTCCGTTTTGCTCTGCCACGAGGGTTTCCTCGCGCTCGCTATTTGTGCTGAGCGCTTGCTTCCAAGACGCGACCCGGTGCGCTTCGTCTAGGCGAGCGATGGCTTCAGCTGGCGCAACCTTCGCGTAAGTCGCTTGCCAAACCCGATTGTGAAGCGCCCCGAGGGCAGCGGCATCTGATAGCTGCGCAAGTCGCAGTAAGTAGCTGACATCATTCGGCATATTTGCGCTTCTTGATTGGTAAGGCAGGGTTTGCATCGACATATAACACCGACGCTACCCAGGGAGGCAGCGGCCCGAAATGACAATTAGCCATCAAAAACGGCCAGATCGGATAGCCGCGGGAGCATCATGACAAACTGGCCAGCTTCGAGCCGAAGACGGCACGTCCTGGCGTCGATTTGACTTGAGACGGACCGACTAGGGAGACGTTGCCTTTGAGGCCATGGGCCACCCCCGCTTTCGAGCATAGAGGTTTCTATCCATCTCGCCGCCAAAGCGCTCGTACTCAAAACCCAACTTGGTCAGCAAAGCGTTAGACGCGGCATTCTCCGGATGAGCAAAGGCTGAGATCTTCTCAGCCTGAAGCTTTTGATCTGAAAACGCCAACGCAGCTCGGCAGAGCTCGGTCGCGTAGCCATGACCCCACGAAGCGGGGTGAAAATAGTATGCAAGCTCGATGCCCCAACCAGGGTCGAAAGGATCATCGTACAAACCACCCCACCCTACTATCTTGCCGGTCTTTTTGACCCGCACGGTCCAAGGCGCGAAACCGTCTCGCCTGCGTCTCCATTCATGCACTGCGATGCGTCTGCGACACGATCTCATGCTCGCATCGCAATGCCTATGCTGCATGGCTTTGGCATCTCCCAAAAATGCGAAGAGCTCCGGCACATCCGAAAGCCTTGGAGAAGACAAAAGCAAACGATCCGTTTCAAGTGAGCTGGGCATGAACAGTCAATTTCGATCAAACGCTGGCATGCAGTCGCGCGTGAGCCCGCTCATCAGCCTATATTCTTGGTGAGGTAGTAAAGCGTGTTGGTGCCTTCATAATCCGGCAAGGCGCCGAATACATCATAACCGAGCCGTTCATAGAGACGGCGAGCACTTTCATTGCGGGTTTCGAGATGGATGCGATCGCATCCCTGCTCTCTTGCATAGTCTTCTGCCGAAGCGAGTAGCCTACCCCCTAACCCTTGGCCGCGTTGGTTTTCATCGACCCAAAGCGCAGAAACATGGGCAGAACGAAACGCAATCTCACCTTTGCACCCCGCCGCCATGTTCCCATCAGCGGCCGATACTGACAGCAGAAATGTCTTCAATTCATCATCGCGCAACATCTGGCCCGCAGAGGCGAGGTTTTCGTGCAGCTCCGCTAGGCGACTCTCGGAGGGCGGTGTCTCCACTTTGATCTCAGCTTTCGTCATCACATGCCGCCCCTTGCAAGCCTGTTGCCCTGATCCTTGATCGCAAGAAGGAAAAGACCTGCAAAAGACAGGGTGAAGGCTGCCACGATTATCGGCACAGCCCCCCAACCCGCGAGGGAAATCGAGGCCCCAATCAAGGGCGGACCGGTCAAAGCTCCAACACTGCCAAACTGCGCCACCAGCCCGTTGGTTGGTCCGATCAAATGCGCGTCACTTGCAACCCGAGGCACTGCCGCAAACGTCTGAGCGACCAGAATACCCGACATCAAAACCGCCACGCCCGCGAAGGCCACGATCTGATAGGTTGTGGCCACCTCCGCGAAAGCCAAAAAGATGCAAAGAACAAGGGCGATGGATGCCACCGCGGCCACGACGCTTTCCGACATGCGATTTGCGAATGCCCCGTAGCAGAGGCTGCCCACGATACTGGCCAGGGCGACAAAGCCAGTGACGCTACCAGCGGTCCTGGGCGTTAAGCCATGTTCCTGAACAAGAAAGGTGGGCAATAAACTCAAAATCGACAGCGCAAGCAAAGTCAGCCCCAGAAAGGCTGAACCAAGGAGCCAAGATGCCTTTGGAACCTCACGGACGGTCTCCCAAACCGCTGAACTAGGAAGGTCTTCGTCTTGGTCCTTTGAAACGGAAACCAATGCTAAGACGACAGCGGCGGCAACCAGTCCCGCGCTGACCAAGAACCATCCGCGCCAGCCGATGACATCTGACAGGGCTCCGCCGGAAAACGCCGCAACACTGAGCCCGAGCGTGAAAAACGTTCCCCAAAACGCCAACGCAAAGGGCGTGTCTTTCGGCGCTGCCTCGCGCGCAATCAATGTGGGTGCCGCAACAACGACGATAAGATAGCCAAACCCCTCGATGATCCGCGCACCCATCAGGAGCGGCACGGTCGGCAAGAGCCCGGCAAGGCAGGCACAAACCCCGATCATTAGGGCCCCAATCACTAAGGAGCGCCTGAGCCCGAAATGCACAACCCAATAGCCCGCGACGATACCAAGGCCTGCAGAAGCCAACGTGATAAGCGAAATCAGCCATCCCAAGGTCGCGAGATCAATTTGAAGATCTGCCTGGATCGACGTTGCCACAGGCGCGACGCGACCGACTTGAATGGCTCCAACCACCCCGAGAAGGAATGCTGAAACCACTGCCTGCCAATCGGATTTTTCCGCCATGTGTCCCGCCCAAATTCTTCTTTTTTTGGAAAAGATACCGCGTCGCCAAGCTTTGACTAGAGCCTTGCTCGGTGAAAAACGCTGATATCTGCTTTCCTGGGCGTCTTGATGCCTATCTGATGTGCAGCAGGGATGGCGCCGAATTCAAAGCTGGCGATAGCTGATGAGCTCGATGCCAAGCTCTTCAACTCGCTCCTGCACAGCGCTGCTCATGAGCGTCCCCAAACAAGATATGCGATCATTTGCGACATCTTCATAGCCTTGATGCCCCATGGCGCTCAGTTCGGGCGACGCTACGGCTGGATGATCTATGAAAATGTAAGTCCCCGCCTCCAAATCAGCGAGCTGCCGGACAAAGCTCTCAATCCGATAGGCGGTATCTCTGGGAGCCTTAGGATAGCCCTCGATACGCGTAAGGCCGTCGCCGAGAGCGTCATTAGCCAGGCCATACTCACGGCAGATGTCCTCGATGACGCCCTCCAGCCGCCCATCGAAATCCTGGAAGTGTCTGATCATGTGAGAACTCACATGCGATGCGTTGCTGAACATTTCGACCCCAAGGGCAACTTGCGCCCTAAACTCACGGGCAATGTCGTCTAGCGACCATTGCGCCTCCGCAAGGTTGGGCCTGGTATCCCCCTCTCGAGCCATCAACAAGGGAAAGAAGTGACCGGCCCCATCAACAAGGCTTCCCGCGTCCGTAAGCGGGCGCCACTTCACCGCATCCCACTCGCTCGTCAGTGTGAGGTGGATGCCGACGTCAATTTCAGATTGCGGATTGAGCAACGCCGCCGCATGCGTCGTCCACGGACAAGGCATCATTACCTCAACGCTGCGCGCAATCCCGCTCAGGCAAGCGCGCAGACAGCCGACATTAGAGGACCAACTCGACCCCGCATCATCCGCCCGGACAAGAAGTCTTACGCCTCGCTTCATAAACTCTGCTCTGCCTTGGTTCGCGAGTTACGATCGCACGCCTAAATACTGGCCGCACATAATTCAGTCGCCACTAAGTTTCGCGTCGCGACTATGCTCATAACAAACTCGAAAGGCACAAGCCTCTGCCCGCAACGCTAAGGATCAAAAACGGCACAACGAGATACGCTCGGACTAGCGCCGCTCCTTGAAGGGCTGCACTAGGTCCGATGTGTCCTTACACGATCCCGCGTTTGACCAATGCGTCGCGCAGCGCATCGCCCGCCAAATTGATCGACAGCACACAGGCAACGACAGCCAATCCAGGCCAGACCATCTGCAAGGGTGTTGAACGCATATGGATACGCGCATCGAGAAGCATAGTCCCCCATTCCGGCATGGGCGGTTGAACCCCGAAGCCGAGGAAACCTAGCGTTGAAATTCCTAAGATTGCCCGGGCAAACATGCCGGTCCAGACCACGATGAGCGACGGCATCAACGAAGGGAGGTAGTGCCAACGCGCAACGTAAAACGGCGACAATCCGGCAAGCCCTGCCTGCACCACATAACCCCGCGTTTGAAGCGACAATCCGATCCCACGGGCCACGCGGGCATAGCGCATCCACCCAACGACGCTCAGCGCAAAGATCAAACTTGCGGTCCCGGACCCAAGCAAGCCCGCTATCACCACAGCCGCAACGAGCTCTGGGAACGCGAGAAATGTGTCTGTGACCCGCATCATAGCCCAATCTAGCCACTTGCCACCTAGGGCCGCTATCAGCCCAACGAAGGTCCCGATGAACAGCCCCATCAGTGAAATGAGAAAGGCCAAACCAAGAGACCATCGCGCTCCGAAAAGGATGCGCGATAGGATATCCCGCCCGAGGGCATCTGTACCAAGCAAGTTCTCTGGCGTCGGCGGGCTCAATCTATTGGGAATGTTTATCGCCGTCGGATCATAGGGCGCGAAGAGCGGGCCAACGACCGCCAACAAGACAAACACGACGGCGAGAATGACAACGCTACGCATCACGCTCACCGATGCGAGGATCAAGCAAGCCATACGCCAGATCGATCAGCAAATTGACAAGGACAAACACCGCTGCCGTGAGCAGAACGACTGCCTGCACTTTGGGAAAGTCCCGCGAGAAAATCGCTTCGACCAAGAAACTGCCCAGGCCGGGACGCCCAAATACAACCTCAACGACCACCACGCCTTCTAAAAGGAACGCCAATTCAAGACCCAACACTGTGATTACAGGCACCGCGGCATGGGGGCCGATATGGTGTCGCCCGATCGCGCGCTCGGAAACGCCCCGCCGTCGAAACGCCGGTAAGAAAGCATTTTCTCGCGCCTCTAGAATACCTGACCGGATGATCCGGGTCAGGGATGCCGAAACACCTAGGCCAAGTGTCAAAGCGGGTAGTATCATGTGGGCTGAGGTTCGCGCCCCCATCGCTGGGAGCCAGCCAAGCTGAACCGCAAAGAGCAAAATGAGCAGAAGCCCAAGCCAAAAGGCCGGGATCGCGACGCCAAGTGATGCAATTGCAACGGCAAACCGGTCAACCCAACCGCCGGGTTTCTTCGTCGCAATGATCGCAAGCGGAAGAGAGATCGCCAGCCCGATCAGCAGACCCGCAAAAGCGAGGGGCGCAGTGTAACGGATACCCGCCCATAGTTCGGGCCAGATTGGCAATCCTGTGACTGACGAGTTGCCAAAATCGCCCGCAAGCAACGGCCGAACCCAGCCGAGAAACGCGACCCAAAACCCTTGGTCCAAGCCAACCTCGGTTCGAATTTCGTCGATAATCTCTGGTGGCACGACCGTTGCATAGCGTGCCAATGCAATCGCGAGAGCAGGGTCCCCCGGTGCGTGCCACAAAAGCGCAAAGGTCGCGACCGCCGTCCCGCCTAAAACGAAAACAGCCCGCAACAGCAAACCAAAGACGGTTGAGATCACGCGACGAGCTCCAATGCGCCGAGAGCAAATGCAGCGTCTCTCAGCAAGAGACCGTACTCCGTGCGGGGCGAAGCCACGAAGGCGCTGGCGTCGCCAAACTCCTCTATCCGCCCCGAACGGAGGACGGCGATGTCATCTCCATACGCGCAGGCATAGCCCAGATCATGGGTGACGATCAGAGCGGCAAAACCTTCTTCCGTTTGGAGGTCGGCGATCAACCCAGCGGTGTGCTTCTGTGTTGTAGCATCCAGTGCCGACAGCGGTTCATCAAAGAGAATGAGAGGCGAACTCGCGATGAGGGCTCGCAGGATCCCAACGCGTTGAGCCTGGCCGATGGACACTTCCGTCGGACGCCGGTCGAGCAGATCAATGGGGAGTTCCAGCCCCTCGCATAGCCGCTTTAAGCGGCTTGGCTCCATCGTCATCCTGCGCGCGATCAAAGGCTCACTGACCGACTGCCGCAGCGACAGAGCTGGATTGAACGCCGATCGAGGCTCTTGCATCACGAGCGATGGACGACTTTTAAAAACCGGTTTGCCGTCCCATGTCACCGTGCCCTTAAAGCGCTTAAGAACCCCCAAGATCGCGCCAACCAGCGTCGACTTGCCCGAGCCACTCTCGCCCACGACGGCCAGGGTCTTGCCGGGTGCCAAGGTCAACGACACGTCGTGTAACGTGGTGGCTGAGCCCCGGCGGATCGAGACGTCGTTTACCTCTAGCACGGCAATGACATCCAGCTGCGATGCTCCACGAGCGACTTCGCCGCCTTGCTCTGGGGCCGTTCCAACAGCTTGTCGGTTAATGCTGTCTCCACCAGGTAACCCGCATCCATCACCATCACTTTTGAAACGCGCCTAACAGCCATCCCCAAATCATGGGTAATCAGGATCATCGCGGTCTGCTTGCCCGTCAGAAAACGATCGAGCAGGTCCATTGTCGCCGCCGCAACGACCGGGTCGAGCGCCGATGTCGGTTCATCCAAAACAATCAGGTCCGGGCTGCCTATCAATGCCATTGCAATGACAAACCGTTGCTGCATGCCGCGGCTCCAGCCCCACGGGCGTTTGCTAAGATCGCCGTGGCCGATGTTAAGCGCTGCAAAAAGGCGCTCCTGATCCGCGGCACCGCTTTTAAGCCCCAAAGCTTGTTCCGCCTCCCGCCAATGAAAGGCCATGCTGCGAAGGGGGTCTAGCGCCTCATCCGGGCTCTGGGGCACCTGCGCGACACTGCATCCTTGGGCGCGCAGATCGTCGATTAGGGCGTGACCGAGTGTGGACTTCCCAGACCCTGACGCGCCGACGAGCCCAATTCGGTCGCCCGGCTCGATATCCAGTGATGTCGGTTGTAGAATAGTTCGGCCTGAGCGCTGTACGCTCAGGCCGGAGACAGAAAGCGTCATCCTTCCCACTTGGTCTCGTGTGTGAGCCAGTAAAACTCGGTCGGATGCACATCAAAGCCATTCAGACCAGGGCGAGAAACCACCAGCATGCTCTTATGAAAGACTGGGATCAGCGCAGCATCTTCGGCAATAATCTCTTGGATCTGCTGATAGATCTCTTCGCGCTTCTCTTGCTCAAAGTTCACACGCCCTGCTTCCAAAAGCGCGTCGAGCTCAGGGTTTGAATAACCTCCCGCATTGGACCCCCCGCCCGTTTTGAGCAGCGTTTCCAGTACGGCGCCGGGATCGCCCTGAGGCGTCATCACCCAGGCTTGCAAGAACATATCCGCCTCACCAGCGGCGATCGCATCATTGCTCGCACCATACTCGCCGACGCGAATGTTGGCTTTGATGCCAATCGCTTGCAGAAAGGCCTGCGTAATTTCCGCTGTCGGTGCCAGAGACGCACGACCGGAATACGTTACGATATCGAGCTCCAATGGTTCACCATCAAGCATCCAGCTGCCGCCTTGTTTCACGGCACCGGCCTCAGCAAGTAACTGCTCAGCTTGCGCCATGTCATAGACCGGCGGAATGTCAGCTGCCCAACCTTTCCCCTGCGGAAACATCGTGCCTGCGGGGACACCAGCCACACCAGAGAGCGCGGCATCCACGATGCCTTGACGGTCAATGGCGACCGATACTGCCTTGCGCACCAGCGGGTTCGCCATGGGGCCGCTCTTGGCGTTCACTGTGTAAAAGAACAAGCGCGCCGTAGGTCCCGACATGCCGACTGCGCCCGTTTCCTGGATCCGCCCAAAATCAGTTTCCGGATAGTTCATCACCATGTCGACCTCACCCGCCTCAAAGGCGAGCGCCTGTGCACCCGGATCATCCGAAAAAACCACGCTAACCTCTTTCAAAGCAGGAGTTCCCAGGCGGTAATCAGCGTCTGCTTCCACACGATAAAGCTGATCAGGAACCACCTCCTTAAAGACAAACGGACCGGTGGCGTTGATCGGGAAAGCGTCAGAGGCGTCACCGAGTATCGCGATGCCGGGCTCTGACAACGTCCACGGAAATGCGGAGTTCGGACTGTTCGTTTCAAACACAACCACGCCATCTCCGTCAGTCGACATTCCAGCGAGGTCTAGCAAATTTGCAATGCGTTTGTTGTGGCCCGCGGCCCCTTCTTCTGAGATCGGGGCGATGGCATCGATGACGGCCTGCGCTGTGACGGGCGTCCCGTCGTGGAAAGTCAGATCGCTGCGCAGCGTCACGCGCCACGTCGTCGGCGACGCCTGCTCGATGCTCTCGGCAAGGCGTGGATAGAGGTTTAGATCGTAGTCCAGCCCCATGAGCGTTTCGGTGACGCCAAGGCGGTTCGACATCCAGCCGTTATAGCCCGCACGCGGATCAGGCACAGCAGTGTCTGGGCCAAAGCCGCCCGAGATGGTGAGCGTCTCCTGTTGGGCCAAAGCAGGCACAACTGAGCTCAAAGCCAATGCTGAAGCAAAGGCGAGCTGTCTTACGAATGACATGAATGGGTCCTCTGATTTCGGTTGCGGAAATTCAGCTGGCACCGAACTCAGCAATATGAGTGGCGGTGGTGCGGGCTTTTCACCGATTACGTGAGAGAACGAACTCCCGCAAGAAAAGATGTAACTTTATAACATCGTGCCGCAGCCAACCGGCAGGTCACAGCTCATGCCACTTGAAATCGAGCCTGTCGTGAAAGTTCTGCTCCCAGATTGGGCCGATCTCCGGGTGAGTGGCGACCTGGGTCGTGATCCAGGTGCATTTCGGCAGATCCGGCTTTTGATTGTACCAGGCATAGAGCATTGCAAGGTAAATATCGCAGGCAGACAAGCGGTCGCTTAAGAGGAATTGGTAGCCCGATGTCTCGGCCTCAATGCACTTAAATGCGGCGTGAATCCTCTCCCCAGCGGCCTCCCGGATGGAGGCTTTAACCGCTTCCCGCTCAGATAGCTCAGGACCGTCTTTAAAGTAGCGATGCGTGTAACTCCGGCGAAGGATGGCCTCATAGACATTCACCGACAAAAACACGGCCCATCTCAAAAATTGCGGGTGGTTATCCACCCAAAGCGTGGGTCCCATGCGGATTGCCGGTTCCGCGGAGGACAGATGCGCCAGCATAGCAGCCACCTCTGTCATCCGCGTACCGTCTTCTAGTTCTAGTATGGGGACCTGACCCCAAGGGTTCAGTTCCTTAACTTGTTCGCCAACTTGCGTGTTCGGCACGGACCTCACCGGGCGGTACTCAAAGTCGATTTTGGCCGCCACCAATGCCGCCTGTATGACAAACCCGCCCGATCCCAGACGATTATGCAGTCTGTACGTCATCAAGCTGCACTTTCACGTCAGATTGCGGGATCGCGAGTTTCTCTCGCTCCACTTCAGAAGACCAAGGCAAACCACGAACGACTCCCGCCGCGATGCGACCCCATTCATCAGCGCCTTTCGCACCCTTGCCACAGCCCCCCACCGCAACCACGATTTTGTCGGCGACCACAGTGTCAATGATCGGGAGCCCGCTCTTTGTCGCGGTGACCGCGCATGTGTCCGTTTTCCATGACGGGCAAGTTTCAAGAACGGGGATCAGCTCTTTGAGCCGCGCTATGAATCGGGACTTATTGGTTTGTAGACCTCCGCCTTTGAACCAATCCTGCAAGCCTGCAACGTCGGCGAATTGTGGGTCCGACGTGTCTCCAACACCGATTTTGAGATAGCTTCGCCCATCCGGGTACTTAATTGGCGGCAAGATATATGCGCCGATGCCCGTATCGATCATCGTGGGCATATCCTTCAGGATCTCGGCTGCGTCGCCTTCGATCTGGGCAAGGACAACTGTACGCCCGTAAACCGTCAGCCCAAGATCGACAGGGCTCAACCCCAAGGGCGCGGTAAACGCACCGGCGGCGATCAACACCCGTTCTGCTTCGACAGTGGTGCCATCCCAAAGCTCAATCTCTACGCCGCGAGATGTGGGGCGGATCGCACGAGCAGCTTGCTTGATACAGGCAGCTCCCGCTTCTTGAGCGAGTATCGTCTGTGCGCTGACCATGCGGCGCGGGCTGATGTACCCTGCACCGCCAGTTTCCAGCAGGCCGTCAGCGTAGTCCGCAACCGACAGATAGGGATACCGCGCCTTTATCTGGTCGACCTCTAGCCGCTGAATCGCTGCACCGTTCTGCTCACCCATGGCGGCGCATAGGGCATTGTATTGCGATCCGGGAACGCCGAGCCCCAGATACCCGACCGGAGAATAAAACGTGACGCCACTCCGCCGGTCAAGTTCGCGGTATCGAGCTATGGATTTACTAGCCGTAATTCCCCATTCCGCCCTCGGATCGACATGGCGCGTCATGCGCCCCTCATCATAGTGGCTCGCAAATACGCCGCTATGTGAATCGCGCTTTTTGGGCTCATCGGGCCCTATGCAAACGACGCCATCTGTCCCTTCGGCCAGATAGCGCGCTGCAGCACTACCGATGAGGCCTCGACCAACGACAGCAATCCTGAACATGTCTTCTCTCGATCGCAGAGTATCATTTTCGCTAAGATCTGGCTTAGCCTCGGCACCAGCCGCCCCGCTCGATCATGCATTTTCATAGAGCATTCCATCCGCGTGCTGAAGATAGAATTGCCAGATGCACATGCGTGCCCCCTAACCCTGCAGCGGCGTCTAGTCTTCCGGCAAATCGTAAAGTCGAATGGTGCCGTCCGTTTCTTTTCCATCTTGATGCCATCGAGCGAATGCATGGCGCCGGCGTAGGCAACCGCATGGATTGACACATTCGCAGCAAGTGCTCCTGGCATCCAAAGCTTCGTCTTGAGTCTTGGAAAAAGGCTCTCCTCGCAATCAATTCCCAGAGCCGAAGCTGTGCGCAGCATCACAAAACGCCTTCATATATACCGCGAGCTTTAAAAAGCATTGCGGCCCTTATCGGCCACGCACTGAATGAGCTGAGGGGCGGTAGTCACTTCCAAAACGGGTTTGTCCAGGCGCGCTTCCCGTAGCGGTCGATGACCGTGAGGCGAAGCCATGGGCTCTCAGACAGTGCAGCAAGGGGGACCTCCACGTCTGTGAGGCCCTCGCCGTGAAGTGTGTGGATCGCACTTGCCTGACCATGGACCGTGATCGTCACTGCAGGTGAACATTTCACGCACGCCCGGTCCCGCTGCCAGACCGCGTCGTGGATTTGCGGACCCGTGGACGCATACATGTGACCGGCCTTCAACGCATCGAGCAGAGCCGTTGGGTTGTTCTCCTCTGCCTTCACCATAGTCCACCCGCCAAATGCGTCCGCAAACTTAAAGTGCGCATCGTCGGTGGCACAGATCATCATTCGCCGACCGTCGTCCAAAAGGCGATCAAGATGCCAAAAGCCCTGCCCACGATCCGTCTCCAAGGCGCATGTGTGATTGTACACCTCCACCGCGTGAGCGGCTTCGAGCGACCTGACATCAGCGAGCGATAGCCCGCCCCATTCCGGATGCGCAATCGCAACGAAGGCACCAGCATCCCGCGCCCTTTGGGCAATCTGCGGCCCCGTTTCCTGGCCCTCCAAAGGGGTCCACGCAGGCGCTTCGTTGGGCGCGAAGTCTTCCGGCAATCCCACCGCAAGAATGTGCCAAATCTCTCCATTCTCCATGGCACCAGAATGCAACTCCGCGCCGAGCAAAGTCGTGAAGTCGGGGCCGCGATAGGCGCCCGTATCGGTGATCGGGTAGTCGTAAAGCCCTACGAAGTGATCCGTCAGAGCAACGAAGTCATACCCCGCGTCGCGGTACTTTTTGCAGACTTCCGAGGGCGCAAGCAGACCATCGGACCGCGTTGAGTGCGTGTGTATATTGCCGCGCCAAAACTGGCCTGGGGCAGCGAAGGCGGGATCACGCATCTCGTTCTAGGCTCGCAAAGCTCTTCATGCGTCTTTGTTTAGTCTTAGAGCCGCGCTTGGTAGAGCTTTACCTTAAGCCCGCCAAACGCAACCGGCGGACCGGCACTCAGTTCAAGCCCCGTGGCTTTCGCAAGCCCACCATCTGATGTCACCATCCCCAAGCGCCAACCTGAAAATCCTGGCGCACGCAGCGCATCGCCCAGCGTGCGATAGAGAGAAAAGAGCGCCTGCCGGTTCCCGATCCGCTCGCCATAAGGTGGGTTCACCATAACCAGCCCCGGTCCGCCACGGGCGGTGAGCTCGCTCACGGGGGCACGCTGAAAGTCGACCACACCCAAAACGCCCGCGCGCCGCGCATTGGCCTGCGCACCACGCACAGCGCCCTCATCGCGATCTGACCCGAAAAATACAGGTTCCGCGTCCTTTGCGGTGAAGCCTTTCAGGGCTGCGTAGCGCGCCGGGTTAAAGCTCGGTAGTCGCTCAAACGCGAAGCGCCTGTCCCGCCCGGGCGGGAGCCCCATCGCGATCTCAGCGGCCTCAATCACAAAAGTACCAGACCCGCACATCGGGTCCATCACGGGCTCCCCAGGCGCGTAGCCGCATTCTCGCAAAAACAGTGCCGCCAAGGTTTCCCGCAAAGGTGCTTTGCCCACCGCCTGCTTGTGCCCGCGCAGGTGCAGCGGCGCACCCGAGGTATCGATGCTCAATATGCAGGTGTCGCGTTCAATGCGCACCTTCACGGTCAGCTCCGCCTTGGGCGCCACCGGGATCTGGAGCGTTCGCAGCGCCCTTTCGAGCTTTTGCGCGGCGGCGCCCGCATGGGCGATACGCGACTTGCGGCAGGTGATGTCGAGGCGAACCGGTTCTCGCGCTGCGAGGTGATCAAGCCAGGGAAATCGACGCGCCGCCGCCTCGAGCTCGGGGAGGCTCCCGGCCCGAAAGATCCCGAGACGGACCAAAACCCGCGTCGCCCCGCGCAGCCAAAGGTTTGCGCGCCAGATATCCTCCCAAGCCGCGTGGCTCTCAACGCCTCCGGGCAGGGCGCGCGGCGAGGGGAGGCCGATCTCCGCCGCTTCCTCCCTGAGCGCAGCTTCAAGGCCCGGCGGGCAAGGCAGGAATATGGAAAGCGCATCAGCCACGCCCTTCGCTTAGCGCGGCTGTCATGAAACGGAAACAAGGGAGGGCTAGGGAGCCTTCAGATGGAGGATGCCATGACCATGCTTGACCCGGCCCGCTTCGTCCTCAGTTGCCTGGTGGGTAGACACAAAAAGCTCAAACCGCCGCGTTGGCTGCGCGTCTAGGCCATGCCTAAGCGCGGCATCTCGATCGCCGGGCACCTGTCCTGAACGACGGTCACGCCGCGAGCCATTGCTTTTTCAGCCGCCTCCGAATGACGCACGCCGAGCTGCATCCACACAGTGCGAAGTTCCGGTAGATGCTCCAATGCCGCGTCAACGACCTCCGGCACCACCTCCGAGCGGCGAAAGATATCTACCACGTCCGCATGGGAGGCCTCTGCCAGCGAGGCGACGATCTTTCGCCCGTGGATAACCTCGCCCGCCGCCACCGGATTGACTGGCACGATCTCAAAGCCCTGTTTCAGCAGGTAACCGGCGATGCGATGGGACACACGCGTCGGGTTGGGTGAGGCGCCAACCACGGCGATGACCCGTGCTTCTTCAAGAATGCGTTTGATTTCCGAATCGGGAGTGTCGTCTGCCATGAGGCGATCTTATCGCTCGCGGGCAAGCTTGACAGCGTCGGCCCTGGCGTCCACCCAGCCAGCACCTTAGATAAGGCGCAGAATGACGATCACCCTCCACCAGCGCGACCTGCCCGACGGGCTTGATCTTGGCCCGAGCGTGGCCATTGATTGCGAGACGATGGGCCTCCTGCCGCACCGTGACCGGCTCTGCCTCGTGCAGCTCTCCGGTGGGGATGGCACCGCGCATCTCGTCCAGATCGAAAAGGGGCAAACGGAGGCGCCAAATCTCGCAGCGCTGCTCCGCGACCCGACCGTCCTAAAGCTCTTCCACTATGGACGCTTCGACATCGCGGTCATGTTCCATGCCTTCGGGGCGCTTGCGGCACCGGTTTACTGCACCAAAATCGCCAGCCGCCTCGTGCGGACATATACCGACCGCCACGGGCTCAAGAACCTGACTGCCGAGCTCATAGACGTCGACATCTCCAAGCAACAGCAGATGTCGGATTGGGGGGCCGGCGCGCTTTCCGAGGCGCAGATGGAATACGCCGCCTCAGACGTGCTTTACCTCCACCGTCTCAAGGAAAAGCTCGACGAACGCCTTGAGCGGGAGGGCCGCAAGCAACTGGCCCAGGCCTGCTTCGACTTTCTTCCAACGCGCGCCAAGCTCGACCTGGCCGGTTGGCCCGACACCGACATCTTTGCCCATTCCTAAGCCATGACCCGCGCCGAATTTCTCGAAACCGCTCGAAGGGTGATCCGCATCGAAGGCGCGGCGCTGGGCTCGCTCGCGAATGCGCTCGATGAGAGCTTCGGCGAGGCGGTAGAGACCCTGCTGCAGGCCAAGGGTCGCGTCATCGTCTGCGGCATGGGGAAATCGGGCCACGTGGCGCGAAAAATCGCAGCGACCTTTGCCTCCACGGGGACACCTGCTCAGTTTGTTCACCCCGCAGAAGCCTCCCACGGCGATCTTGGGATGATGAGCCACGGCGACGTTGTGCTTGTTCTATCGAATAGCGGTGAGACGCCGGAGCTCGTGGATGTCGTGGCCCATACGCGCCGGTTTTCCATCCCGCTGATTGGGGTGGCTACCAATCCCGATAGCTCCCTCATCAAACAATCCGACGTGGCGCTCATCCTCCCCAAGGTGGAGGAAGCCTGCGGGACCGGCAATGTGCCTACATCGACCACGACAATGACCTTGGCGCTGGGCGATGCGCTCGCTGTGGCGCTCATGGAACATCGGCAGTTCACCCCGGCAAACTTCCGGGAATTCCATCCCGGTGGTAAGCTTGGCGCGCAGCTTTCGCGCGTTGCCGACCTCATGCATTCGGGCGAGGCCTTGCCGCTTGTGGCCAAGGCAACGCCCATGGGGGAGGTCCTGCTTGCGATCTCGCAAAAGGGCTTTGGCGTCGTGGGTGTCACCGATGCGGAAGGCGCGCTGGTGGGCGTTGTCACTGATGGTGACCTGCGCCGCCATATGGACGGGCTTTTGTCCCGGACCGCACAGGAGGTGATGACGATGTCGCCACGGACCATTCGCGCGGACGCCCTCGCAGAAGAGGCGCTCGCGCAGATGAATATGGGCACGCCCAAGATCACGTGCCTCTTTGTCACGGAGGGCGACATGCCCGTGGGTCTCATCCACATCCATGACTGCCTGCGCGTCGGGCTCGGCTAGTGGCACCGCGGGCCGATACCTATTCGCGCACCGTCAACACGCTCAAGGTGCTGCTCCCGCTTGCGGCACTCGCGCTGCTCTCGACGCTTTTCTTCTTTTCGGGTGAAGTCGACCCGACGGAGTCCATCCCCTATGCGGAGCTGAACGTGGATCAGCTTGTCCAGGAGCAGCAGGTATCATCCCCGTACTTCGCTGGCGTGACCGAGGATGGCACCGCGGTTACCCTCACCGGCCGTGCCGCGATCCCAAGCGCCGATAACCGGGATAGTTTCCGCATGACTGATATGGATGCGCGATTTGAGACTGCGCAATCCTTGACGCTCAGCGCCACCGCGCCGATCGCCGATGTCGACAACGAGGCCGGCACTGCGCGTCTGAGCGGCGGGACGCTGATCACCACTTCGGACGGCATAAGTATCCGAACAGACACGCTCTTAGCCGATCTCGCCACGTCGGACGTCGAGACCCTGGGCCCCATCGCCGTGGAAGCGCCGTTTGGCCGCGTCACCGCAAACCAAATGACCATGAAGCGACCAAACCCGAGCGAAGAGCACGTCATTACCTTTCAAGGGGAGGTAAAATTGGTGTATCATTCGGCCCAGCCGGAGGGAGATGAGTGACCCTGTTGAGAGTACTGACAGTCTGCGCCTTGATGGTGCCGAGTTTCGCCCTGGCTCAAGGCCTGCAGGTCGCCTTTGCCGGGTTCAACCAGGATGGCGACCTCCCTATCGAGATCGCCGCGGATTCGATGGCCATCGATCAGGTCGATGGTTCGGCACTCCTGACCGGGAATGTAGTGATCGGGCAGGGCGAGCTTCGCCTGGCCGCCCCGCGCGTGACGGTGAATTACGCCGATACAGGCGGCATCTCCCGCATATTCGCGGAGGGCGGCGTGACGTTCGTGACGCCGGAGGAAGAAGCGGAATCGCGGACAGCGCTCTACGAGCTCTCCGATGATTCGATCTTTCTGTCCGGCGATGTTCTCCTGATCCAGGGCAGTAACGCCGTGTCATCGGACACCATGCGCGTTGATCTGGCCAGCGGAACGGCACTGCTTGAAGGGCGCGTACGCACCGTGCTCCAATCAAACGAATGAAGCCGGAGCTGAAGATAAGCGATGGCGCTGCGGGGCTGTCGGTCCGCAATCTGCGAAAGAGCTACCGGAAGCGGCTCGTCATTCGTGATGTCAGCCTTGATCTGTCGCGCGGTGAGGTCGTGGGGCTTTTGGGTCCCAACGGATCGGGCAAGACCACATGCTTTTATGCCATTGCGGGCCTCGTAGATGCTGAGGCCGGGCAGGTCCTTGTGGACGGGCGCGACGTATCGGCCCTGCCGATGTATCGCCGCGCCAATGAAGGGATCGGCTATCTGCCGCAAGAGATGTCGATTTTCCGGGGTCTCAACGTCGAAGATAACATACTGGCGATACTCGAGATTTCAGAACCCAAGCGGGACAAAAGACGGCGCCGGTTGGAAGAGCTTCTGGCTGAGTTCTCCATCGAGCATCTGCGCCGGGCGCCAGCCCTCGCGCTCTCGGGGGGTGAAAGGCGCCGGGTCGAGATCGCGCGCTGCCTCGCCGCGAACCCCAAATATCTTCTCCTCGACGAGCCCTTCGCGGGCGTTGACCCCATCGCCGTGGGCGAGATCCGGAACCTTGTGAACGATCTGAAATCGCGCGGGCTGGGCGTGCTCATCACCGACCACAATGTGCAGGAGACGCTCGGCATCGTTGACCGCGCCTACATCCTGCATGACGGCCAAGTGCTCATGTCAGGGACCACCGAAGAAATCGTGGAAGACGAAAACGTCCGCCGCGTCTATCTCGGCGCAAATTTCCGGTTCAAGTGATCTTAACGGTCTTTCCATTGACATGTGGCAGGGTCGGTCGCCACATTAAGGGGATGCAAGGCTCCTTCGGCAGTCTCCCTAAATCACGGTCCTCGCGGGCTGATAGCGGACGACAACCGAAGACCAAGCTGAATTCCCCCAGGTGACACGCTCAGGCGCCCCATGGTGCCCTTATGACGTGTCCGCCCGAACGAAAGAGAGGTTTCATGCGCTACCAGATCACCGGCAAACAGATCGATATCGGCTCCGCGCTCCAGACCCATGTGGAGGACTCGCTGGGGGAAACAATCGGCAAGTATGCAGGCAGACCGACAGATGCCACGGTGATCTTTTCAAAGTCCGCGCATGAGCATGTATGCGAAACCATTGTCCATCTGAGCACCGGTTTGACCGTCCAGGCGAAGGGCCAAGCCGTTGAAATATATGCGGCTTTTGAAGCGGCGGCGGAGAAGATGGACAAGCAGCTTCGGCGCTACAAAAGGCGGCTGAAGGACCACCACAAGGACCGTGCGCAGCCGGTTGAACTCTCAGGCGGTGCCTCGTATATCCTCGCCGCATCGGATGCCAGTGACGACGCTGAGCCAGACTCGCTGCAACCCGTGATCGTGGCTGAGATGGAGACGAAGATACCGTCCCTCTCGGTGGGCGAAGCGGTGATGCAGATGGAGCTTGCAGGGTCACCCGTGCTGGTATTTACGAACGAAACCGCCGGACGGACGAACGTCGTCTACCGGAGAGACGACGGCAACATTGGCTGGATCGACCCGACTCCGTCGGCATGAGATCGCAGTAAAAGGCGAAAGCGAAGATGGACCTGAGCAGCATCCTCAAGCCCGAGGCGGTGAAAGTAATGGCTTCCACCACCTCGAAGAAACGCCTGTTTCACGATGTGGCCGATATGGTGGCTGACGCCCATGGCGTGGTCGTCCCGACCGCCGTCGAAGCCCTTTTGGAACGGGAGAACCTCGGTCCAACCGCGGTGGGCAAGGGCGTGGCGCTTCCCCATGCGCGGCTTCCCGAGCTTTCCGGCGTCGTGGGCGGGTTTGTGCGCCTCGACAAGCCGCTCGAGTTTGACGCGGTGGATAAGCAGCCCGTCGACCTCGTCTTTTGCCTGTTTGCACCGGAAGCCGCCGGTGTTGACCACCTCAAGGCGCTCGCACTCGTGGCGCGGACCCTGCGGGACGAGGGCATCTGCGAGAAACTCCGCTCCAACCGAAGCCCGGCCGCGCTTCACGGCATCCTGACGCAGTTCCCGACGAGTGCGGCGGCCTGAACAGGCTGTCAGCCGGACCAGCTTTCAAAGCCGAAGGTCATGTAATCGCGCTGGTAGACGTCGCGCACGGCGGCTTCGAGCCCCTCATCGTAGATATCACTGAGATCGACGGTGTCGTTGGCTTCCGGCTCCGGCACGTCCGGGCAGGGGACGCCCACGAGCTCGGCGAGCATGGCCAACTCGACCTCGAGGCTCTCTTCCCGCAGGACCATGTCGGGCTGCGCGAAATCGGCAAAGCCCTGCAGCGCCACGGCCTGCGTGGCCCAGGCCGGGTCTACGCGGATTGCGGTCTGACCGCCGAGATTGAGCTTGAGGAAGGCGAGGAAGCCCTCAAAGGCTGCCTTCTGTTCCGCCGCGCCCCAGCTGCTACCCGGCCCATCTTGGGGGAGTGGGACGTCGTAGTGGTTGATAAGTTTCCGGCGGATCTCGAGGAATGACCCTTCCCCGACGCCCAGAATTCGGTCCTGAAAGGTGCGGTAGGCGCGGGGTACCGGGTGACGCAGCACCGTGAAAGATCGGTGACCGGGATGCTGCCGCTTCCACTGCCTGAGCGCTCGCTGATTGAAATCGGTGTGGAGCGCGTCGGTCGCGACATCGTCTATCGCGGCGAGCCATGCCTTTACCCGATCCTCGGGGCCCGAGCGCAGCGGCATGTAAAGGAGCGGCGCGTGGGCAGCGGCCAGATAAGTTGGCACGACCGGCCCCCGCCGGGGCTCGAAATTGGGCGTGCGCGTGAGGTCAAACCGGTCGATCGCGGCCAGGGCGGCCTCCATCTCCGCGTAGTTCTCGACCTTCTCGGACAGCGGGGCGGGGTTTTGCCGCTTGAGCTTCTTGGTCAGGCTCTCGAGCACCGTCTCGGAGCCCAGGAACTTCGCGAGCCCGTTCAAAACCTCAAGGTCTTGGACGTCCTCATAGGCCACGTAAAAGGCGGTCTGCCCTGACTTTTGCAGCGCGTTGAGGAGCTTGATCTGAAAGCCCTGGAGGTTGCTCAGATGCGCCTCGAACTCCTTGCGCTGAAAGGTGGCTTTGCCATCCTTGCGTTTGGCGGCATTGGTCAGCTTCCACTGCCCGGTGGCCTGCGCGATTTTCCAGCTCACATAGCTTTCGATGGGGTTCCTGGTGAGGATGACCTTGGCGCAGCGCGGGTCTGCCAGGATCTCCTCGATGACGCCCGCATGGTGGTCATGAAAGAAGCGAAAGCCGTTGATCCCGTCCTTCTCCCGGATCGCCTTCAGCACTGCGGAAGGGTCCTCGTCCCGGGTCGCCTGATCAAAGCCGAGGAATTCCGCCGTCTTCGGATAGGCGATGAAGTAAGGGTTAAACACCTCGCCCAGGCAGGCGAGATCGGGGAAGAGATTGATATTGGCCTCAAGGAAGTTCGAGCCGGTCCGCATCTCGGCAAAGAGAACGAAATAGTCGAACGGCTGAGGCATCCCCTAGGCCTATTTCTTCACGAGATACGGCTTGCGCATCCGTTGGCGCGGCCGCTCGGGCAGGTCTGTGATCGGGTAATCCCCCATGAGGTACGGGTGCATCCCCTCGTTCTTGAGCGTCTGGAGAAACTTGCCGAAGCCGCGCAGGTTTTGCATCCGCGGTGCCTCCGTCAGCCGCCTTGCGCCTTCGCCAGACAGATCGTCGATGATGTTCTGGAGATGCTCCATCGGGCTCTCGATAAACTCGGTCATGGTCAGGATCTTGATCTTGGCCTTCGCCCACCGGCTCTTGAGCGCATAGAGGTGGTCGGCCTCGATCTTTTGCCGCCAGGCCGCGTCGCGTCGGATGTCGACAAAGTCGGCGTTGGAGCGGAAATGCTGGAGCGCCCAGGCGCCGGTGATGATGTAGATGCGGGCATTGGGGTCGGTGGCGAGATCCCAGTGGATGAATTGCGAATCCCATGGGCCAAACTGGAAGCACTGATGCTCGCCCCGCGTGTTCCAGATGAGGTTCGTCAGGAAGGCGCGGCTGTTGTAGTCCCGCGCCTCGGCGCTGTCATAAAGCGCCCCGGCAAAGGTGGATTCACGGTTGGCGAACTGCACCCAGTTTTCCGCAAAGAGGTGTCCGTGGACGCGCGCGCCGGTGTTTTTCGCAAGCCATTCTTCCCAATCCTCAAAGATATCCGTGAAGCCTTCAAAGACGGTGTAGGGCCCGCAGGTCACCCCATCGTTCCATTGCGTGAGCGGAAAGCGCGACTGCATGTAGAGACCGCGCCGCCCCAGCACGCGCAAATCCGTGGCGCGGGAAAAGACCCTGTCTATCTTGCCGCGATTTGGCTCCGCCTTTTTCATCGCGTGCTCTTCATCGGTCAGAAAGCTGTCATAGAGCAGGGTCGCGCGCGGCCATATCTTGCGCGCAACAAAGCAGTCCGACCGGCGCAGCAGCTGCAGGTGGTCGTCGTAAAAGATGTGCGGCTTGCCCTGATGGTCGAATTTCGACAGCGTCAGCGACCGCGACTGCACGTCGGTGGAGTAGAGACGGCAAAGCGTCTGAAAGTAACTCTCATCGGGGATCCAGACGCGGGAGAAGTAGGCGTCATAGGTCTCTCTGTCCGGGTCGGTCAGGATCGCGCTCAGCGTGCGCCGCGTAAGGCACCACCATTGCGAGCCCATGTGCGGCACGATCCCCTCAGGGATCTTTCGCTTCATGTTCAGCTTGCGCTGAAGCTCGACATAGCGGTCAAAGAGCTTGCGGTGCTTTTTCCAAGAGAACGGGAAGCGCAGGGTAAAGCGCTCCTCATCGAGGCCGCCCACGGTCCAGGGAACATCCGCCGTCGTCGCGCTTTCGATGAAGTCCGTGCGCGGACGCTCGGCGAGGTAGTCGATGAGCTCCTGCACCGGGCGGAGCGGCAGACAAGAGCCAGACGCGAGGTAGACATGCCGCACGGACGGGAAGTGCTTCATGATCTGCTCTGCGGCGGCCTGGGTGCCCGCGACGATGCCCCAGGTGCCCCATTCGCAGCGGTGCCGAGCCGAAAACTCGATCAGCGGCTCGTCCGACAGCGCTTCGATGAAGCGGTCGCATTTGGCGTTTTTGACCTTGCGGTCAATGTGGATCACAACCGGGCAGCCGGATGCCGCCCAATGGCGCGCCACCTGCTCCGCGCGGTGCAAGGCATTGTGTACGAGCATGACAATGCCCAGCGTGCCCTCGGTGCTGTCCGTGGCACTCATGCCCAATTGCCCTTGGACATCAGGCCCAAAATCTCAAGCTGCCGCCAGTTGATGTACTTCTCAGACCACTTGCACCACAGGTCCGGCTCCTTGTTCATCCCCTCAGCATAGGCCTTGTACTCTACGGACCCGCTATAGTGTTGGCGCCGGTTGAGCTCTTCGGCCGCCTTAATCGAGAAGGTATCGAGAAACTTCGTATGGAGCAGAACGCCTGATGCCTTCTCACCGCCCAGGGGATCATAGACTTTGTTGAGCTTCCGAGGCAGCAGCATGTGCGTTGAGCTCACATAGACAAAGGAACTGTTCCACTTCACCAGCGGCGTCTTGTTCAACGCGGGTGCCTTTGTCGGGTTCGTCGGGAAGAAGGTCCGCGCGCGGGGCCCGCCCTGAATCCAGAGGTTCTGATAAGTCTCGTTCTTCTTGATCGAGTAATTGCCCGCGTCAAACCAGCTCGCGATCTCAAGCGGGTCCTGGCCTTCGCGATAGGGCTGCTCGTTGAGCCGGCCCTTGGGATACATGTCGAGGAGCATGGCGCCGAACGAGGGAATGCCGGAGGCATCAAGCCAGTCCGTCAGCGCGGGAAGCGGTCGGGTATCGCAGAACGGATAGACAAGGAACTCATCCGGGTCGACGACAAGCGTCCAGTGCTTGTGCGCATAGCGCCACTGAAGGTAATTCAGCCAGTCCACGCCGTAGCGAGAGCGCCGGTAGCTCGCCGCCGTGTGCCAGACGGACACGTCAGGCTGCGCCGCAAGGTAAGGAACTGACCCGTCATCGCTGTCATTGTCGACGATGATAAAGTGATCGACCCCCAGGTCGCGGTAGTATTTCAGAAAGTAGGGAAGGCGGATTTTCTCGTTCCGCTGGGTCGAGAAAAGGAGGATGTCGCCCTTCTTGATGTCGCCGGTTCGGTTGACGACGCTGCGCAGCTCACGCCGTTTGCGGATCGCCCGAGCGATGTAGCGCTTTCGCCTGAGCCGCAGACGATATGTTCCCCAAACGCCCAAGCCTGACCTCGTAACCTGCTGCCCGCTTCTACGCGCCCAGATGGTAAAGAGGGGTTAACCGCTTTTGCCAAATCCGGGCAGGTACCTACCCGCCCCGTCTCAAATGCAGGGCTTGCTAGGGTGATAGGGTCTGAAACGGCCTCAGACAAATAATTTGTCCACAGGCGTGCAACAATTAACCCGGCCAGTTGCCCCGGCGCATGAGCCCCAACGCCTCAAGCTGCGCGGGGCCTTCATATCTCATCGATGGCTCTCCCACGAGGTTTGGGCTCTGCGTGATCCGATCGTAGTAGTCCCCATACCTGTCCGGATGGGTGAAATGCTCCGCCCGGGTCTTCTCCTCAGCGGACTTCGCGACCACCTCCGGGAGGAACTTTGAATGGAGAAGCGCCCCGGTGGGTGCCTGGTTACGCGCATCGAACGCGTCGTTGAGCGATCTCGGCAACGCGAGGTGTGTCGAGCTCGCATAGGCCATGCCGCGCCGCCATCGCAGAAGCGGCACTTTGTGCAAGTGTGGGGCGTGATCCGGCGCATCGCTAAAGAAAACCCGCTTCCGTGGCCCACCGCGGATGGAGATATTTCGAAACTTGGCCTGCTGCTCCCACGTGTAACCCCAGGCGTCAAAATGCGTGAGCGTTTCCCAAACTGGACGCCCCGGCGCATAAGACGCCCCCGCGAGGGGTCCGTCTGGATACATATCCAGCATCAGCGCCCCAAAACTCATCCGACCCGCGGATGAAAGCCAGGCGGTGAGCTCCCGCAGGTCGCGTGTCTCACAGTCCGGGTAAACGAGAATCTCGTCGGCATCGAGCGTCAGAACCCAGTGGCTGGGCGCATGGATATGCTGGAGACGGTTGAGCCAGTCGACCCCAAAGCGGGACGCCTTGTAACTCGCCTCGGTGGACCACAGGGAGACGTCGTTTTGCCCTGTGAGGTACTCGCGCGTCCCGTCATCGCTCCCGTTATCAACCATCAGGAACTGAGAGACCCCGAGGCCCCGATGGTGATCGAGAAAGAACGGCAGCCGCGCGGTCTCATTCCGGACCGTTGAAAAACACAGAATGTCGCCTGGCCGGATGGACGAGGTGCGATCACTTAGGGGTGTGAGCTCGGTTCGCCGCCTCCAGGCGCGGGCGAGATAGCGGCGACGGCGCCAGCGTAGCTTGTAGGCGAGCCAAAGATCGGCCGCGCTGTCCATGCGTGTCTACTGAGCCGCGTTTTGCAGCGCGTGCATCTCGGACAAAAAGGAGGAAAACTCGTCCCGCAGATCGTCCCGTGCCAGCCCAAAGGCCACGGTCGCCTGCAAGAAGCCCGCCTTGGAGCCGCAATCGAACCGCTGCCCGCGGAAGCGTAGCCCGTAGACCTCGCGCCCTTCCTGGAGTTCCTGCGCAATCGCGTCGGTGAGCTGCACTTCGCCGCCCGCGCCCTGCTTCATCTTGTTGAGATGGTTCATCACGGACGGGTTGAGGATGTAGCGCCCAATGACGGCAAGGTTTGAGGGGGCGTTCTCCGGCGCGGGCTTTTCAACCATGCCCCGCGTGGAAACGACGTGCCCCATGTCTTCTTTCACGTCCAAGACGCCGTAGGCGGAGATGTTGTGCGCTGGAACTTCCATGGCCGCGACGATGTTGCCGCCCGTCTCTTCATAGGCCTCCACCATCTGTTTGAGGCAGGGCTCTTCACCCGCGATGACGTCATCCGGGAGGATCACAGCGAAAGGTTCATTGCCCAACAGCCTGCGCGCGCACCACACCGCATGACCGAGGCCCAGCGCCTTGTGCTGTCGGATATAGGCGATGGCACCGGAATCCATGTTGGTGGATTTCAGCGTTTCAAGGAGCTCGGTCTTCCCCTTCTTGCGAAGGCTGCTTTCAAGCTCCGGCGCGTGATCGAAATAGTCCTCAAGGGCACTCTTGCCGCGCGAGGTGACGAAGATGAATTCCTTGATACCCGCGGCGCGCGCTTCGTCGATCGCGTATTGGATCAACGGTCGATCCACGAGGGTCATAATTTCCTTTGGAACAGCTTTGGTCGCGGGGAGAAACCGTGTCCCCTGTCCTGCCACGGGAAAGATCGCTTTGGTAACTTTGCGCTTCATCTCGCCACCTCAATTCGTTTGCTGGGAATAATCTGTCTTCTGTAGTGTTACTAGCGGCGCTTATGGCTTTTATGTATACAGCCCGTTTTCAAAGGGGAAGTTTTGGGCGAATTTCCACGAAAGTACACGGTTTAGCGCCTATACGATCCTCAGTTCGGAAAGGATCGCTTCAATCCTGGGGACGTCCTCGGGGTTGTTGAGTTCCCAGAACTTTCGCCCTTGCCCCTCCACTTCGACGCACAGCACGTCGCGTCCCTGTTCCAGGAAGCGCAGCTGCTCGAGGCCCTCGAGCTGTTCAAGCGGGCCGACGGGCCATGTTGGGTAGAGCGCCAGCGCTGCGGGCCGATAGGCGTAGACGCCGACATGGTGAAAGACCGGCGTTTGCGCCTCATCGGCATATGTTTTGCCCGTGAACGGAATGACTTCCTTGGAAAAGTAGAGTCCCCGATTTCCGGCTCCGAAGACGGCGGTTGTTCCGCCCACGCGGCCCGCGCGCCGGTCTTCCAAAAAGCCGTTGAGCGATTGCCCATCGCAGCGCAGCACCGGGGTGGCGATGTCGGCGTCCGGGTCGCCCGCCATGGCTGTCAGCAGGGCTTCGACGAACCAGGCAGGGGTGAGCGGTGCATCGCCCTGCAGGTTGACGACGAGATCATAGCCGCCTCCCAGCTTCCGGTGGGCCTCTGCTACCCGCTCCGTGCCATTGGCGGCCTCGGGCGAGGTCATCACCACCTCCGCGCCCATGGACTTACCCGTTGCCTCGATGCGCGCGTCATCGGTGGCGACGACCACACGGTCAACGCCCGGCACCTCAAGCGCGGCACGCCAGGACCGCTCCAGGAGGGTCTTTTTCTCGCCAGTGGCTCCGGTCAGCTCCACCAGGGGCTTTCCGGGGTAGCGGGTCGACGCATAGCGCGCCGGAATGACAATGAGCACGCTCATGCGGTTTTGAGGTCCACCCCGGGCGCGTAAGCAATGAAATACGGGTTGGCGTAATCCTCTTTGCCGTAGGCAAGCGGTGTGAGATCGTCAAACCTGACAACTGCGCCCCCGGCGCCAGCGAGGACGGCGTGCGCGGCGGCGGTATCCCATTCCATCGTTCGACCCAGACGCGGGTAGAGGTCCGCTTCGCCGCAGGCGATCAAGCAGAATTTGAGCGAGGAGCCGGCCGCCTTGCTGTCGGCAACCGCGTATTGCGCGATATAGGCCTCGAGTTCCGGCGAGCGGTGGGATTTCGACGCCACAATCAGGAGACCTGCATTATCCGGAGACTTCACGGAAATCGGGCTCACAGCGCCCGGCGACGCGGGCTCAAAAGGACCTGCCTCCTCCACGGACTTGCCCGAGGCATCGGTGTAAAAGAGACGCTCTTTGGCTGGCGCGTAGACGACACCCCGGGTTGGAACACCGTCCTCCACATAGGCGATGTTCACCGTGAAATCGCCGCGCCGATTGATGAACTCTTTGGTGCCGTCCAGCGGATCAACGATGAGAAAGGTGCTCGCCCGCTCGCGGTGGCTTGCGGCCTGCTCCTCGGTGACCAGGGTCACGTCCGGAAAGGCCGCCCTCAGACCGGCAGAGATGTGGGCATCGGCCATCTCATCAGCTTCGGTGACCGGGCTGTCATCTGACTTGACCTTCACGTCGAAATCATCGGCATTGTATATGCCCATGATGAGCGCACCGGCCTCCAGGGCCAGCGTGCGCATCACAGTCTCAAGTTTTTCGTAATCCATAAAATTCGCTCACGCGGCCTTTTCTTGATCGCCTTTGGCGTCCGCCTTATCATGGCGTGCTAAGAGATCGGCAAGGTCTGGCAGGTATCGGGCACCCATTGGCCCGTAGAATGAGGCACGAAAACCATGTTCCAGCAATCTCGCGTTCGCACGCGTGGCTCAGCAGCTGTCAATATCCTGGAGCTGATCTATCACTCCATCGTTCAGAATGTGCGGAAGTCGCATTCCAACGCGCTCATTGGTCTGTTCATGAGCATGTTGCAGGCGGTGATGTTCGTCGCGGTCTTCTACCTGATGTTTTCGATCCTGGGTCTGCGCGGCGCGGCGATCCGGGGCGATTTCATCATCTACATCATGTCTGGCATCTTTCTGTTCCTGACGCATACCAAGACCATGGGCGCGGTCGTTGGGTCCGAGGGGCCCGCAAGCGCGATGATGAAGCACGCGCCGATGAACACACTTGTCGCCATCGCCGGGGCGGCGCTGTCGGTGCTCTATCTCCAGATCCTGACCGCATTTGTCATTTTGCTCGTGTACCATGCTGTCATCGAGCCCGTTCACATTGACCGCCCCATCGCAACCTTCGGCATGTTTCTGAGTGCCTGGTTCTCCGGTGCGGCGGTGGGCATCCTCTTTTTGTCGGTCAAGCCCTGGGCCCCCGGCCCGGTCTCGATCCTGGCCAGCATCTATAGCCGCGCCAATATGATCGCGTCGGGCAAAATGTTCGTCGCTAACAGCCTGCCCCCCTTCATGCTCGCGATGTTTGACTGGAACCCGCTCTTTCACGCCATCGATCAGGCCCGCGGCTTTGCCTTCATCAACTACACGCCGCGCAACAGCGTCATTGACTATCCGATCTACCTCTCGCTCGTGCTCATCATGATCGGCTTCATGCTCGAGTTCTACACGCGCAAGCACGCGTCCGAGAGCTGGGGCGCGCGTGCATAGGCTTGTCGCCGTCTTCCTTCTCACCCTCGGTGGCATCGTCGCCCAAGCAGAGCCCTTTCCAGCGCTCTATGACGTCCGCGGCGTAGCCGATGACGACGTTCTTTTCATTCGCGAGGCCCCGAGCAGCGCGGGCGCCATTATCGACCGCTTTCGCCCCGAGGAAACAGGCATCGAGGTCGTTCGCGCCCAAGGCAACTGGGCGCGGGTGCGTGTTGGGGAAAGCATGGGCTGGGCCTCGCTTCGATTTCTCGTTCGGCAGCAAGGTCAAGGCTTAAGCGAGGTTCCGCCCGAGCTCTTCTGCGGCGGGACAGAGCCGTTTTGGACGCTCGACATCGAGCGTGACAAAGGCGGCGCGTATCCCGGTGAATTTCTTTATCCCGGCGTCTTTGAGGGCCCGCAACGCGTGCATCTCGAAGCGCTCCGACCCGCGCCCAATGACTTGCGCCAGCTAGGCGGCTTTGGTGTCAGGGGGCCATCGGGCGACCCCTTCACGCTTGGGATCAAGCGACAGCTTTGCTCGGATGGGATGAGCGACATCGAGTACGGCTTTACCGCGCTTGTGATCGCCAGGTTCGGTGAGGCGATGCAGGCGCTCGGCGGTTGCTGCTCACTCCGGTAGGTCCACAACGCGCAGCGTCAGGTTGATCCTGCCCCCCTGGGTGAGCAGCGGCGATGAGCCATGCTTGACCCGGTCGACCCCGTGATAGGCCAGCCGCGCGTCGCCGCCCATGACAACGACATCGCCGGAGCTGAGCCAGACCGACTCCGTCTTGCCGCCTCGCGTCTTGTTCCCCATGCGAAAGAGCGCCTCATCCCCCAGCGAGATCGACACGACGGGCCAGGAGAAATCGCCCTCATCGCGGTCCTGGTGCATCCCCATTTTCGCCCCTTCTCCGTACCAGTTGATGAGGCAGCAATCAGGCTCTCGGTCGAGGCCGGTGACATCGTACCAGAGGGCAAGGATGCGCTCGGGAATCGGCGGCCATTTCGCCCCGTTCGGATGCGTGGGCGCGTATCGGTACCCTTTTCGGTCGGTGATCCAACCGAGGCGCCCGGCGGCGCTCATACGCACGCTCATGGGTTTCCCCGACGGTGTCACAGGTTGCACCAGCGGCGCCGCCACGAGCACCTGCCGGAGGTCCTCAACAAGCGCGGGCTGGTCCGCAGGAGGCAGATACGCCTTGAAGAGCTCAAAGCCGCGGATGCTCAGGGTCGGCTGGATCATGTCGACCCATCGCGTTGGGGACTGCACCACAAGGGCGTCGGCAAGCCGCTGAGATTAATCCACATCTGTCCGCTTACCCGTGCTAACACGGGGCGCATCGTTTTTTGTCCTGCGCATGGCGCGTTTTCATTCGAACAATATACCCGATTAAAGGAGCTAGGCGGATTATGCGGATTGTTCTCTTCCTCTGTCTTCTCATTGCATCACCCGTGCTTTCCCAGACCTATCCCGAATATCAGGTCGGGCCCGTCGTAGATAACGCCGATCTGCTGCCTGCAGATGCCGAAACGGCGCTCTCTGAGCAGCTCAAGGCCCTGCGCCGCGACACCCGCGCCGAGGTATTCGTGCTCACGATCCCCACCCAGGGCGATTTTAATGCGGGCGAGACCGTAGAGGATTTCGCGGCGGGCACGTTTGACGCCTGGCGGCTCGGGGACCCGCTCAAGCAGGACGGTGTTCTCGTCGTCTTGATCCGCGACGATGCCACCGCCCATATCGCGCTGGGCGAGGGCTTTGCGGGCGACCTGACCAGCGCGGCACAGCGCATCACCACCGACACCTTGCTCCCCGCCTTGCAGACCGACGCCCCTGCTGAGGGTATCGTGCGCGGCGTCACCGCCACGATCGACCAGGTGGTCATGCCGTTCCTTGAAGCCCCGCAGATCGAGGAACCAAGCGGCGGCCTGCGGATTTCGTTCAACCCGGCCTTGCTCATCGTCGGTGTCCTGGCCCTCTACGGCGTTTTCGCGGCGCGCCGTCACCTCTCCAGCCTGTTCGCCCGGGCCAGAAGCTGCCCCGAATGTGGCGCCCGCACCATTCGGGAGACCAGCAAGCGCGACGTGGACCCCACGATCTACGTTCCGGGAAGAGGCACCCGCCGCCGCTGGTGCGAAAGCTGCGATTACGTGGATGAAAGTACCTACATTATCCCGAAGTTAACGAATACCGATCAAAGCCGTTTCGGCGGCAGTGGGTAGCGGCAAAAAGGGCTTATTTGACTCGTGCAGCACGGCTTGCAGGCCCGAAAACCCAAACCTATATAGCCCAGCAGCGGAGCGGTCTTCCAAAAGGGCCGCTCCAAATCCTTGGAATATCGGGTGCCGCGGCAGGCGGGCCCAGAGCACATCGCCAGAAGGGATGAACGAGCATGGCAAAAGTCATTGGTAT